>JAEWEO010000009.1 GCA_023389295.1 Bacillota bacterium
CTATTCTTATGGGAGTCTTTGGCATTCTTTCCTTAAGTGTAGGAAGATATCAAATAAATATCTTGGATCTGCCGGGAATTATAGCTGGAACTGCGACTCCTATGAAAAGCAATGTATTTTTCAACCTAAGATTGCCTAGAACAATTTTGGTTGCGATTGCTGGATTTGCATTATCTTATGTTGGCAGTGTTCTTCAGACAATTTTTAAAAACCCCTTAGCTGCTCCTGAAATTATTGGAGTTAGCTCAGGGGCAAGTGTAGGAGCTGCATTTGCAATTGTAATACTAAGTGGTAGCTTTTACACCACGATGCTATCAGCTTTTGTAGGTGCAATGCTTGCACTTGGTTTTTCTCTTTTGATTGCATCAAAATCAAATCAAAAGAGTTTAGCTAGTTTTGTGCTGAGTGGTATTGTAGTCAATGCGCTTGCTCAAGCAACGATTATGTTTTTAAAGATGATCGCTGACCCGGAACGCCAACTAGCCTCCATAGAATTTTGGATGATGGGAGGGTTCAACACCATAACCTCCTCCAAAGTGAAATTAATTATACCGATTACATTAATTTCTCTATTCCTACTTATGTTATTTCGACGTCAAGCTGAGATATTATCACTAAGAGACGATGAGGCAAAGGCACTTGGTGTGAATTTGAAATGGATTAGGCCTATGATTTTAGTTCTATGTAGTATCGTAGTAGCCTCCGTTGTCTGCGTCAGCGGATTAATTAGTTTTATCGGTTTGATCGGGCCACATCTTGCCAGGCTAATCATTAAACGCAATTCAAGCAGAGTGTGGATCTTATCCGGTCTGATAGGAAGCAACCTATTACTAATCTCTGATGTCATAGCAAGAAGTATTTCGGCAAGTGAGATACCGATTAGTATTTGTACAAGTTTTATCGGTGCTCCAATTCTTATTTATCTGATGATAAGAAAGGAGAGGCTGATATGAAAGGTCATCTTGAAGTAAAGAACCTAAGTGTGTTCTATGACAACAAGCAAATCGTAAAAAGCTTTCATATCAATATGAATGCAAAAGAATTTAATGCATTACTTGGGAGAAACGGCTGCGGAAAAACAACCTTATTAAAAGGTATTCTTGGCTTTACCAAAACAGAAGGAAGTATATTACTTAACAATGAGTCTATTTCTTCCCTAGGGGTGAAAGAAAAAGCTAAGAAAATCGGTTATATCGCGCAGCGCTCAGATATCGTCTATCCAATTAGTGTAAAAGATTTGTTATGCATGGGACTTAATCCACACTTATCGATCTTTGAGCAGATAAATAAAGAACAGGAAGGTAAAGTCGAAGCCATTGCAGAGGAATTAGGTATCCTACCTTTCTTGAAGGAAGATTATTTAACCTTGAGTGAAGGGCAAAAGCAACTTGTAATTATTGCGAGAGCACTCATTCAAGATACCAGTATTTTATTACTTGATGAACCTGATAGTGCCATGGACTTTGTAATAAGGCACACAATCCTTGAAAAAGTGAGAGAATTATTAGTTCATCACGATAAAATGGCGCTTATTACTATGCATGATCCAAACTTTGCCCTATCCTACTGTGACAATATCTTTTTAATGAAGGACGGAGTATTAGTTGAAACCATACATATGAAAAAAGATGATAGTAAGGAAATAGAAAGAAAATTAGGACTCATTTATCATCAGGTCGATCTCATCGAACACAAAGGAAAATATTATATGGTGAAATCATGAAAATAGAAGATGTTATGGATGGATTTGTTAAAAGCAAAAAAAGGCATATCTTTATTACCGGATCAAAGTCAATGGGTAAGTCTACACTTTGTAAGGAATTAAGTGAGTATTTACATGCCAATTCTATGATTACCAAAGCAGTATATCAAGATAATATAACACCGGATTATATTGAAGTTCAGGTAGATCATAAGAAAGTAGTCTTTGCGGATTATAACAGAAGAGATAACAAATTTATTGTTTATCCGGAAAAATTTAAAGAAGTAGCATTAACTTTTTTAGAGCATAATAATAGCAAGTGGATTTCCATTGATGAAATTGGATATCTGGAAAAAGATATCCAGGAATACAATGATTTGCTAAGGCAAACACTACTTCATAATCATCTTCTTCTTACCTTGAGAAAAGACAAAGAAACGGAGTTACTAGAGTATTTACGATCGTACGAAGATGCATATTTTATTGATTTGGATGAGCAAACCTTCGATGTGAGTTGCATAATCATGGCAAGTGGCATCGGTACCAGATTTGGTTCCAATAAATTATTGGCAGACTTTCAGGGGAAAACGCTTCTTGAGCAAGTATTAGATCAAATTCCATTTGAGCTCTTCAAAGAGGTGATTTTAGTAACCAGATATCCGCAGGTAGTGGAACAAGCTAAGAGCTATGGCATTACTTGTATCTTACATGATTTGCCAAGACAAAGTGATACCATAAAAATTGGTATGGAGCATATCACCAAAACCAAAGGCTGCATGTTTGTTACCTGTGATCAACCCCTTAGAACAACCGAGTCAATAAGAAAGCTACTGCTCACCTTCTGGCATAATCAAGAAGCAATGGTGCGGTTGTGTTTTAAGGAGTTAATTGGCAATCCTGTTATATTTCCAAGTATTTATTATGAGGAGTTAAAGAATTTAAGTCAGGGAGAAAAAGGGTCAACTGTAGTCAAAGCTCATCCTGGTAACATGATATATGTGGAGGCGAACCATCGTTATGAATTAGCAGATGTTGATACCAAAGAGGATTTATTACATTTGCTAAAGATTTCTGATTAGAAAGGGAATAAGATGTATTTAATAGGAAACGGTAAATTATTCACTAGAGATGCCAAAACACCTTATAT
>JAEWEO010000091.1 GCA_023389295.1 Bacillota bacterium
GAGTATATGTGCCAGCCGTGAAATAATCCAAAGCCTGTCCACCCTTGACAAATATAGCTACCTGTCCTTCACCGACAATTAATTGGGTTCCCGTAACAAAGCTTTCGCCGGGATAACGATATACTAACCAATCTTTTCCGTTTAGCAAACCATCGAACTTAATACGATCTATTATAGCCACAGATTGCCTTCTCCTTTAATAAATAATATTTACTATATTATAGCAGATTTTGTATAAAAGTAAATTAATTTTCCATTTTTGTAAATTTATTTTTCCCTCATATTCTTACTATATAATTCTATCGATGACCTCTCTTGCGTTACCCATCTTAAATTAAATACTACTACTTAGGATGTAAGAAATACTGCTACCTTTTAGCAAGAAAAGAGCCTTTGGGAATAAGGCTCTTTTCTTATGTTGAAAAGATTATCTATCAAACTATAACTGACTGTTGTATAGATTTCTCAGCAACTCCAACTGTTCTTTTGTTAGCGTTTGCGTCGGAGAATTCAGATCCGAGGTATCCTGATTCTCCACAATTAAAACTGTTGCATTTTTATCAAGAGTATGGGTGTGCCAAGTGCCTTGCTTGACATTATATAGCTTGTTTTGCTCCATCCAAACCCCGTCAATATCTTCGATGGTTTCACCCTTTCCCCCTACGAACAAAGTGCAGGCACCGGACAAAAGAATAAATACTTCATCCGTCTCATCATGTTTTTGCATTGTTCTTAAGTTCTGTATTTCTAATTCTTCACAGTACCTTAGTATGGCCACTCTCCAGGTCTTAAAATCAATCATAGGTTTATAACCTTCGCCGGTATATGCTGATATATCAATATATTCTTTTTTCATTCAGATGGCCTTTCTATTTATATTTTGTTGATGGTGTACTTTATCTAATTAGACTAATTCGATGATAATTTTATGATGTTTCTCTGAATCTAGTGCCTTAATATCTTCTCTCTTAATCCGATTCGATGCTTCTTGTTTGTATAATACGTCATTTATCGTAACACTCCCCACAAAGTAGTTACCATATTCTTTCCGTTCCTTATTTTGATAAATGATGGACAATTTTCGATCTGCAAAAATAAGTTCTACACTAGCACTATTTTGATCGTCAAATTGTTCCAGCATAAGCTTTGGCTCAAATAACAAATCACCGTATCCGCCCCTAACGCCAAACATCTCTGTAAGTACCGTTAATAAAAGCCAACTTGCTGATCCGGTAAGATAATGATATTCTCCTCTGCCATTATCTCCAATATACTCCGGTATTCCCGGATAAATTCTACTCTTCTCAAAGTTGATACAATGTCTGTACAAGCTATTAATTACTTTATAGCCCTGCGTTGCAAAGCCTCTTTGATAAAGTGCATATGCATACATGACCGCCATATGAGAAAATACAGCACCATTTTCTTTATGTCCATAGGCAAAGCCAAACATTCTCCCTAGGTCTGTCTTTACTTCATGGAAATTGGTATTAAGTTTATAACCTCCAAGTGCCTCCTCATATAAGTAATTATCTGCCGTTTTAATAATATCTTCTACTTGTTTCGCCGTTGCTGTTTCAGACATGATCGTGAACACCTGACTGGTTAACATCATTCGAACACCCAACTCATGGTCACCTTCTACTGCCACTCCGTGGTTATCATAATAACCATTGTACCAGCTATAACCCTCTTTGTTGGTAATCCATTCCGTCTCTCGAATGTGCTCGGCTATCCATTCTGCTTTGTGTTTTAAATTTAGGGCTAGAAGCTCAGTAGATAATTCAACCGTTTCACCACTAATGTTATGCCTACAGGTCTCACAATAACGTCTTAATAAATCCTGTTTTTCTTTCGTATCATTATATAAATTCTCCCCATCCTCAAGTAACAATTGTAATTCACGAAAAACAGTTATAGTTTTGACACCTTGACGCTCAAGTTCTAAGATAAGCTCCGCCATTTGCCCTAGATTACTGCTGTACAATGCGCTAAAGGCAACACTTTCTCCCCGATCGTTTGCCATATCCAGCGCATCATTCCAATCTGCACCACGTAGACGTATATGATTATGTTCACCTACATCATAGAAAGCTGTTAGATGCTCTAGAAGCATATGCTCCAAAATACTACCTTGATACTCTTCCTCCTCTACTGTCCTTAGGTGTTTGCCATCTTCCGGCTTCCATAATCTATCCTTCTCTTCACCCCTAACTGCCTGCGGATCTTTAAAATAATAATTTTTTTGAAATAAGATATCAAAGTCTCCACTCTGCATAATATATAGCCTTGTGGTTAAAAATGGCCAAGCTCCATGATCCATCCAAACTCTTGTTATATTATTTCGATCAGCAACAAATTCACCTTGTTTACTTCCGATAATGGTAGCATTGGTACCATCAACTCTTACTCCCCCAAAGTTACTAATTAGCATCTCCCGTACTACTTTCGGATTCATGATCAGTAATGCAAGGCAATCCTGCCACAAATCTCTCCAGCCACGACCTCCTCTTCCATAGTCATGATGTGGTAGAAAGGAGCATCCATAAATTCTACGAAGCATGGGTTGAAAATTCACCCAATGCATCCATGCATCAAACTCCTTGGATTTTGTCTCATAGGAAACATTAATTTTTTCTTCCCAGTAAGCTTTGGTTTCCTCCAAAGCAGTCAGACAATATTGTTTTGAACGATATTTGTCTGCACACCTCATTAAACCTTCTTTAGAATCACCATATCCCATAACAATGCAATAGGTTTTAGATTCTCCTGGCGCAAGTAAAACCTTCGAAAACTGGATTCCCCCTAAGGCTTCATAGCCTTCTACCCTCACACCTGCTCCTTGTGCTTGTAGCTGCCCAACAATAGCATATGGATTCTCAAAGGATCCTCCCTCTCCTATAAACAATTCCTGTACCGGATAAAAACCTGTCGGAAGTCCATTTTCTTCCTCGCCACCAAATACACCATATACTACCGTGTTTTTATGATGACCTCTCTCATCAAAGGTAAGAGTAGGATTTAATATTACCCCGGTATCAACCGTCTCCACTCGGTGTAGTAGGGAGGTTACATCTCTGTGATCTCTGATATTATCTGCTGACCTTCCATAGAGTGGTATTGCAGCCGTTGGTGTAACTTTAAGTTCTTCCTCACCACAATTACTAATAGTAACAATCATTAATTCCACGGTATCCTTACCGGAAGGAACAAAGGAAATAATCTCTGACATAATTCCAAGCTCTTTTGAGATTCTGGTTACCTTATGCCACATAACACCGGCTTCTAGCCAGGTTTCTTCCTTTTCTTTCGTAAATAATTTTGCATGCTGCCCTACCGAACTTCCGGTAGCAGACCATGGACCTTTCCCCTCAATATAGCACCAGAAGTTTCTCGTTGACTTACTATTATGTAAATCCTCGCTACTTACAGGCGTGAGCAAAAAAGTATTCTGCCCCATCTTACTATCTCCACCAAGTAGAGGTGTGACACAGCTCATTACTCCACTTTCATTCGCAATCGGAAAATATAGATAACTGGTAAGTTCCGGATCCTTCTTACGAAATACTCCCCTATCATTTAAAAATTCATATCCGCCCATATCCCACTTCCTTCCCTTATGTATTTATTTAAACTCAAACCCTTCCCTTACATCTCTTCAGACAAATTCATCCTTATCAAAAGGTATCCTTATGAAAGTAAAACCGTTACTATGGATTGTTTTAAAACATCAAATTGCAATAATTCACCCTTATGGCGAAGGTTTATAGGTAGTTCCTTCTCGGTTCGGTTAAGTACAACCATCACAATGGATTCATCCATATTTCTAAAGGCAGTCACCTCCAGATCTTGACAATACTTCGTACATGCAATCCTTCTTGCGCCATGCTTAATGTATTTACTGAAATGACCTATGTAATCAAAGGACAGTTTCACATCAAAAGTACCATCCATGGTATTTACCATAATCGGTGCATCACAATAGTTACCAACATGATTTGGCCCACCCTTTTCATCTAACAGGATGTTCCAATCCATAAATCCTGTCATACCTGCATTTAGATTACCAAGAATATCATGAGCATACATCTGAGCATTATACAACTGATCCGCACTAAACCTGCTATATTCCACACACCCCTCCGTAAAGATCAATTCCTTATCAGGAAATACTTCATGGGTAATTTGTATAGCTTCAAAATGATCTCCGGAATACCAATGGAATGCAACGCCATCAATCATCTTATCTGTCTCAGAATCAATAATTGCTCTTGCACGCTCATATAATCGTTCCTTATTGTGATCCCAGATATTAATTTTTACTTCAGACAAATCATTCTTCATTAGTGCCGGATAGAGATAATCTCTTAAAAACTCCTTCTCCTCCCTCGGATTATAAGTACAGGAATCCCAGGTTTGAATCGCATCCGGTTCATTTTGGATGGTAATCCGGTTAACCACAAAGCCTCTTTTCTTATACTCCTTGATATAACGGCAGATATATTCCGACCAAAACTTATGGTACTCAGCTTTTAATTTACCCCCGTGGCACTTTTCCTCATTGGTTTTCATAAATGCAGGAGGAGACCAGGGACTTAACATAATATCCAGAGGTTCACCACGTTTTTGCTGTGCAGCTTGAAGAAAAGGCAAGATATATTGCTCATCCCTTTCTAAGGAAAATGATTTCATCTCCTCATCCTTAGGATCCGTCATAGCTGAATACACTCCCAAAGAAAAATCGCAGCTATCCATATGACTTCTTACCATATGATAATTATTACCCTCAGGACTAAAATATAGATCTAATACCTTTTCCTGGTTTTCTTTGTTTAGTTTAGAAAACGCATATCCTGCAGCTTCTGTAATAGCGCCTCCGAACCCTAGGAAGGTCTGGTATGTAAGTTCCGGATATAGATTAATCACATTATTTTCTACCGCTTTAACCTCTTCAACTGCTTCTTTCTCTACTACTGTTGTTGACTTTCTACCATCGATATAACTGGTGGTTATTATCTTCATCCTAAATTCTCCTTATCCATTCTATGTTTTAGATAATTACGAAACTTGGAAACTTTATGTATTGAATACACAATAAATACTGTTCCTATATCAACCTATTCCATATCAATGATTATCTTCTCAATCTCACCATCACGAATTCTTTCTGCCAGTTTGCCACTAATATGGTTACCCACAATTTCTTCTTTCGTATCAACAATCAAAATCTTCTTAATTTTTGCAGCATTTGCTCCAAAGGTATCCTTTCGATTTTTGTTTCTATAAGTCACTTCACAGGTGGATAAAAAGGTAAAGGAAGCATAACCTTGTTCATCAAAAAACCACCCCGGAAGTTTTGGCTCAAAGTACAGGTGCAGTTCTTTGTTTTCATAGGTGAAAATCCGATTTCCCATAAACATTTCTATCCATAGACTGATGGTTTCCGTGGTTGATCCTGAGAGTCTGGCAACATATCCTCTTCCATGAAGATTTGGATTCGGATTTTCGCTGGAGGCTAGGAAGGAGGAGTTCTCCAAAATGCTTCTTCCATATTCCTTCGGATCTCGAAAGGCCACCATGGTACTTTTTAGTTCCCCGTAAAACTCCTCATATAATCCGGCTTTTAGCATCGCTAAGAGATATTTATACTCCATATGTAAAAAGATGCTCTCCCTCTCTAACCACCCAGGTGTAAAGGCACGAATTCTTCCATTTTCCATGCTAATGTGTTCTAAAGGTTCACTTGTTTTATACATCTTAAGCTTCTTGTCAAATAAAGCGCTGCTTCTAACCCTCTCATAAAGCTCTTTTGCTTCGTTCTCACTTACAGAACCAAGCATTTTTGCAGGGCCTTCCAAAAAATACGGTAATAGTTTAACTTCAAATGCTTTTACCCTTGCTTTTGGCATCCCATAATGACTAAGAACAACCTCTCCCTGTTCATCATGGATTGCTTCATATTCTGTTGCCCGGTAGGTAAAATAAGTTGGAACAATACCCTTACCATAGGAAATCGCTCTCTCAATTCCTCGGTCAACTTTATCAGCATAAGCCTGAAAGATATTCTCTAGCATTTTCGTATCCAGCTCTTTGTAATCTCCACTTGTATTAAATCGAACCTGCTCACGAAATTGTTCTCTTATGGAGGTTACCTTATCCCAGTATACAAAATCCTCTAAGTTCTCGTTTAATACTTCATATACATTATCAATAAAATCTGCAATCTCAATGGGAAGTTTTATCTGATTCTCTTTGGTTATGGTTCTAAGGATGAAAGAGATCATTCTTTTTAGTTCAAAGGTTTCGGACATACTGCTGCCAAATAAGCCCGGAAGGCCATTCATAGCATCATTCCATCCCGGTTTGCCACCCTCCATTTCAACTCCCATCCCAAGTACATCCAAGGAAGAAAACTTGACAACGGAAAGAGCAATCAATTTTCCCATAAGCGTTGTTACCGCATCGTCCCCCTGCTTTGTTTTAAGCCAGTTAGTACCATTCTTTTGAAAGCCTTCACGGCCCATTTTTTCCTCATCATGAACTAAAGCACCATACTGACGAACTTCCTTCTTCTGATTAATCACATATTTCTCACTACGTGGAAGTACCCTAGCAGGACTATCATAGAAGCGATAGCTGTTATCACCAAATAAAAGCTCCACCTCTTTCTCGGGGAAGATCTTAAGGTAGCTATCAATTAGATCCATATTATAATCCCAATGATCACTCCAATAGCCCTCACCAAAACCAGCTTCGATTTTTTGCTCACATAAGCTTAGTAGCTCAGATAAGAATTGTTCCTCTCCACAAGCCACCTCCAAATGATGGGCTGCAATATGATTGGCAATCTGTCCGGGAGTAAATGATTTTTCTGTGTTTTTTCTTATCTGCTCGCTACCCCGTGCTAGATTATTCTTAATCAGCAAATCTGCTTTCTCCCGGTTTTCAACCTTTACGGTAAAGGAAGAAGGTCTTACCTCCAAGGGATTATAGCCATCAATTTGAATCAGGCTATAAAATGTCTTTATATTAAAATCTCCGATCTCCTTACGAAAGAAGATATCATTTCTTCTGTTTTGGTTTACATCTCTAAAATTACCATTTCCCTGAGAGTAATATTCACCCGCGATCGAGAAGAAGTTATAGTCTCTTTCCGGATCTCCATGTTTTCTGTTAAAGAGATGTACGACCGCCTTATTCGTACCCTTACGAAAGACAAAGGGGTATCCTCCTCGCAAGAAATTATCCAGATAGCTCTGTTCTAAATATTGGTCGAATACCGAAATCGCCGTGTGGGTGCGAATATCCTTGGTCAACTCATGAACAAGCTCTTCTGCTTCTTTCTTCTTTCGATTAAGATAAGAAGGTTCACAAAAGCTTTTCACTAATTCATTAAGTTGCTCTACCGATCCGGCAAAACCCGATAAGGTGTGAAACTCTTCACTTGCTAAGCCCTTTATAGTTAAGTGAAGAGGAGTAAATCCACAGGGAACTTTATTATAAAAATACTGCTCCTTCTGAAGAATTTCCTCCAACGGTTGTTTTAAAAATACCGTAGGACGAAGAAAAGAGGTGTCATAATCAAATATCAACTCAGCATCATAGATTGCCTTAAGCACCTTTCCTCCATGAATACCAGCGTAGAAATAACCACCTTCCACCTCTTGTACTTCTGCTGAGTCCTCACTCGAGGATCGCATTTTATAATATGGTACATTTTTTTCTGTATTTTTAATATCAGTCCAGCTCTTTAACAAGTTAGACATTTCCTTGTATTCGGAATTCTTCATTCCATAAGGAATAATCCTTGGAAGACCATCAATGATTTCTAATTCTTTCGCTTCCCTCCCCATATTCTCAATTCGCACCGTCCGAACCAAAGCACCAAGGCTCTCCTTAGGAAGAACATAATAATCTATTGTTATTTTCAAATCATATCTAGTATTTAATTCAACAATAGAAATGCTATTCTTTCGAATATAAAGGTTACGTTTGGTGGTCTCTTCTGTAACAGAAAATGGCTCAAAGTATTGACCGTTGCATTTAACGAAGGTACGAAAGCCCTTCAAAGGAGTATTCTCATAGGCTGTATTTGCAGGATTAAACTCCATAATTGCATTGTTTTTGTTATGGATGCCAAAGCTATTGATTCCTTGTCCCCGATTCGTATAATAAACCCACAACGGAATTCCTCTTACTCCGGCAAGCCCCGGCAGAAAGCTTGAAAATGGAGGACATTTGTCATAATCCTCAATGACATAGGTATCACCCTCTAAATAATAATTCCCCATATAATTTATACTCCTTTTTCTACTAATCTCTTCTATACTCCTATTAATTTTAAAAATTCCTTCTATAACTCCTGTTGATTAAGAATGACCACTTGGTAAACCTATTCAATTTTGCAAATTGACGTATGATATTTACAAATGGGGCATTTGACACCCTGATCTTACTGATAATCTATCATTACTTTACTAATCTTTTATATTTTTACTCTACAGGTGTCTCGTATTATTAAACTAGGGTTTAAGCGAAGGGACCTCCCTTGTGAAGTCTCCTTCTGGCTTAGTAAACGGAACAACTCCGCTGCACTCGTATTGCCAAGTTCCGTAACAGGGCTATGGATCGTTGTGAGTGCCGGAGTATAATAAGAAGAAAGCAAAATATCATCAAACCCCATGATACTAATATCCTCCGGAACCTGATATCCTGCATCCGTTAATGCCCGAATACATCCCCAGGCCATCTCATCATTGGCACAGAAAATAGCATCCGGAATAGGAATCTGCTTCAAAAGTAGTACCCTCATCTCACTATAAGCTACAGCTTCTTCAAAATATCCTCTTAAAATCAGCTCTTCCTCCAACGGTAGTTTGTACTTCTTTAATACGTCAAGATACACCTGAAATCTCGATTCATCGTCCGAATTTTGGATACCATGAATGTAGCCAATTCGTTTATGACCTTGTTTGACTAGATATTCCATAGCTAAGGTTGCCCCTTGGGCATTATCAATCATTACGCTGGACATATTTTCTCGTTCCAATTCACGATCAATAAAAACGAACGGCATTTTAGTTAATTCCAACTTATCAACATATTCACTTGGGAGGCTTTCATTAAAAACAATGGCTCCTTCTACTCCGGATGCAATTATCATGTTGTAAATCTCTTCTCCGGTGTTCTCATTACTAATATAGATGTTTAGCAAATATCCCTTTTGCTTGCAATGCATATGTATGGCTTGAATCAGCATCCGGTAAAAATCGCCTTGAATGCTTGGTATAAACAAGCCTATGGTATTCTTTCTATTTGACTTAAGAAATTTGGCATTCATATTGGGGATATAGTTTAATTTCTCAACTGCTGCAAGTACCTTTTGCTTCGTCTCTTCACTTACAATGTCCACTTGATTTAATACATTCGAAACAGTAGAAATAGCTACTCCGGCCTCTCTTGCAACATCCTTTATTGTTACCATTACATTCTCCTATCTTAATGACACGTATTCTCGATTAATATCTATAACAATTCTTGAAACTTACATATTATCATTATTATGTATTATTTATCATTATAAGCTTATTATATCGTACTCCATCTATCCTTTCAACAATAAAAACATTTTTATT
>JAEWEO010000124.1 GCA_023389295.1 Bacillota bacterium
TGATCCATTCCTTTGATATTTCTTTTCCTCACTCGCCAGAATTATTAAAGAATCAGGTAGGAAGCTCCTTGCTTTTGCATCATCTTAATCCTATATTTTGTGATCTTTCGGATATTGATGAAATAATGAAGTATCTGAAGTTTGAGAAGCTTTACCTTGATAAGAATTCTTTTATTATAGAAGATAGTTCCTTTTTTATAAATGATAATTCCTTATGTACTGCTCCATTGACGTCTGAATTGTCTAGTCAATTTAAAAAAATGTTGACTCATAAGTTCCCATCCATTACTACTGAGCTATTATGCACCAAGGAAGATATAAGTTGTGAACCATCTTTGTTTCCATATGAAATAGAGCTTGCTTCCTACTCCTTATTACATTCTTGTTCCTTGCTTTATAAATACTTTAAACACCCTAATCATAGATTACTTCCAGTATTTCATCAGAATCAGAGCACAGGTGTTAGTACATTATTTGATCAAAGCAATAATTTAATTACTAGGAGTAACATTCCTTCACCTGCTCTATTTTTACTCCAATATCTATCTCAGCTAGGAGAGGAAGTAATACATTCTGGGTCTAACTTTATCATCACACGACATAATGATGAGATAAGATTACTTTGCTATCATGAACAAAGTTATCGCACCTTTTTACAATTAGAAGATACCACCCAGTTTGATGTAGCAAAATATCAATTCTTTGTAAATTCCTACCCTTCCATGAGACTTAACTTCTGCTTCAAAGATATTAAAAGGAAACTTAAGAAGCTAACCTATTCCTGTAATTCCTCCTCCGGTTCTTTACTTGACAACTGGCTGTTGGTTGGCTCTCCTACTGCTTTAAATCCGGATATCCTTTTATATCTGCAAAAAACTACACGTCCAATGATTACAGAGTCGATTGTACCATTTAGTGAAACACCTATTGTTACCGTAGACCTTCCGCCCCTTGGGTTTGCCTTTGTTCGGTTGCAACAGCTTTGATTAACACAATTACTTTGCTCAACTGGCAACAACTTAAGTAGAATGGTCTGAAGGTTGTCATCATAGCTGACCATTCATCCTTTTGATCTCATAAAAAATAGATACCTCAATGTTTGGAGATATCTATTTTTTCTTTTTCTAAAATTATATTCACAACCGATTATCTTAATCATATCTATTTTTTAAACTGCCTACCGGTCTGATCGATGGTATACTCCCCAGTATAAATCAACTCAGAGATTGGTACCAGTTTATAACCTTGTTCCTTTAGACTGATTATGATAGTCTCCAACGCTTTTGGTGTATCTTTTGCCCCATTGTGCATTAGGATGATAGAACCGTTGCCAAGATTTTGATTCTTAACTACCATCTTGATAATGCTGTCAACACCGTAATCTTTCCAGTCAAGAGAGTCACCGTACGCAACAACTTGAAAAGAAGGGTTTATAAGGATTTCGGGCATTGTCGTATTCGTATTTGATAGTCGACGGTTTATCTTGTGCTGATATGATAAGCTAATAGAGGAAGAAAAAAGAATGCAGTAATGGTACGTAAGCTTGATTTAGTAAATTTTTTGGGTTGTTATACTATCGCCATTGTTGGTTACAACCAGCTTAATCTTCGTGCTCTGCACAGCTGTGGCACCTGCCATTGATGTGTAGGTTAACTGATACTGGAATTTGAGCTTATTCGTGATGTCTTTATAGATATTGTTAAGCTCCTTGGGATCCTTAAGGTAGTAGAAGGCTCCACCCGTCCTATCAGAAATGCTCTTTAATTCGTTTGTCTTTGCTGCCTCTCCTATTGCAATGGAATAGACAGGAACACCTTTTTCAGCAGCACTCTCGATCGAATCGGTAAATTCCAGCTTACTTGCCGTGTCTTCTCCGTCAGTAAATAGGATGATACAATTTTTCCCTTGCGGATCGGTAATCGTGTCCACACTTTTTATAATTGTATCATAGATCGCGGTATCCGACTGAACTTCTATTCCGGTGATTGCATCTACAAGCTTCTCTGCATCGTCTGTGTAATCCTGGTTTATGGTGAACGCTTTTCCGAAGGACTGAATAGCAACCTTGTCCTTTGTAGCAAACCCGCCCGAATGAATGAATTCAATCGCTGCATTCTTCGCTAACTCCATGTTACTGCCGGCTTCTGTTCTGTCATTGTTGTACATACTTAAACTGCTGTCAAATACGAGGATAACATTTAAACCATCCTCCTCGACACCTGGCTGACTGACCAGCTTAAGCTCCTGCTCAAGCTCATCCTGATCCTCCAGAGATTCAAAAAGCTTGAAATCATCCAAGGTCAGGCTACTAACAGGCTCATTTTGTTTATTAAAGACAGACACAAATAAATTGATGTTTGGGAATTCACTGCTGTCAACTCTTCCAATATCCACCGTCAGGTTTCCATCGCCCTGCTTCTCTAATACCTCCACATTGATTACGCCAACTTTTATCTCATTCATCACACCTTCAAGCTTTATCATAAGCAGCAGCTTATATTTACCCGGCACATTGAATGGCTCTATTCTGCTATCGATGGATACCAGTTCGAGATTATAGGTCTCTGCATCCGGCTTAATCGATAGATAAATTCCCTTATCCTCTCCATCTTCTCCTACAACATTCAGGACAATCTTCTCAATTACTTTATTCATCTTAATTAAACCAGATAGTTGTACCGACTCATTAACATGCAACTGCATCTGTTGTTCAAAATCCATATCGGAAATCTCACCGGTTGTCTCCTGTTTTTTTCCGCCGCTACTTGTCTCTAATCCTACGTTACTCTCCGAGAGAACCGCGATATCTTCCTGTTCCGATTGCAACGGCTTGTAGTTATTGTTCGTCATAAAGCTCCATTTCGAGTTCTCTTCTACAGCCGCAACTCCCTCTGTAAAACTGGTTGCATGCAGATAAGTACCGCCAATCACCGTTACCCCCTTGTTGGTGATATATCCCCATAATCCGCTGTTTTTGAACCTAACAGGGGCATAACCTCCAGAAAAATCTCCTGCTTCGCTGAAGGTGTTGTTTATCACAAAATTCCCCTTCCGGTCTATGTAACCCCAGGAATCCTCTAATTCTACCGCTGCAAGATTTTCATGGAACGAATGGGCTCCTGAAAAACGCGGTTCAATTACAAGTTTACCTGTCTTGTCCACGAAGCCCCATAGACCATCTATGGAAACTGCGGCCATACCCTCAGAAAAGTCGGTGGCTTCCGTGTAATTCGCAGGTATTATAACCTTGTCATTCTTGTCGATATAAGAGTACAAGGTATCACTGGCTGTCCTGACTTTCGCCAGACCTTCCGAAAAATTCCATGCCTCATAATATTTCTCAGGGATAATAAATTCACCGGTCTTATCAATATATCCAAGCATCGTTTTTGATTTGACACCACATGCCGCAAGTTCCTCAGAAAAGCTTCCTGCATAGGAAAATTGCGGCTCAAGGATATACTTTCCATTCTTATCGATATACCCGAACAAGTCACCTTCTAATTCTTGCACTGCTGCAAGTTCGTACGAGAACTCGCCGGCAGTGGCAAACTTTGGTACAATCTGCACCGTACCCTGGCTATCACAATAGCCCCATTGATCATATATTTTTACAGGGGCAAGCTTCTCACTATATTTCCCTACGCTGTCGTATCCGACCTGGCTCAAAGAAAACTCTCCCAAAGACGTTACATTATTTTGCATGTTTCCAATCAGATAGAATGCTATCGCAGCAACTGCAGTTACAGCCATGAAGGCAGCAACTCCAGCCAGTATCCTGTTCGTATGTCTGCACATTTTTAATCCTCCCTGCACAGATTAATGTGCCTGCTTTATAACCAGCTTAATGCCGGATGTATTTCCCGTAACTGCAACATTGGGTGATAATATTTCCCCGGACAGATCATACCCCTCCGACGTTGTCATCGAAACTTGTAATATCTTTGGCTTACTTGAGCTATAGGAAAATGTGATCTGCAATTCTTTCAACGCAAGATTACTAAAAGCAACGGTAGTATTACCGACGACTTCGTGCAGTAAGGTATAATCATTGGAGGCAGTAACGCCCGCATAATACACTTCCTCTACACTATTTAACGGGATTCTTGAGGTGTCCGCGATTTCAACATAACCTGCAGTTGATACTTCTTTCTTTAACCCCGCCATAATCATTCTTAGCTGTGCCTGCGCATCTGCTCTTCTATCATTTACACCGAAAAAATTGTTCGAGGCACTTAAGACTGAGTATATTAGGGAAAGTATGATAGCCAGTAATGCAAATGATACCAGTACTTCGATCAGTGTAAATCCTTGCTTTTTACTCTGAATACCAATTTTTCTTTTCTTTGTACCAGTAACATATCTAATCATGGAACAAACCCCTTTATCTCAACCTGACTACCATCACTATTTGTTTTACTAATTTTAGATTCTTTTCCGGATATCGTCTTTGTTGTTGAATCCGGGTAGGTGATTGTCACGGAGCCTGTCACAGATGTGATATCAGAATCAGCATAGGAACTGTCATTCAAGAGATTATCCATACTGGAGGAAGCCGCTACTTTTACCTTTTCTCTCTCTCCCGATCTTCCTATCATCTTCAGACTTCCTACGAACAAGGTCAGAAATACTATGGCC
This sequence comes from Bacillota bacterium, assembly GCA_023389295.1. Taxonomy (GTDB): domain Bacteria; phylum Bacillota; class Clostridia; order Lachnospirales; family Lachnospiraceae; genus Mobilitalea. The sequence continues at coordinate 4,639 of JAEWEO010000124.1, forward strand.
AATATTCCGACCAGAGCTAAACTAACGATTACTTCAATCAGAGTCATTCCTGAGTTTTTACTGAATTTTATCATACAATACCTCCAAAGAATCTTCGTTGTCTCACTTTATCCACTTTTTATTAACCACATACTCTACATAATTGTAATTATGTGTCACCGGAGTTATTACTGTCTCTGTGCGTTCGGTGATGTGATTCGCACCAAAATTAGCATCGGCCGGTGCTGCATATGTGACTCCCAGATTATTCTTGATATCAATATTTCCTGCGTACATACAGCCTGTCATCGTCAGATTATTTTTGATTACGACATCCGTATACGGCAAATAGAAATAGGCTTGCATCTCTGGACAGTTTTTTATTTCTACCTTTGAATTCTCACCCATATAGGATGCATCCCTCATTTTCTTATCATAGGAAATGATATAGGTATGGGGAGTTGTATCCGAGGTATTCTGATTTATGATACTGAGATCATTCTTTATGTATATTAGTGGCTTTGTCGGATCGTCTTCCTGTAATAAATAGATGTATAAATTATGGGGTCCCGTAACCAGGATAGATGATGCTTTTTCTGAGGAAATGCTGTTGAAAACCAAAATTACATCATTGGCACTTGTATCGACAACCCAATGAAACGCCTGATTTCCATAGCTTGCTTTATAATAACCGCTTGTACTGATTGTTCCGCTTGCAGCCAGGTCCTGAGGTGATGTCATCGTATCATTCCAGATGGATGTGGGTGGTACCTGGTGATGAATCGGATAAGCAGCCACAGTAGAATTGGTACCTATTACATCAGGCGTTTTTTTGAATTCTGCAGTTCCGGTATGACTTATATTGCCATATATCTCACTATTATTCATAACTACAAGATTACCCCATGTATAGAAGGCATCGTTGCCTGTCGTTACGGTTACTTCTGTTGGAACATCCAATATTACAGAGTCGCTGATACTGGAATGCCTTGCAAAATATACTTTTGCTTTCGCAGTTGCACCCTCCATATCTTTTACCGATTCGATATAAACAATATTTCCTACATTTGATATCTGCACCTGATCAGATACATAACCATCTGTATTCGTAAGAGTCACCGTATGATTGATGATATTATTATTGATAAAACTCAGTTCAAAAATATATTTATTGAGTCTGTCTGTAAATTCTTCTTCATTGGTGGCAGCGGCAATCTGCGACTGCAGATAGGACAATTCGGCAAAGCGCTCCTGAAGATCCTTCGCTACAACTTCGACTCCGGAACGCGCCAGATAATATGCCTTGTCATAGGAAATCCCATGGGTTGTCTGATTGGCTTGTGAAACCGATATGGTAAGCACGGTAGTCCCTATGACTGATATCAGAGCAAATATAATTAGTACGATAACAAGTGCCATTCCTTTTTTCGCTTTATTCATTACTGTGTGCATCACAAGCTTCCCCCTTACTCGAATTCTTTCCGTTTTTATTGGAACAGATCCGGTTTTCCATATGCTCCATTGTTAAAATTATATTCGACTGTAAACGGATTATTACCTCTAACATAATAGTACTCCAGTCCGATTTTAACCTGGATACCTGAGACATTACTGTCCGGTTCGGCTGCACTGGTCAGACTTAAGGTTTTAATCTGCATCAGCCTTGTATCATTCTCCAGGATTTTAATAAGATTCATTGCATTCAGATAATCTGTGGATACTAACTCCATACTAACCGGAATCGGTGCAATCTTATCCATAGCTGTTGCCTGCGCTGTCTCAGTTGTTTGATTCGTCTCAGTTGTTTGATTCGTCTCAGCTGTCGGATCCGTTTCCTGATTCGTATTATTCACCTGCTGAGAACTGCTATAATTAAAATTTATACTTTTCACGATTGAGGAGGTTTTCATCGCCAAATCCATGATATTTAGAGCAATCTCGGGATCCCGGTAGGTATAAGGCATTCTTGCAGAGTAAAGTATGTATTCTTCCATGAGGCTGTCATAATCTTTTTTAAAACTTTTATTGGTATATAAAGTATTTTTAATTTCCTGAAGCTCGGTATTGAATTGCTTAATATTTTGCTGTGATAGGTCCATCTTCTTTAACATAGGACTTAGCAGAAAGGTATAATATAAAAAACCAATCCCTGCAAACAGCAATATTCCAAACATTATCTTTTCTCTCTTTGAAAAATTCTTCATTCTTTCTCCCACCTTATGGCATCAGTTTAATACTAATGTCGAACTTATACCCATCCGCTTCGGCGGTAATGTTAATTAAGTTAGCATTCTTATAATTTTCTGTCTCTTGCAAATTTGCAACAAACACAGCCGGTGATTCCTGGTTCATAGCCGTTCCTGTAATAGATAGTACATTATCTGCATAATCCAGTACAGTACAGTCAATATCCGAAGGTATCATACTTTGCAAATCTGTTATGTATTGATTAATTGATTTTCTGCTTTTATCAAAATTATCTACAAGAGAGATAAGTTCCTTCGTAGTCTCCATCTGGCTTGTCATCAGCTTTCTTTCCTCGATGACATTATTCTGCGCATTTATCTGCAATCTCAGAGTACTCTCTGTGTCTTGAAGATCCTGCAAAATAATAAATGGAATATAAAAAGCAAAGAACAGAACAGCAAACGCAATTATTACCAAAAATAGCATGCTCAGCCTTTTATTTTTTTCATAGGACTTTTTCTTCATTGAAGAAGGAATTAGATTCAGTTCTGCCATGCTTTAATCCTCCCTTAATAATAATCCGAGGGTATTCACAAAATATTTTAACTCAGTTTTCTCGAGCAGTTTGACCTTCTCATCAAACGTCACTGTATCATCTGCCATTACTTTCGATCCATTTAGATAATACTGGATGATTTCTTCAATTCCATTAATAGAGCTTCCAACTCCAATCACATAGAACTGTGAGATATCCTTCTCAATCTTTCCTGTGGTATAGAATTGGATTACCTTCTGGAAAGAGGTAAATACATCATCCAACAGCCGGTTAATCCTTATATTAATCTGCGACTCGATATTATTGAAATTATAATGATTATGGATATAATCATATTCTCTGTTTAACAATTCTGGATTAATATTAACGACTTCATTTGTAAGCTTGTCAAAACCGAACGGAACCTGCCGTTCCATCGCAAGCTTCCCTTTTTCGATAATCGTCATCCTAGTATTGCTCTGTCCGATATCGATTATCCCAAGGTTTTTCATTGCATTTTTACCAATAGTTAGCTCCTTGAAAACCCTGGCGGTGCAATTCGCAGATATATCGATTGCTTTTATCTCGAGATTAAGCATCTGGGCAAGCTTCAGATAATTCTCGATTCTTTCCTTTAATACAGCCACAACAAGAATCCGGTAGACATTCTCTCTTTTTCCTTCTTCCCGATTCAATATCTCAAAGTCGATATAATAATTAGCTCCGGCATTGGGGAGATTTCGCCCAATCTCCCATTCCACGGTCTGTTTCACATTGACTTCCTTCATATAAGGTACTTCAATATGCCTTATGACTATATCTTTGCCATAAACAGAAAAGGAGATGTACTTAGGTTTTAGTCTATTCTTCTTAATGAAACTGGCAATCAAATCATGGAGGACGTCAAGCCTTACAATTCTATTATCCTCCATCGAAGCCTTCGGTGTATCAATCATCTCATAGGCCAGTATTTTAATCCTCGTCCCATAGAGCAGTTTCAAGCTGCCGGCACCGATATCTACTGCTAAAATTGCATTCTTCAAAATCGAATTCCCCCTTATGTTAAGTAAATCCCCTTTGCAAACCTTATTGTTTCTTTACAAGATTTTATTATGATATACGCCCTGCTCTCGATTTCATTTCCTTTTTCATTTTCGGTTATCTGAACATTCTTTGTTCTTTTTATCTTAGATAGAACTGCAATATCTTATCTCCAAATAATGTAGCAATAATAATTGACATGGAAATGGACGGAGCAAATGGGATATAGTCCTTTCTATTCTTCTTCTTGAACAGGATCAGTAGAATACCGATTATTCCTCCCAAAATGAAGGATAACAGCAATGCAATTAGTGTCAGTTTAAAACCGATAAAAAGTCCTCCCAGAAGAAAGAGCTCAGCATCTCCCCAGCCCATACCTCCGGTTAATAGGATAATGAGAGTAATCAATCCACCGCCGATTACACCTCCTAGCAGATATTCCCAAATCCCCCTACCAAAGAAAGCACCGATTGCAATAAATATCATTCCCAGCAGGATTCCGGTAAGGGTGGTTTTCAGATAGACATCCATAGTATCCAGATCTATGAAGCCTATGACAATGACCCATATGGTTAGTATTATGTACTTTATCCATTCTAGACTAATTCCAAATTTTAGATAAATCAGCAGAATAACAATACCGGTTCCCATCTCAACAAGCGGATACCGGACTGAGATCTTTGCTCCGCAATGCCTGCATCTTCCTCTTAAAAGAAGATAGCTTAAAATCGGTATAAGATCATAAAACTTTATCTTACTATTACAATTGGTACAATGAGATGGAGGGAATACAATTGATTCCCCCTTCGGTATCCGACAGATGCACACATTCAAAAAGCTTCCAATCAGTAAACCAAATATAAATATTAATACCGGCAATGTATTTTCCTCCTGATAATAAACTGTAAAATTATGGTCATAATCTTCTTTATATTTTATGTCGATTTCCATATTTTGTCAATCATTCAGAATTCAAACAAGTATAAGTCAATTCTGACGAATAATTATAAAGTTAGATTCTTCACTATTTTATAAAATTTACTTGAATTCGGTCCAAGTGTCTAGGTACGGACTTTACTTCTTAGCTTTCCTATTC
>JAEWEO010000149.1 GCA_023389295.1 Bacillota bacterium
AGATCCATAGATACCAAAGCCTAGATTAGTTTCTTCTTTCCATTTGTCACAGGCAACATTCATATATTTCATGACATCTAGTGCAAAGGAAGTTGCTTCAGGATCCGTATGGGATTTTCCGGTCATATATTTGGTACACTCATACAAACCAGCGTATCCAAGAGAGATCGTAGAATAACCACCATAAAGAAGTTTATCGATTGTTTCTCCTTTCTTCAGTCGTGCTAATGCACCATACTGCCATAGAATCGGAGCAGCATCGGATAGAGTCCCCTTCAGACGTTTGTGACGAATCATAAGAGCCTTATAGCACAATTCAAGTCTATCATCAAATATTTTCCAAAATTTATCCTTATCTCCACCGGAAGATAAAGCAATATCAACTAGGTTAAGAGTTACTACACCTTGATTGAAACGACCGTAGAATTTATAGTTACCATTTTCATCCTTCCAAGGACTTAAGGCACTACGACATCCCATAACAGGGAAGCAGTTTCCTTCTTTGAGTTCTTTCATTTTCTTTTCAGAAATGTAATCAGGCACAAGTCTCTTTGTCGTACATTTTGCTGCTAACTCCGTTAGATAATAATATTCGGAATCTTCGGTAACATTATCTTCCTCAAGTACATAAATAAGCTTAGGAAAGGCAGGAGTTACCCATACTCCGGCTTCGTTCATAACCCCTTTGTAACGCTGTTTTAAAGTTTCTTCAATAATAACTGCCAGATCCTTCTTCTCGGTTTCATTTTTTGCTTCATTTAGATACATGAAAACAGTTAAAAATGGAGCCTGTCCATTGGTTGTCATGAGAGTAATAACCTGGTATTGGATCGTTTGAACACCCTTATTGATCTCTCTTCGTAGTCTCTTTTCTACAATTTTATCAATCAATTCTTCTGAAACGGTACTACCAAGTATCTCCACTTCTTCAAGAACTTCTGCATGAATCTTTTTTCTTGATATTTGAACGAAGGGAGCTAAATGTGCCAAACTAATACTTTGTCCACCATATTGATTACTTGCTACTTGCGCAATAATTTGTGTTGCAATATTACATGCAGTTGAAAAGCTGTGGGGTTTCTCAATCCGTGTTTCACTAATTACAGTACCATTTTGCAGCATATCTTCCAAATTAACTAAATCGCAGTTATGCATATGTTGTGCAAAATAATCCGTATCATGAAAATGGATGATTCCCTCTTGATCAGCCTCTACTATATCTTCCGGAAGAAGTAATCGTTTGGTAATATCTTTACTTACTTCTCCTGCCATGTAATCACGCTGAACACTATTGATGGTAGGATTTTTATTGGAATTTTCCTGTTTTACATCTTCGTTATTGCCTTCAATCAGAGATAGAATTCGGTTGTCCGTTGTATTGGCTTTACGAACAAGGGAACGTTGATAACGATATTTTACATAACGTTTTGCGAGATCAAAGGCTCCGGTCGCCATAATCTGATCTTCTACCATATCTTGAATCTCTTCTACTGATACGGCTCTGTTTAGTTTTTGGCATTTGAACTCCACATACTCGGCAATACTAATAATTTGCTCATCATTAAGAAGGCTTTTTTCACCCGTTGAATTTGCTTTTTTAACGGCTGAAATTATTTTATTTATGTCAAAAGTCTCTTCTGCACCATTGCGTTTAATTGTTTTCATGCACCATTACTCCTTATGTACTTTTAATCAGAATTATATTATATAAAATAAAAATAGAAAAAGCAATTACCTTTAGCTAAAATTTTTAAAATTATACTAGATATAGTTGTTTTCGTTTAAAATAACACGGTATATAGAGATTTTGCTATTCGTGCTTCTTTCGCAATTAAAGGCTGTCTAAACTTTAGACAGCCTTTAATTGTGATTAAAACATGATTTATAAAATGTCTGCGAAGCTGACATTTTGACTATTCATTTTACCCCTACATAAGCTTATACATAACCAACGATTCTATGTGGAATATAGGGTTCCTCTAAGTACTGAATTTCCTCCGGTGATAATTTAATAGAAACAGAGCCTACGGCAGTTTCCAGTTGATCTATCTTAGTTGATCCGATAATCGGAGCAACAACCGGTTCTTTGTGCAACAACCAGGCAAGTGCTATCTGGGTACGAGAAACTTCTCTATCCTGTGCAACCTTTGCAAGACGTTCTACTACCAGCCGATCAGCCTCAGCAGTTGAATCATACTTGCCTTTGGCAATCTGATCTGTTTCAAGTCGTTTTGTTGTTTCTGACAAGTCTCTTGATAATCGTCCGGAAGCAAGTGGACTATATGGTGTAACAGCAATTTTTTCAGCTCTGCAAAGAGGAAGCATCTCTCGCTCCTCTTCACGGTATATGAGGTTTAGATGGTTTTGCATCGATACAAATCTTGTCCATCCATGCTTTTCCGCTACATATAATGCCTTCTGAAATTGCCATGCATACATGGCAGAAGCGCCGATATATCTGGCTTTACCAGCTTTTACTATATCGTGTAAGGCCTCCATTGTCTCTTCTATCGGAGTATTATAGTCCCAGCGATGAATGATATAGAGATCTACATAGTCGGTGCCAAGACGTTTCAAACTATGATCAATTTCACTCATAATTGCTTTTCGAGATAGACCAGAACCATTTGGCCCTTGTCTCATTTGACCATGAACCTTTGTGGCAATTACCACTTCGTCACGATTTGCATAATCTTTTAAGGCACGACCAAGGATTTCCTCACTATTTCCTAGAGAATAAACATTGGCAGTATCGAAGAAATTAATCCCTAAATCAAGAGCTTTTTTAATGATTTGGCGACTTTCGTCCTCCTTAAGCACCCATTTATGAAGCCAAGTTTCAGGATCGCCAAAACTCATACATCCGAGGCAGATTCTTGATACATCCATGCCCGTATTACCAAATTTTACATACTCCATTCTTTTCTTCCCCTTTCTTATGAAATTTTGTGGTTTACAATGATACCTATACCTTCTTATGAATTCCAATTTAAGTTCTAAATATGCAATTTATTTAGCTACAATTATTAATATCTTATCACTTAAAATTGTACTCATTTGGAAGGAATTCTTTTATAGTTATAGCATAGCACTTATAGTTAAGTATAAGTCAAGCAATTTCGGAAAACAGCGGGTAAAATGTAAGATTAACTTCTGAAATGCAATACTAACTTCTACCCACTAGCAATTAGTATTGCACGATATTTTTGTAGTATGGAACACTATAATTACCAGAAGGCCTGAATTAAGAATGTAAAAATAAGGTAGATAAAATTATTGAAGAGGTATATAATAGTATCAAAGAATTTATGAAAATTGCAATTCAATCTCAATTTAATTATATCAAAAGAATGGTTTCTCCTCATTAGAAAGGACGGTTCTATGAAAAAGTTAATTGCTGTACTCCTGTTAGTAACACTTTTTATTAGTAATGTTAGCTGTAGTAACACAAAATACAAAGACGAAGTTGTAACCGGTAATGCGGTTGTAGAATCGGATTCAAGTATCAAGACTACTCAAGATTTGTTGGAAAAAAATGATTATTCTGATAAACAAAATGATTTGATCTACTATGATTACGACACAGGAATAGAACTTACAACGAATTCATGTTTGAAGATACCAAATCTGAACTTGGAGCTTCAGGATGAAACAGCCACCATCTATGGAATTGATGTAATCAATAATGAAATGTTTCGGATTACCGATTATAAGCCGGAGCAGGTTATCACCTACACTCCTATTACCGACAGTATCTATATAATTATAGCCGAATTAAGTAATGGTGAGTTAATTGATATAACACCGATGGCGATCATTGAAACAAATACATCCGAAGAACTCTCGGGTGGGATTATTCTACTGGACTAGATAATAGTAATATGATCATAGTAATTCACTAGTCATAAATAAATATGCTCTCCTTGATGAAACAAATCGTATAAAACTGTTTCATATAAGGAGAGCATATTTGCACCTATCATGATTTTTCGTAAAGTCTCACTTAATTGGGTCACATCTACTGGGTGTAATCGAGGTCACTTATTTCATAAATGAAATATAATAGTTATCTTATTGTAACTATTGTATTTTAAACATTTTAATAGCTTCTTCCAGGATCTTTGAATTATTTTCCAGCTCCAAAGCAGAGCTTCGCAAACGCTCTACGGTATCTATCTGATTAAGGGCTGTAGCATTTACCTCTTCGGAGGAAGCCGCAGTTTCTTCTGATACAGCGGAAATATTTTGAATTGCATCCATGGTCTCATCCTTGGCACTTTCTATTTGCTTAATTCCATTTGAAATGTTATTCAGATTACTAACCAGGCTATTCACTTGATTATTGATCCGATCAAATACTTGAACTGTCCTAAGAAGTGCCTCATTTTGAGACTCCACAATTTGCTCTGCCTGCTTTGCTGTTACTATCGTATTTTGTGTCTTCGTGTAAATTTCCTTTACAATACTTTGGATTTGGTTTACTGCATGTACAGATTGCTCTGCCAATTTACGAATCTCGTCTGCTACAACAGCAAAACCCTTACCTGCATCACCTGCTCTTGCTGCTTCGATAGAAGCATTTAATGAAAGTAAATTGGTTTGAGAAGCTATTTCATTAATAATCGTAACAAAACCTGCAATGTTTTTGGAATGCAATTCAAATTCCACTATTTTATCTATTACATCCTTTGTGATATGGGCAGTAGCCTTTGATCTCTCGTTTAATTCATTAATCATAATGATTCCTTCTCCGGCAATCACCTTGGTACTATCTGCGATCTGCTCAATTTCATTGGTATTATTATATACGGTGTTGATCTGATCTGATAAACCTGCCATCTGAAGCAAGCATTGCTCCGTATCATCGGATTGTTGTACCACGCCCTTCTCTATATCATCAATGGTTTGTGATATTCCTTTGGTTGCGACCAGTAAGTCCTCGGAGGTACCGGATAAGCTTTTGGCAGAATGGCTTACTTTGTTCCCAACCTCCTGCACTTCACCAATTAATTTTCTCATATTCTGAATCATGTTTGACATACCATGGGTTAATACAAGAAACTCATCGTGACTTTTTGTTTCAAAACGTGTGGTTAAATCTCCCTCAGAAGCTTTCGTTATCGATTTCATTAAGGAACTAATGGCTTTACTAACACCACCCGCTATAAAAACAATCATAACTAATGCAAATATACCGGCAACAAAAAGAAAGATAAGATTCGTTTGCTTAAGGCTATCTACCTGCTGTAGAATGGTATCCTTAGGAATTAAAGCGCATACTGTAACATCGGCTTGAGCAACCTTAGTGTATAAGAATAAATATTCTTTATCGTTAATCGCCTCATACAAATCTTTTGTTTGCGGATCATTATTAATGGCCATTTGATAATGAGATAACTTTGAAAATGAGAATTCTTGTTCTGTATTTGCCAAAACTTCTCTTCCATCGCTATGGACTAATCCAATGATACTTCCCTCCCCTAGATCGTACCTGTCAAACATGTCTAAGACTTGCTGATTAGAAATATCGATTACAACATAGCCGTTATTCGGATTCATTTTCTTTATGATCGACATGACATATTGGTCGGTACTGTAAGTAGTATCCTCTACTGCTAATACTTGATCCAAACTATTATGACTACCAACCCAAGCAGTCGTTATATTCTTATCTTTAAAATAATTAACCTGTTTGGATTCGATAAAAGTATTATATAGTTTATCACTTACCGGAACAACTGTAGATAGCCCTTTACCGTTTTCTCCAAAGATATGTATCGCTTCAATAAAAGAATTCGTTTCCTTCGCAAGCTTAATCTCAGCTTGAATGGTATATTGCTGATTAATCGTTGTCAGTTTATCTTCAGAACCTGACTTTTTGCTGTAATACATCCTTATCTCCGGATTCGATATTAATTCTTGTGCTTTCTCATCAACTACCTTCAATCCAAATCCCAGGTAATCACTTACAGCATGTAAAGTACTTTCAGAACTCTTTACATAATTATCTATGATTGCCTTTTCAGACATCTGATAAGACTTTATTCCATAGACACCTAATAACAAAACAGGAACCAATAAACCAATAAACAATTTTACCCGAATGTTCAATAACTTCAGTAACATTCTCGGATTTACCTTCAACGTCTGAAATATCGTTCGAAATGGTCTCTTCATTTTAAGTCGCCCCTTCTTTATTTATATTATCCCTCATTGTGAAAATATTTTGTTACATATTACAACATAATTATATATTATTTTCTAATATATGGCTAGTGTTATGTGTAATATCACTTTATAAAAATGTTTTTATGAGGTTTTTACAGTCAATATGACGATTTTTAGAGTAGATCGGATTAAGATTATTAATCATAGAGAAAAAAGCCAAAAAAAAGCAGAGATTATTATCTCTGCTCACCAACAATTCGTTGTAATTCCAAAACTTCTGCTTTAGATAGGTTTTGATTTTTTAAGTACTCCACCAAAAAGGTATTTAATGATCCGTTATATAATTTATTTAATAAAGCCTTTGTTTCAATCGCTTGTACGGTCCTCTTTGAAATAGTTGCACGACACATAAATCCCGGGTCCTCACGTTTGACTGCGCCTTTTTCAATTAATCTTTTAATAACAGTGTATGTGGTATTCTTTTCCCATCCGATATATTCCTTAATGATCTTTGAAATATCTTTTGCAGCCAGCGCTTTGTTAGACCACAATAATTCCATAATATTAAGTTCTCCCTCATGAAGACGTATATCTGGTAATGATGACATTTCCCCGCACTCCTTTAATATAAATATTCTACACCCCTAGAATTAATTACCTGAAAGAAAAATCATTCAGAATCAAAGTTTAAATCTGTATCAGTAATTAAGTATTATATCTATAATTCCTAGTAAAATCGGAGTCTTACACGTGTAGAACG
>JAEWEO010000179.1 GCA_023389295.1 Bacillota bacterium
GAAAGGAACTTAATAGATAAAAAGTTGGAGAATAAAAACAAAAACGACGTGAAATTACAGCAAAGCAGAAAAAGAATGTTAGAATTAGGGAAGATATTATCTGGATGAACAGAAGTTATGCCAAAAGTAAGATAATTTGCAAGCTAGTTCAACATGTCATGAATAAAAAAGGTATCGAAGCAACTAGCTCGATACCTTATTTTATCGTATAGGAATGACTTTAATGCACACCTTGCGGGAAGGAATTATTCCTTCGCAATATTTATGACATGTAAATTGGTTTACAGCTTCTAATTATATGCTTAGAGGGTTTCCTCATCTTGTGATATGAGGTTTAACTTGGTTGGAGCATCCGGTAAGAGAAGTATTTGGGTGCGGGAATTTGCATCGTAATCCATTGTAATTAATTTTTTCAATATGGCAATAGCTACCTCTGCTTTTTGTTGATTGCTGACAATAATTCGTTTGGTATCCGGAAGCAACAAATCCGTAGCAGTATTGGAGGATAATACGATAATATCATTATTATCCACATAGCGTTCTACTTGAACCCCTAATAAATCACCGATGACAATACCCTTACGATTTAATTTGCCGGATAGAAATTCCTTCAGATTGGTATTTGCTCTATTAAGGAAGATATCTTCTTTGTGGAAATGATCACATATTTGCTTCTTAATTCGTTCATTAATCACTTGATCCATTACCAGATAGGGATTATCATCTGCAAGTTTTTTCTTAGCTTCCTGTATTAAGGCATCATAATCCGGTAGAATTTTATAAAATAAACCTTCTGCAAAATCACAATCCAGAAAAATTAAGGGGACATAGTAGTGCTTCGTGATTTTACGCAAGGATTTTTCGCTGACATCGATAATAAATACAGCCTCTAATGAGTGTTTATATTTTATTTGAATGTCCTCTAATTCACTAGCTATAGAGAGAATAGTATCATAACCTGCCTGGTAGATTTGTTTTTGGAGTTCACCGGCAAGATCTAGAGACTGTTGTTTGATGTAAGAAGAAGCATTGTTGCAGACATTAACGATAATACCAATCAAATTACTTCTGCTTTTAGCTAAGGATTTTGCCGTTTGATTGGGAACATAGCCTAATCGTTTTGCAGTCTCCATTACCTTGATTCTGGTATCATGGCTAATCTTTTCTTTATCCGAATGATTTAATACATAAGAGACCGTTGCAAGAGATAGATTAAGCTCTTTCGCGATATCCTTCATCGTAACCTTTTCTCTTTTCATGAAGTATAAAGTTCCTTTCAGCTATTCTTTCTGAGTGTATCATAACACAGCTAGGATTAAGAATTCAATCAGCAAGCGCAGAAGATTCTGTGATTTACAAATGTTTAATTAACTTAAATTTATCGAATAGGGTTGATAAAAGCCTTATATTACAAGCTTTTTAGCAGAAGTTATTTAACTTAAACATAAAGAAGTTAAGTAAAAATTAGTATAAAACGCATAAAAAATATTGATAAAATAATAAATTATTGTGCAAAATAACTTGACATTTGGTATATGAAATGGTAAATTCATATTAGGTTAAGCGGTTAAGTAATGATTATGATGTGACGTCATGGAGGTTAAGATGGCAAAGCGAAAGAAGGCCGTATTACTATCCCTATTCCTTTGGGGAGGGGGGCAATTCTTTATAGGAAAACAAAAACTGAAGGGTATTCTTCTTTTTCTTATTCAAGTATTGTTTCTTGGAATTGAATTGCGAACGGGATACTGGATTGAATATTTCTTTGGTCTGATACCAAAATTAAGTTTGCGATTGCATGGAGGATTTTTTTCAAAAGGTATTTGGGGATTTGTTACCCTCGGCAATAAAGCAGGTGCAAAGAACGGAGATCACTCCACCATGCTTTTGGTTGGAGGTATTATTACGATACTGGTCCTTTCCTTATTTATCCTTATCTTTGTTTGGAACCTAAGAGATGCCTATATGACAGGCAAAGTCATTGATCAAGGTGGAAATTACATATCCTCTAAGGAATATATAAAGGCAGCTTATAAAAAGTTTTTTCCTTACATTATATTGGCGCCGATAATGATATTGGTCGTATTTGTTATCTTTATGCCCATTATCTTCTCCATACTTACGGCATTTACTAACTATAATAAAAATCATTTGCCTCCGGCTTCTTTGATTGATTGGGTCGGATTCAAGAATTTTATAAAGCTGGTTCAGGTACCGATTTGGTCCAATACCTTTTTGTCAGTATTATTATGGACGGTAGTCTGGGCAGTTTGCTCTACTTTTTCTACCTATTTTATTGGTATGCTTCAAGCTGTTTTACTAAACAGCAAATATGTTAAGCATAAATCTCTCTACCGCAGCATTCTGATTCTGCCGTGGGCAATACCTCAGATGATTAGCCTGCTTGTTTTTAAGAATCTGCTGAACGGGCAATTTGGTCCGTTGGGCCAATTATTTATCGATCTTGGACTGACGGATCAAAGAATCCCTTTTCTGACAGATCCTCTGCTGGCTAAGATTATGGTTATCTTGGTGAATTTGTGGATGGGATTTCCAATGTTTATGATCATGATACAAGGGATTCTTTCCAACATTGATAAAGGTCTTTACGAAGCGGCAGAGATTGATGGAGCTGGTTCCTACCAGACTTTTCGTAAAATTACATTACCTTTAGTATTTAAAGCAACAGGACCTCTCCTTGTCATGAATTTTGCGGGTAACTTTAATGGATTTGGTGCAATCTTCTTCCTTACGGAGGGAGGTCCCGTTAATCCAAAGTATCAGTTGGCAGGAGATACGGATATTCTGATTTCCTGGATTTATAAACTGACACTCAATCATCAGATTTATGATATGGCAGCAGTAATGTGTATTATCTTATTCTTGATGATAGCAGTCGTTTCCTTCTGGAACTTTAAGAGAACCAATGCTTTTAAGGAGGTTTAGGCAATGAAGAGAAGATTAAAAGCATTTTTCGTTAATCTGGAACTCATTCTGGTATGTGGGGTTGTAATTATACCTGTGATTTGGATTATTATGTCCTCCTTTAATGAAGGCAAGGGTTTAATGTCCTCCACCTTACTTCCTAGGAATATTACTTTTGATAACTATATTAATTTATTTAAAGAGACGGATTATTTGATTTGGTTTAAGAACTCCTTATCCATTGCATTATTGAATGCATTTGTGTCAGTAATTTTGATTATGATTACGGCTTGGGTGGTATCTAGATTTCAATTTAAGGGAAGAAAGACAGGACTTATGACCATGTTAATCCTATCAATGTTTCCCAGCTTTTTATCCATGACAGCAATTTATACGCTCTTTATGACCTTTGGTTTAAATAAGACGCCTCTATCTTTGGTAATTGTTTATTCCGCAGGAGCGATTCCTTATAATGTTTGGCTTGTGAAAGGATATTTGGACGGTATTCCCATGTCTTTGGATGAAGCAGCCTATATTGATGGAAGCTCAAAATTAAATACATTTCTTAAGATTATTTTGCCCATGTCAAAGCCCATCATTGTATACTGTGCAGTTTCCCAGTTTATGATGCCCTGGATGGATTATATTTTACCGAATTTACTTTATACCGGAGAGTCTTCAAGAACCATAGCCGTAGGACTATATACCATGATCTCCGGAAATGAGAATTCTAATTTTACAACCTTTGCAGCGGGGGCGGTATTAATCGCAATTCCGATTACGGTACTATACCTATTATTTCAAAAGTATTTGGTTGAGGGAATTGCTGCAGGAGCGGACAAGGGGTAAGCACTATATATTTAGATTGCTATAGGAGGATGTTTATGAAGAGAATAGTATCTGTTTTATTGGTTCTCATTATGCTTTTTGCTATGAGTGGATGTAAGCGAGAGATTCCAATGGAGGAGGATGCAGAGACAGCAAATACACAGGGAAATACAACGACTGACTCTGATACGGAACCTACGATATCACCGATAGCACAGGAGAAGGAATTACTTCCTGAGGAGGGGGCAAAGCTTACCTTTTGGACGGGTGATGTAGCATTTGCAGAAGCAATAGCAAAGAATTTTGAAGCAAAATATGGAGTCCCTGTTACGGTAGAGGAGGTTGGACTTGGTGCAATTGATAAGATAGCACTTAGTGGCCCTGCAGGTACTGGTGCTGATGTCTTTATGAGTCCCCATGACTCCTTCCAGCATGGAGTTACAGCGGGATTATTTTTAGAGATAGATAGTAAGATTGTAGAAAAATTGAACGAAAGAGTAAATGAAGTAGGTATGAAAACCGTTACCTCACAGAATAAGGTTTACGGAGTCCCGGTTTCCCTAGAAACCAGTTGCCTATTTTATAATAAAGATATCGTAGGTGAGCAACCGGCAACTACTTTGGAGGAAATCCTTACGAAAGCGAAGGATTATAACGATCCCATTAATAATAATTTTTATTTTTTAATGACCATTGGTGATGGTTATAAGATCTATCCAATGCTAAGTGCATATGGTTTTCAGTTATTTGGGGAAGATGGAAATAATGCAGATAATCCGGGCTTTGATACGGAGGAATTTGAAAAAGGGCTGGATTTAGTAGGAAGCCTCAAAGAGATCATGCCCGTAGCTTCCATTGATTTGGGAAATGTAAGTTTCTTAAGGAGTCAGTTTTCAGAAGGGAAAATTGCCTATGAAATATCAGGACCTTGGGATATTACAACCTTTAAAGATAGTGGAGTTAATTTTGGTGTGACGGTACTGCCAACCTTTAACGGGGAAGCCTTAACTCCTTTTGCAGGTGTGCAAAATGCTCATGTTTCTGCATTTACCAAATATCCAATCGCTGCACAGCTTTTTGCAGAGTATCTGATATCTGATGAATCAGCCGGTATTATGTACCAGCTGGCAAATAAAATAACGACCCTTAAAGACGTAAGTAATATAGAGGGCTTATCCGAAGATGAATTAATCAAGCCTTTCGTAGAACAGTTTGCAAATTCTTATCCGATGCCTTCTGTCTCAAGAATATCCTATTACTGGTCCATCTCGGCTAGCATCTGCCAAGCAGTTTTTGATGGACAATTGACGCCTGCAGAGGGTAGAAAAAAGGCGGTTGAAGATTGGAATACACTACTTACGACCGAGTAAACAG
>JAEWEO010000199.1 GCA_023389295.1 Bacillota bacterium
AGTGAATGCTTCCATAATTTTGATTTACTTCTTAAATGAATTTAGTTATAATGATGGAAATGATTTAAAATTAAGAGAAGATCAATGGGACGCAGGAATTTTGATAATATCAAAAATGCAAAATTAGTTACTTAACTCGAGAAAAGGTGAAAATATGGCGAAGTTATTAATGTTGGACCTAGCAGAGGTAGAAGAAGTTTGTAATGTGGGTAAAGCTCTTTCTTCTCCAGTAAGATTGGAAATATTAAAATTACTGTATGAAGAGAGTCTGAATATTGGGGAGATTTCTGAGAAGCTCAGTATAGCTCCTTCCAGCGCGGCAATGCATGTGAATATATTAGAAAAAGCAGATTTAATAAATGCTGAGGTTCAACCCGGTACAAGAGGAGCTGTACGGCTGTGCAGCAAGAAAAATGATATCGTTAATATCAGTTTGGATAATGTATCACAAAAAGTTAATCAGGTCGTAAGTGTAAATATGCCTATTGGTGCATATACCGACTGTGAAATGTTTTCTACTTGCGGCATAGCAGATGAAAATGGAATTATTGGCAATGAAGATGCGTTACAGTGTTTTTATTTACCTGAACGAATGAATGCACAGATTATTTGGAGTTCCAGCGGATATGTTGAATATAAGTTTCCAAACCAGCTACCAAAGCGTTCTGAGTTAAAGATGCTTGGGCTATCTATGGAGATTTGTTCGGAAGCACCAAATTATCGAGAAAATTGGAAATCAGATATTACGGTATGGATCAATGGGATTGATTGCGGAACCTGGCGTTCACCCGGTGATTTTGGTGCCAGAAGAGGCAGACTTACTCCTTCGTCTTGGTCCTCGGGAAGCACTCAGTATGGTCTTTTAACCACTTGGAAAGTAAGAAAAGACGGATGTTATATTAACGAAAACAAAGTGGGAGATACCCATATTGGGATGTTGAGCATTAAGGAAAATGAACCAATCGTAATTCGAATTGGGAATAAAAAGGATGCCAAATATGTGGGAGGCTTTAATATATTTGGAGAAAAATTTGGAGATCATTCTCAAAACATTATTCTGAGTATGGAATACTAAATAATTATAATAGAAGAGTGCAATTAAGCAGTTTGTCGACTGATTAATTGCATTTTTATTTGTGCGTGTGCAAAGTGAGCATTTGCAAGTTTCCTTGCAAAAATGCGCGCGCGCACGCGAACCGTAAGAAACTCGCGAAGCGTGTTTCTTACGGTTGTTGTTCTATGGTAAAAACACTTTATCAGAAGCGTGACTGTTTAATAATTGAAACATGATTGAATATATAGAACTATGAGTAAATATATGGGTATATAAACAATAAAATTGGAAAAACGACGAATGCAATGTAAATATTAATACATCAATAATGTTTAATAAATGAAATAATATAGTAAAAATATATAAAAAAAATAAAATGCATATTGTATAATTATATAAAATGAATTATAATATGAATATAAAAACATAAATAATGTTTAAATAAATTTTAAAACTTAAAATAATAAACATTAAATATGTTTTAAAATGTCTTTGCAAAGCATTGGTAATTTAATCTTATAACAGAGAAGGAGAAGTTTTTATGAAATTGAAAAAAGTATTGGCGTTATTACTTGCTACAGCTATGAGTTTTTCATTGATAGCATGTGGGGCTACCAAAGAAAGCAATAATGATGGTGCAGATGTCTCTGATTCAAGTGAAGAAGAACAACAACAAGTAAAACCAGGTAAGAAAGGAAGTATTGAGTTTTGGACCGTTTTTACAGGAGCTGATGGAAGCTCCATGCAGGCTATTGTTGACGCATATAATGCCACAAATCCGGATTATACCGTTAATCACAGAGCAATAGAAGCTAATGATCTTTATTTAAAACTGCCCTTAGCTGTTCAATCAGGCGAAGATGTTCCGGATGTCGCTATTAATCACGTGGAGAGAATACCGCTCTTTCAAGAGAATGGATTTTTAGAGGATTATAACACAGTTCTAGCTAATTCTAATATAAAAGCTGATAATTATAATCCAAAGGCATGGCAGATGACTGAAATTAATGGAGGACATTACGGAATACCTCTTGATGTACACTCCTTTGTTTTATACGTCAACATGGATTTATACGAGAAATATGGAAATGGTGCCTTAGATGACGGTGTTTTAACCTGGGACGAGATCAAGGCAAGTGGGGAAGCTTGTAAGGCTGATAATATTATTACTATCGGCATGACTTGGCACCGCGTTAAATTCTTATCAGCTTATGCTCAGCTTGGGGGAAGTTTAAGTACAGACGGAACAACACCTGATTTTAATAATGATAAAGCTATACAAGTACTTAATACTTGGACTGAATTGAATGATGCCGGCTACATACAAAAGGACGGAGATGCCCCTTGGGAGATGTTCCTTGGAGGAAATATGTTATATTGTCCGGAAGGAATATGGATGTATAACAACGTTAAAGAGGCAGAGTTAAATGCTAAAATGTATGATTATCCCGTTTTTGATGCTGGAACAAAGGGAAATTGGACATCTTCACATCAATTTGTAATACCTAAAAATGATAAAAGAGATGCGGATAAAACCAAAGCAGTATTAGAATTTATAGATTATGTTGGTAACAACAGCTTAGAGTGGGCAAAGGCAGGTCAAGTACCCGCCCATGTTGCCATTAAGGATGTAGCTGAATTTAAAGAGATGCCTCAGGCATTCTTAGCTGATGAGGCAGATGAACTTAAAATTTACAGCTATAAATATTATGGATATGCAGTTGAAAGTTTAGATAAAGTTTTAGCAGAAATTCTATTTGGACGTATGACAGCAGAGGATGGCTTGAAGCAGGCGGTTCAGGAAACAAAAGATAGAATTGAAATGGGTCAATAAAATGTTTTGGCCTAGGCTATTGTAATTCCGGTTAAAGATTACCTAATACTTAAAACATTCGCTTCACAAAGATCTATTTTGTGAAGCGGACGTTTTAAGATATTGATCAGTACTTTGGTATTCAATGGTTTTATGCCAAATTATGATGGAGGAAAATTAAATGCAAAAAAAAGTAAAAGTAAATAGCAAAAAGAAATTTGAATTTACTCCGTATTTGTTTATTGCACCACATGTTCTGATATTTATAGTGTTTTTTCTATTTCCTATGTTTTATGGAATGTACGCTTCATTTACGAAGTGGAATCTATTTACGGATCCTCAATTCATAGGACTAGAAAATTATAAGACATTTTTATTAAATACAGAATCCACTTTTTATCGACAATTTTGGAACGGTCTCAAAAACACCATCATATTTGTAATAATCTGTGTACCCTTTCAAATTATTATACCCTTAACCATTGCGCTGCTTTTGGATAAAAGACCAAAAGGACGTAATTTTTTTCAAGGAATTCTTTATATGCCAACCCTTTTTTCTATAACCTCAGTGACCTTAACCTGGTTATTTATATTTAACCGCTCTTTGGGATTGTTTAACAATTTGTTCGGAACTGATATTAACTGGTATGGGGAACAACCTTATGCTTGGATGACAATTGTAATTACGACCTTATGGTGGGGAATTGGAGGTAATCTAATCATATATGTGGCAGCATTATCCGGTATTGACAAATCTGTGTTGGAAGCGGCTGATTTAGATGGAGCCAAAGGGTTAAAACGATTTTGGTATATTACAGTACCTACCATACGTTTTCCACTAGCGTATACGATAGTTGTTTCTATTATTGCTCAGTTCAACATCTATGGGCAGCCTTTAATTATAACAGGTGGTGGTCCAAATGAATCAACATTTGTTTTGTTGATGTACATTAGGAATTTAGCTTTTGGAACAGGTAATTCTGTTGCTGGAATGGCTAGTGCTATGTCAACCTGTCTGGGACTAATTATCGGTATTGTTTCTGTGGGACAGCTTATATTAATGCGTAAACAACCGGATTAGGAGGGGTATATGAAAAAAACAGCAAATTATGATGAAGATACTCTATTACATAACAGTACAAAAAAAGAATCGTGGATAGCTTTTTTTATTTTATGTGTCATAGTAACAATTGCTATCATACCTCTTGTTTGGATTATCATTTCTTCGTTTAAAATTGATTCAGAGATTAACAAGGCGGGAGGCTTTATGTTTTTGCCAAAGACATGGACCCTAAGAAATTATATGGAAATTTTGGCAGTTGATAATAAACAGCTTCCTGTATACCGTTGGTTTTTAAATTCTCTTATCGTATCGGGGAGTCAGACTATCATAGCTGTCATTATCTATTCTATGTCGGCTTATGCATATGCTAAATTGAAGTTTAAAGGAAAAGATGTTATTTTTTTAGGAATTATGTTTCTTTCATCCTTTCCGGCAATAACGAATGTGATTCCTCTGTATAAAATCATGCATACCTTTGGCTGGTTAAATGAATTGATTGCTCTTGTTGTGCCTGGTTTAGCAGGTGTTTTGAATATTTTTTTAATTCGCCAGTTTATGTATGCAATACCGGATGTTATTTTGGAATCTGCACGAATTGATGGTGCGGGAGAATGGAAGATCTTTGGAAAAATCATGTTACCTAACTGTAAGCCTATCTTAATAGCAGTAGGACTATTTACATTTACAGGAAGTTGGAATGATTTCCTTTGGCCATCCATTATCATCAATAATATAGACCGATTAACACTTACTGCTGGTCTTCAACTAGCAAAAGGTGTATATGGAAATCAAGTAGCAAGAATGTGTACCATTGCAACAATTGCTATTATACCTATGATTATTTTATATCTATTTACACAGAAATATTTTGTGAAAGGTATTTCCTTAAATTCAGGAGTAAAGGGCTAGATTAAATATAAAAATGAGAGGTACAGAAAATGAATATTCCGAGAAATGAATACCCAAGACCCCAATTTGTTAGAGAAGATTGGATGAATTTGAATGGTGAGTGGGATTTTTCTTTTAACACAGATGATTTTGATAGAAAGATAACAGTTCCTTATGTATACCAGAGTAAGCTTTCAGGAATTAATAAGCAGGAGGCATATGATACTGTCTGGTATCGTAAAAAGTTCATATTACCAGAAACTATGAAAGGTAAAAAAGTGATCCTTCATTTCGGTGCAGTTGATTATAGCTGTCATATTTGGGTGAATGGTGTGTTTATAAAAGAACATATAGGAGGTCATATCAGCTTTGATATGGATATTACTCCTGCATTAAATGAGGAAGAGAATACCATAGTCTTAAAGGTAGTTGATTATCCGCTGGATTTAGAAATGCCAAGGGGAAAACAATATTGGAGAGATAAGCCTGAGGGTATTTTTTATACAAGGACTACAGGTATTTGGCAGACAGTATGGCTAGAAGCCGTTGAAGAAACATATCTGGAAAATGTTTATATCACAACGGATTTAGATAATATGCAGGTTGAGTTCCAGTATGAAATTAGTGGCAGTAACGAAGTAGACTTAAGAACAGAAATATACTATAAAGAAGAACTATTAGTTAGCAATATGGTAAAAACAAAACGTAATGCCGGAACTTTTCAGTTGTTCCTTGATCAACAGCAATTAAGAAACTGGAATTTCCAGGAGGAATTAGTTTGGACACCCGAAAATCCGAGACTGTTTGATGTTGTATTCAAGGTGTTTGATGGCGAGAAGGAAACGGATAGGGTAATTTCATATTTTGGTATGAGAAAGGTATCCATTGAAAACGGGAAGTTTTTATTAAATAATCGTCCTTATTATCAAAAATTACTCTTAGATCAGGGATATTGGGAAGATGCATTATTAACTGCACCTACGGATGAAGATTTCATAAAAGATATCGAATTAGCAAAGTCCATGGGATTTAACGGAGTAAGAAAACATCAAAAAATTGAAGATCCGAGATTTTTGTATCATGCAGACAGAATGGGATTTTTAGTGTGGGGAGAAATAGCAGCCGCATATGTTTATTCTAGAAAATATGTGAAGAGAATTACCTACGAGTGGATTGATGAGATTTTAAGAGACTATAATCATCCTTGCATCGTAGCGTGGACACCTTTAAATGAATCCTGGGGAGTTTTCAATATTAAAGACAAAAAGGAACAGCAAAGCCATAGTGCTGCAATGGTTCATCTGACGAAATCCTTGGATCAGACAAGACCGGTAATCTCAAATGACGGTTGGGAGCATACGTGCACGGATTTACTAACCATTCATGATTATGAGTGGAACAAGGAGATCTTACAACAGAGATATAAAAATCTTGAAAATATATTGGAGTTTATGCCCGGTGGAAGACCACTTTTTGCTAACGGTTGGAAGTACGAAGGGCAGCCTATACTTGTTACTGAATTTGGAGGCATCTCTTATAAAAAAGGTAACTGGGATGGTTGGGGATATTCAAGCGCAACCGATGATGAGGATTATGCAGAGAGATATTATAATGTAGTTTCTCCTCTCTTAGCATCTCCGTATGTCCAAGGCTTTTGCTATACTGAAATTACTGATGTGGAACAGGAAATCAATGGTTTATGTACTTATGACCGAAAACCTAAAATTCCTGTTGAAACCATTCGTGCTATTAATGAAGGCAGATGGAGAAAATAAGTTATGAGGGATAACTCAATTGATTCCTTTAAGGGTATCTTAACCCTTCAAATGATTTTGGCACACTGTTTGCAATTTTATTGCAACCTTAACTTTGAAAAAGGTTGGAGTTTACTAACAGAGTATATTAATATCACTACGTTTTCTGGCTTTGTATTTGCATTTGGCTATGTTTCCTATACCGCATATTTAAAGGGAGACTTTTGGATTGGATTAAAGAAGATAAGTAAGAATATTTTTCGGTTACTGGGTGCATTTTATATCTCAAGTTTTACATATGTGATATTTATTGAAGGAATGCCTTTTCGTTTCGATAGAATTCTTGATATTCTCCTAATCAAAAGGCTTGCAGGTTGGTCGGAGTTCCTCATAGCTTTTGCAGCGGTCATGTTAATAACGATGCCTTTATTTTGGGTATTAAGGAATAAGAATATTAAGTTGTTATTCTTGGTGGCTATGATCAGTATATTATCGTGCTTTTTACCGCTAGCCGAAGTAAAGCCTGTGATAGGGATATTTGTCGGAGGCTATGGAAATGCCTTTTATCCGGTTATTCCATATTATCTTTATTTTGTTATAGGAGTTTATATTGTGAGAAAGGGAATTAAATTCAACTGGTATGTATTAGTTGCAGCCGTATTGGGAACAGCATATACAACGTATACAGCTTTTTTTGTAACATATGGCTGGCCCTCTAGATTCCCATTATCACTAGCCTGGCTCACAGGCGGTATGTTATTTTTGTACGGTTACTATTTGCTCTCCGGCTTTCTGGGAAATAATAAATATTTTACTTGGCTAAGAGAAATAGGTAAGGATAGCTTATTTTATTTACTGCTTAGTAATATAATTATTTTTTCATTGAAGCGAACTATATTTTTTAAATTGAGTATTGCTTATAGCTTGGGGTTATTTATAGTAATTCTTATTGTTGTGTGGTATATGGTTCGCTTGATAAAGGGAAGTGGAAAGAAGAGCAAGGCAAACTTAGTGTAATGAAAACGTATTAAAAAATAAGGAGCATCTTTTATTAGGAAGGGATCAATTCTCCTTCCGTGAAAGGATGCTCTTTACTTATTATAAAGCCTCAGATAGAACGGAATTTGATTTTGACACACAATTTAGATGGTAGCTACAGTTATATTACAATCTATGGATGGATATACTTTTTACTGGTAGATGGATATATGTCCTTGTCGAAGGGTGTAATTTCAGAAAACATTGACTTAATCTTAACAATTGAATATAATTATTATAATAGAAGATACAGAAGGAGGAGAATCATTGGACAAGAAGGAGATTTCTAAAGCGGTAATTAATCGGTTACCAAGATATTATCGTTATCTAGGAGATTTATTAGAGAAAGATGTCGTACGTATCTCTTCAAAGGAATTAAGTGAGAAGATGAAGGTAACGGCTTCACAGATAAGACAGGATTTAAATAATTTTGGTGGTTTCGGACAACAGGGCTATGGCTACAATGTTGAGTACCTGCATTCTGAAATAGGAAAAATATTAGGTCTGGATACCAAGTATCATGTTATTATTATTGGTGCCGGTAATTTGGGACAGGCACTTGCAAACTATGTGGATTTTGAGCGTAGAGGATTTTTTGTTAAAGCGATCTTTGATGTCAGCCCCAAGTTAATTGGGTCACAGATAAGAGATATCATAGTCAAATCCAACGATGACATAGAAGAATATATCATGAATAATCATGTGGATATTGCGGCAATTACCGTTCCGAAGACTAAGGCACCGGGGATAGCTGCAGATCTTGTTAAGTGGGGAATTAAGGGGATATGGAATTTTGCGCCTACGGATCTTAATTTGCCAAAAGATGTAACGGTAGAAAATGTACACTTAGCTGACAGTTTGATGAAACTTTCTTATCGTCTTTCAGGAAGAGATGATATGTAACTTAATCTGGTTGACTGGTTGAACAAGAAAGGGTAGGATTTTCTTACATGGCAAAGAAAGAGAAGAAAAATGAGTTTCATAGTATAGTTAAGAATAAAAAATTACCTATTCTTACTCTTGATAGCCGATGGCATGAATTGTTTACAGAGGATCAAAAAACTACTGAGATTAAGGACCTGGAGCAGAAGGTAAATAACCTATTGAAAAAACAGGGGAAGTTAGTAAATGATATCAAAGATATGAAGCAGTTAAAGAATAGCTTGATTAAGGATATCATGGCTAATATGGAAATCAGTACGGATACAGTCGGTAAACACAAGGATAAAAAGTTAAGTAAAAATAAGCAGTACATCAATGAAATCAATGAAAAAATTGAACAAGGAATGGATGAATTAGCAGACATCCCCTATCAAATTAAAGAAGTGAACGAGCAGTTGATGGCTGCAAGCATCAATATTTTTTATGAAAGTTTACAAAAGAGCAAAGAAGAATTAGATGAAGTTGCCGCATGGATTAATGGTATAAGAGAGGAACTAAAGCATAAGATTCTCATTAAACAGGATTTGGAAGAAAAAACTTCCAGAATCTATACATATATGCATGATATCCTTGGCGCTGATATGATGGAAAGATTTGATAAAGAACATAATAAGAAATGATAAATATAGGATTGGAACCTAAGCAGAGAATGGTTTGGGAGGTTAATGTGATTACCGGGATAGGAGTAGACTTAATTGAGGTTAACCGCGTAGTTTTAGCCTGCCAAAAAGAGCATTTTAAACTACGTTATTTTACACAGCAGGAAATAGATATAATTAATACAGATCCAAAAAAAGCAGCGGATAATTTTGCTGTAAAGGAAGCTGTAGCAAAGATGCTGGGTACAGGCTTTCGTGATTTTTTCCCTAAGGACATAGAGGTTCTTCGTAATGAACTTGGGAAGCCATATGTAAACTTATATGGGAAGGCGAAGGAAATAGCCAATCTACAAAAGGTTGCGAACATACATGTATCTATCACAAATACGAAGGATTATGCAAATGCATTTGTGGTAGGGGAGGCATAGCATGAAGTATGCAGTTAATTCTAAGGAAATGAAAAAAATTGATGAATACTCCGTGGAGGTATGTAGCATACCGGCCTTGGATTTGATGGAACGAGCAGCGAATCAAGTGGTGGATGTAATGAAGGAAAAACTGGACAAAGCAGATCGGATTCTAGCTGTCTGTGGTCCCGGTAATAATGGCGGTGATGGAGTTGCAGCAGGTAGGATTCTGTATTTACAGGGCTATCATGTTGCTATTCTTTTTATCGGAGAAGAAGAAAAAGCCACCAAAGCCACCAAGATTCAATTAGAAAAAGCAAAGAAATTAGGTGTTCCATTTGAAAACAGCAACAAGCTTACTGAATATAATATTATTATTGATGCCTTGTTAGGAGTAGGCTTATCCCGGGATATTACCGGTACTTATGAAGCAATCATTCGTAGTATCAACGAGATGGATTCTACAGTCTATGCAGTAGATATACCCTCCGGAATTTCTTGCGATTATGGAAAAGTTATGAATGTTGCAGTAAGATCAGATTATACAATAACCTTTGGACACCAAAAGCTTGGATTAGTTCTTTATCCCGGGGCTGAGTATGCTGGTAGTATCACTATTGCTGATATTGGATTTGGGGTAGAAGCAATCGATAAGGTGAAACCGGAATTTATTTATTATGAAAGGTCGGATATAAGACATCTTCCGAAGCGATATAATTATAGTAATAAGGGAACCTACGGCAAGGTTCTGGTTGTAGCCGGTAGCAAAGGGATGAGTGGAGCGGCTTACTTTAGCGCAAAAGCTGCTTATCGTACCGGTGCAGGACTTGTGAAGATACTTACCAGCGAAGAAAATAGAATTATCCTGCAAAGTCTTTTACCCGAAGCTTTGTATTCTGCATATGATAATTCTAAATTGTGTGAGAAAGAACAGCAGGAGCAACTGCTTAAGGAGATAAAGTGGGCAGATACTATTGTCATTGGACCAGGAATTGGTTTATCATCTATGGCAAAGAGGTTGGTGAATACCGTTATCACCACAGCAAATGTTCCTGTCATCATTGATGCGGATGCTATTACGATCCTATCAAATAGATTAAATGAAGAAGAGTTACTAATTAAAGATCAATACTTATCAGAGGAAATAGAAAAAAACAGGGTGGATTTACGACTACATGCAAGATTGAAATACTTAGAGTCCATCTTACCCAATGAAACCATATTAACGCCTCATTTGATGGAATTATCCCGTTTACTTGACATTCCGATTACAGAGATTACCAATAATTTGGTTGACACTGCATATCAATGTTCTTATAATAATAAGTTAATATATGCTTTAAAGGATGCAAGGACAATAGTAGCTCATCAGGAGAATAAATACATCAATGTCTCGGGAAATAACGGAATGGCAACCGGAGGCAGCGGTGATGTTCTTACGGGTATCATTGCTTCCTTAGTCGCACAGGGAATGGACTCGTTTAAGGGCACCTGCCTTGCAGTCTATCTTCATGGTTTAGCAGGAGATGTTGCTGCAGAAGAAAAGGGTAAATATTCTATGATGGCGAGTGATATCTTGAATTCCATCGAAAAAGTGATAAACAAAAAAGCAAGCGATAAGTTATAAATAAAATCCTTTCACACTTTACACTTTATGGAATACGCACGAAAAAAATGGCAATAATAAGGTTAAGCCTAGTATTGGAGTGTGAATAAAGTGGTTATAAAAAGAGGAGATATTTTTTATGCGGATCTAAGACCGGTTGTCGGATCCGAACAGGGTGGTGTCAGGCCGGTTCTGATCGTTCAGAATGATACAGGTAATAAACATAGTCCTACCGTAATATGTGCGGCCATTACATCAAAAATGAATAAAGCAAAGCTTCCTACCCATGTAGAATTGGATGCTGAGAAATATGGAATAGTAAAAGATTCTGTTATTTTGTTAGAGCAGGTAAGAACGATTGATAAATCAAGGTTGAAAGAGAAAGTGTGTCATTTGGATAGGGATGTATTAAAGAAAATCGATAAAGCTCTTATTATAAGTTTTTCTTTAGATACATATTTTAGATAATACGTTAAGAAAAAAGGAGAAAAAATAATACAATGGAAGATGGCAACCCTATAACGGGAATGATGGTTATATTGCTTTTGATACTTTTCAATGCAATTATTTTGAGTGCAAGAACTGCAATTAGTAATGTTAATGAAAATACAGTAAAAAGAAAAGCGGAAAGTGGGCAAAAAAGAGCCAAACAACTTCTTCGAATAATTGATAAACCCAGCCGATATATTAATGTTTTAGATCTTATTCAGAGCTTTATCGGTGTTGTGATTGGTATGGTTTTTGTTACCTCGTTCTTACCACATGTGGAAACTGCAATTAGAAATAGTAACATATCAGTTGATATTTCTTTACTTCGACCAATTTACATGGTGGTATTAACTGTAGTGTTGGTATACCTTGTCGTTCTTTTTGGTATCATTCTGCCTAGACGCTTTTCTACAAAGTATGCCGGAGTGTTAGCGTATCAATCAGTAGGAATTATTAAAGTGCTTGGCTTTGTTTTCTATCCGATCGCTTGGTTACTTGAGAAATTACTAAATCTTCTCCTGAGAATGGTTGGTATTAAGCCTTTTGATTTAACGGATAATGTAACGGAAGAAGAGATCATTTCTATGGTGAATGAAGGTCAAGAACAGGGTGTTTTAGATGCCGGCGAAGTTGAAATGATTTCTAACATTATGGAGCTTGGAGAGAAGGAAGCCCAAGATATTATGACACCAAAGAAGAGAATTATTGCTGTCAATTCAGAGACGTCCTTGGAAGAGGCAATGTACTTTATGCTTACTGAGAAGTACTCCAGGTACCCTTTATATGAAGGTAACCGAGATAATATCATTGGTATCTTACATATGAAGGATGTCATAACTGCTTACATATCCGAAGACTTAAAGTACAAGCCGTTAAGTGAAATTGCCAGAGAACCATACTTTGTTCCGGATACTCAAAATATTAATATGCTATTTCATGATATGCAATCCAAGAATATTCATATGGCGATTGTCATTGATGAATATGGACAAACAGCAGGATTGGTAGCTTTGGAAGATTTCCTTGAGGAAATTGTAGGAAACATACAGGATGAATATGATGTGGATGAGAGTAACGTGATCTTGGTAGAGGAAAATTGTGTTACAGTAAAGGGTTCCATTAGCCTTGAGGAATTAGAGGATGAATTAGATATTAGTCTTCATAACGAGGATTTTGATACGCTTAACGGATTGTTAATTTCCTTATTGGACCGCATTCCCGGAGATGGAGAGCAAGCAACCTTAGTTTACCAAGGCTATCAATTTGATGTATTGGAAACTAGAAACAAGATGACGGAACGGGTAAGGATATCAAAATTACCGGAACCTGAGATAGAAATGAATCAAGAAAGTATTGACGCATAACAGAAAAAGAACCCATTCAGAGAATGGGTTCTTTTTCTGTTATGCAGCAGGGGTGCAGCATAACCATAGCGTATAATAGGGTGGGAGTAGAAAGTGTTTTATCACTATCTATGTACATAGTATACAAAGGAAATGTGTACACTTTGTGAATAGTCTATAAAAATAAAATGAAATAAGAAAAAATAATCTAAAGATTTCTTTACTTTTTTCTTTCGGTACAAGATAAAATCCAGTATCATCCATAAAAAGTGACATATATTTCATCTCATAGGAAAAGAAGGTGCCAAAGGAATAACCTTGTAACACCTTCTTTTTTATTTATAATGTAGGGAGGAGGAGAGTGAATATATCACTTTCTAATTCTTAGTATAATTGTAAGATATGTTTAAACTATGGATAAAATAAATACTTTTTGTGAACAATTTGGTTCAAATTTATGTCAATTGTAACACGATTGAATGAATATTAAATAAATTGAGAGAGATAACCCTAAATGCCGACATATGGAATAGACATTTCGATACCTTTTGCTTGAAATAACTTATAAAAGTATGTAAAATAAATAAGAGAGAATGAAACCCACTTAACGATAAAAAGGTTTTTCATCGTTAGGGTGCACATGCTTACGACATACTAACAGGAGATAACTATGCGTATAGGATTATTGCGACATTTTAAGGTAAACTGTCCTCATACAAAGATGATGACTTCCAGTGAATTTCGTGAATGGTCAAAGAAATATGAGGTTGCAAAGGTAATAAAGAAAAAAGTTGAGATGTACGGAATTGAATGGGATATTTGTTACGTTAGTGACTTACCTAGGGCTATCACTACAGCGAAGGAAGTATACAGTGGCAATTTAATGATCGATAAGCTACTTCGCGAGGTAGACAATGCTCCGTTCATTCATACAGAACGCATCAAGTTACCGTTTGAAGTTTGGCATGTATGTGGAAGATTGGCTTGGTTCTTTCGTTCAAAAAGCCAACCGGAAACAATTCGTGGTACAAAGAAGCGAATTAATGAATTCTTAGATTGTATTGACTGGTCAAAGCAGAATATCTTAATTGTTTTTCATGGCTTTATGATTTATAACTTTCAGAAGGAACTTCGAAAGCGTGGGTTTACCGGAGAGAAACTAAAAATGGTGAAGAATGGTGTACTATATGAATATGTACGAGAAGAAGCGAAGGATGTTTTAGAAAATGAAAATAACACTAATCTGTGTGGGTAAGCTAAAGGAAAAATATCTGGTTCAAGGTGTTTTGGAGTACACAAAAAGATTAAGCAGATACTGTAACTTAGAGATTATAGAACTAGCGGATGAGAAAACACCGGATAATGCTTCCGATGCTTTAGAGGATATGATTAAGAAAAAAGAAGGTGATCGTATCTTAAAAGCAATTAAGGAGGATGCTTACTGCATTGCTCTTGCTATCGACGGAACTATGCTGACTTCACAGGAACTGTCCGGCAAGATTAATACATTAGGAATTAATGGCACCAGCCATATTACCTTCATCATCGGTGGATCCTTAGGGCTCTCCGAGGAAGTATTAAAAAGAGCAGATTACCACTTAAGCTTTTCAAAAATGACATTTCCACATCAGCTGATGCGAATGATATTATTGGAGCAGATTTATCGTGCCTACCGTATTATTAATAATCAGCCTTATCATAAATAAGAAAGAATTGAGTGATGCTTTAGGTATTTTTCAGGTGAAAGAATAGTAGAAGTAATTTAAGATAGTTGTATACACGACAAATTAATTTGGTTCTAAGATAAGTTATTGTCGATAAATTAATGAATAAAAGAATGTGTGCATGTATATTCAAAATTCTCTATCCTCTTAAAATGATGTAATGCTTTAAGTTTTCAATGATTTGAAAGCGATTTAAGTTTTGAAGAATGGTGGGAAAATGTGAATATATATGCATTTATTTTTATGTGAAATATTAAATTTTTGTCTAAAAACCTTGTAATTTGTCACTTTACTACATTAACGCTATATTTTGATGCAAAATTGTATTGACAAAGTATAAACCTGGAAATATAATAACTTCTATAATATGAATCATAAGACAAAGTGGTCAAGAAAATTTATTTTTTTTTTGACCACTTTTTTTATTACGAAAAATCACATTTCTAGGTATGGGATAAATAGTACCAGTTGGATGTATTTCTGAACAATAATGGTCTTATGAAATTTATGAAGGAGGAAGATTATGAAAAAATTAAGTAAAATCATGGGATTTTTATTGGTTGTCGCAATGATTTTCTCATTAACTGCTTGTGGTGGCGGTAAGAAAGCAGAAGATACGACGAAGGATACCACAGATAATTCAAACCAAGAGGATGTAGCTCAAGGAGATGATGCAACAGCTGAGGGTGGTAAGATTCTAAATGTTCATTTTGATGTAGAGGTTGCCTCCATGGACCCGCAAATTGCTACCGATGGTACTTCTTTTGAAGTGTTGGCAGCAATTACAGAAGGACTTTATTCCGTTGATGAAGCTGGTTCTCCGATCTTAGCAATGGCGGAGTCGGTAGATAAAAGTGAAGACGGATTAACTTACACCTTCAAGTTAAGAGATGCTAAATGGTCTAACGGTACAGTCGTTACGGCAAATGACTTTATATTTGCATGGAGACGTTTGGTGGATCCTGCAGTAGCAAGTGAATATGCCTTTATTGCAGAGATTGCAGGTATCAAGAATGCGGCTGCAATTACTGCCGGAGAAGTAGCTGTTGATCAACTGGGTGTAACCGCCAAAGATGATAAAACTTTAGTAGTGACACTAGATGTTCCGGTTCCCTTCTTTGAATCACTAATGGCATTCCCTTCTTTCTTACCGGTAAATGAAGCTTTCTTTACAGAAAAGGGAGATTCCTTTGGAACCTCAGCAGATACCATATTAAGCAATGGCCCCTTTATGATTACTTCCTATGAACCTGCAGCAACTACCATTTCCTTAGCAAAGAGTTCTACTTATTGGGATGCTGGTAAGGTTGCACTGGATGGTATTCGGTATCAGGTAATCAAGGATTCACAGCAAGCTATGTTATCATATCAAAATGGTGATTTAGATGTAGCTACCTTATCCGGTGAACAGGTAGAACAATTCCAGGCAGATCCGGAATTCCATAACATTATGGCCGGTTATCTATGGTATGTATCTCCGAACCAAACCGTAGCCGGACTTGAGAATTTGAATTTACGTAAAGCTTTGGCATTGGCTTACGATAAAGAAGCTATAGTAAAGAATATCTTAAAGGATGGCTCCATCGTTGCGGACTTTGCAGTACCTACTTTGCTGGCTACCGGTCCTGATGGAAAGGACTTCCGTGAAACAACAGGTACATATCTTTCTACGGATAAAGCGGCTGCGCAAGAACTTTGGAACAAAGCAAAATCTGAACTTGGAGTTTCTGAGTTAAAGTATACCATGATTGTGGAAGATACAGAATCCGCCATAAATGTTGCACAATTCATTCAATCAGAGATTCAAACTACACTACCTGGCATTACCATTGAAATCCAAACAATGCCAAAGAAAAACCGTGTAGAAAGAATGCAACAGGGTGATTATGAACTTGGTTTAACCCGTTGGGGCCCTGATTATGCTGATCCTATGACATACTTGGATATGTGGACCACAGATAGCCCAAACAATTATGGTTTGTGGAGTAATCCAGATTATGATGCAGTAATTGAATCAGCTAAGAAAGGCGAACTTGCTCTTGACCTTAGTGCTAGGTGGGAAGCATTAAAGGATGCAGAAAAGGTGGTTATGGATGCTGCAGTTATCTTCCCTGTATATCAGAAGGGTGATGCCGTTATGATTAAGAATGGAGTAGAAGGCATTGAATTCCATTCCGTTGGTATCAACCGAGTTTACAAAAATGCGAAGAAGAACTAATTATAACAAGAGAACCATATAGAAGAACTATGACGCTGTCAAGCGTGTGTAATACCTGACAGCGTCATTCTTCGTGACAAGTAATTGGTTACAAGGAATAGGTTACAAGGAATATAAAATCCATGAATCTTGTAGGTATGGTAAGGAGCGTGAGCGAGTGAAAAAATACATTATGAAGAGAGTTATCATATCTGTTATAACTCTCATCGTGATATTGCTGGTTTTATTTTTAATGCTGGAACTTATGCCGGGTTCGCCGTTTAATGATGAAAAATTGACAGAATCACAGAAAGCAGTCATTAATGCGAAATATGGCTTGGATCAGCCAATTATGATACGGTTTTTTAATTATATCAAATCTATGCTTTCGGGGGATTTTGGTGTTTCCTACTCAATTTCAAAAAATACGCCCATAACAGCGTTACTTGAGACCAGATTGCCGATTTCACTAAGAATCGGTGGCCAAGCAATTTTAATTGGAACAATCCTTGGACTAATTTTAGGAATTGTTGCAGCAATTAAGCATAATACCATATATGATACGATTACAACCATCATTTCCGTATTAGGTGTAAGCCTTCCCTCCTATGTTTTTGCAATGACATTGATTTATACCATGGGTTTTCGTCTAAAATGGTTTCCGCTTCTTTATCAGGTAGATGCACCCTTGTATTCCTCCATTATGCCAACCGTATCCCTATGTATGTTTACCGTAGCTACGGTAGCAAGGTTTACCAGAACAGAGATGTTAGAGGTGCTTGGTTCTGAATATATGCTGTTGGCAGAGAGCAAAGGAATTAATAGCTTTCGACTAATCTTTCGGCATGCATTACGAAATGCCTTGATTCCAATTATAACTGTACTGGCTCCGCTAGTAGTAGGATTAATGACAGGTAGTTTGGTAATTGAAAAACTCTTTTCCATTCCTGGTATCGGTAGTCTATTGGTATCTGCAATTCAGTCTAATGACTATAATGTGGTGGTAGCTCTTACCTTTATCTATAGTATCATGTACATAGGCATTATGCTGATTGTTGATATCTTATAT
>JAEWEO010000229.1 GCA_023389295.1 Bacillota bacterium
GTATTACTGGTATTATAGTTAGTGATTCCACCGTGGATTTGTATAATCCCAAAGTGATTAGAGCTACCATGGGTTCGATATATCGGATGCCCTTCTATCAGGCACCGAATTTTTATGAGACCTTATCGCAATTAAAAGATGAGGGCATCACCGTATTTGCGGCGCACCTATCCGGAGTTTTCTATGATACGGAAGATAATTTTAAAGGAAAATGTGCTTTCCTTATTGGTAATGAAGCAAACGGTTTATCGGAGCGTGCTTCAAAAGAAGCGGATAAGCTGATTAAGATTCCAATGGCAGGTAAGGTAGAATCTTTAAACGCGGCAGTTGCAGCAGCAATACTCATGTATGAAGCAGCTAGACAAAGAAGGAAATCTTAGTATGGAGATTAACAACTAAGCTTTTTTGTCGCGATCCATATGAGAAAGAGATAAAAAATTTTCAAATATACCATAGCATTTTAAGGTTACAATAAGGCCTTTTGATGCTATGTTTTTTTATCAGGTAAGTTAAAAACAAATTAAAAAGCCCTAAGTTCTATTGAATAAAGGTCTAAAATCTAGTAGAATAAAGTAAACCACGGAGAAAGGGGGAAATAATTTGACATATTCAATTTATTGGCTTATTATAATTGCCGTGTTAATCTTGATAGAAATTATTACATTAGGTCTTACGACAATCTGGTTTGCCGGAGGAGCATTAGTTGCATTTGTTGTTTCTATGTTTATTGATAATTTATTCATCGAGATTATGGTGTTTTTACTTGTTTCAATTGCGCTATTGTATTTTACAAGGCCATTGGTGGTAAAATATTTTAATCCCAAAAGAGTGAAGACAAATTATGAGGGAGTTATCGGCAAAGATGCTCTTGTTACTATTCGAATAGATAATATAAAAGCAGAGGGTCAAGTAATTGTTGATGGACAGGAATGGTCCGCAAGATCCTTGGAGGGAAATGTTATTGAAGTAGGCACCAAGGTTAAAGTACAGAGTATTTCCGGTGTAAAGTTAATGGTTACAGGAGTTAAGAAAGATTCAAATTAATTATTATAAGGGAGGGAATTAGAAATATGGGACCATTGGAACTAATTATCATATTGTTAATAATTGTATTACTTGTATTTGCTTCCTGCGTTAGAATTGTACCGCAAGCCTATGCCTATGTGGTGGAACGTTTGGGAGGCTATCAGGCAACCTGGACTGTAGGTATTCACATTAAGATGCCACTCGTTGATAAGGTGGCGAAGAAGGTGCTGTTAAAGGAACAGGTAGTGGATTTTGCACCACAAGCAGTAATCACTAAGGATAATGTAACAATGAAAATTGATACGGTTGTATTCTTTCAAATTACGGATCCAAAGCTTTTTGCATATGGTGTTGAGCATCCTTTAATGGCAATTGAGAATCTTACGGCAACTACCTTAAGAAATATTATAGGTGATCTGGAGCTGGATGAGACCTTAACCTCCAGAGAAATTATTAATACAAAGATGAGAGTGACGTTAGATGTTGCTACAGACCCTTGGGGTATCAAAGTAACTCGTGTGGAATTAAAGAATATTATTCCACCTGCAGCAATACAGGATGCTATGGAGAAACAGATGAAGGCAGAACGTGAGAGACGTGAGGCTATCTTAATTGCAGAGGGACAGAAAAAGTCAGCTATTCTAGTTGCAGAAGGTAAGAAAGAATCAGCCATTCTTGACGCTGAGGGTGAAAAGATGGCAGCAATCTTACGCGCAGAAGCAAAGAGAGAAGCTACGATCAAAGAAGCAGAGGGTCAGGCGGAAGCTATTGTAACGGTACAGAAAGCGAATGCAGAAGGTATCCGCTTCCTAAATGAATCAGCTCCCGGCAATGCTGTTATCCAGTTAAAGAGCTTGGAGGCATTTGCAAAAGCAGCAGACGGTAAGGCAACTAAGATTATTATTCCTTCCGAGATACAGGGATTAGCCGGAATGGTAAAATCACTTACGGAAGTCGGAAAAGATGATGTAATACAATAACCAATATACAAAGGAATGCTGTAAGTAATATAGTACAGCATTCTTTTCTTTATAACATAGTTTATGGCAAATATTCATTTCCTGAAAATATTTACTTGACGTCTTAAAGTCTTAATACTAGAATATAATCTTGAGTATTAAGAAAAAATTAAGATTTTTTATCTTGATAATACTTCTTTGTTGAGCTATTATAATGCTAGTTTGGAACCATTATTTGATTATTGTAAAGGACAGTTAGGTGAGTTCAAATGAAAAAGATAAAAGAAATATTCGCATCGCCATACTTTATTGCCTTCTTGTTTATATTTAAAATGGGAGTATATTATGGATTAATCGAAGTGAATAATATGGAAATTGTTATGATCATCTTAAGCTTGATCGTATGGGCAACAATCTTTATTTGCTTTGGTAGAAGCGGGCTAAAAAGAAAACGTGCAATATTTATACTGGTATATTTTTTGTTCAGCCTATTGATGTTTGCAGATACGATGTATTATAACTATTATAATCAAACGGTTTCTGTTAAACAGTTATGGCAGGCCAAGAGTGTCACAGCTGTACCAAAGAGCTTTATAGCAACTTTAATCCCCGCTAGTTTCTTGTTATTTATAGACATTCCCTTTGCTTATATTTGCTTTAAAAAATATGCAACAAAGGATCACCTTCCAAAGATTATTTCTTGGGGGAAGTTCAAGTATATACTGTTTACACTCATCATTGGATTTGTAATATTAATTGTAAATCCTTTTAATTCTGCAGCCATTGCAAAAGTAAATAGTGTGGAGTTCTTTACAAATCATGTTACCGATATCTATGAAACTATCTCTGACAACTTAGAGACACAACAGATGGAGCAGGAGGAAATTCTTGAGGTCTTGCAGGAGGTAGCTCCCGAAGAAGAGGAAGTATCGATAAAACCCCGTTATAACGGTATTGGTGAAGGAAAGAATTTGATTGTAATACAGATGGAGGCCTTTCAAGATTTTGTAATTGGTGCTGAATATGAAGGCCAAGAGATAACACCTAATTTGAATGCTTTATTAGAGAAAGATACACTTTATTTTGATCATTATTTTACGAATACCGGTAAGGGAAATACAGCGGATGCGGAATTTACCAGTATGAATAGTTTATATCCTGTAATTGACGGAGAGAGTTATCGACTCTATGAAACGAATACTTATAATGGTCTGCCTTGGTTACTTAGAGAAAAAGGCTATGAAACCTTTGCTATTCACGGATTTGAAGGAACGTTTTGGAATAGAGAATCAGCTTATCCCTATCAGGGCTTCCAGGATTATATTAGCTTAGAGGATATGAATCAAGAGGATATCATAGGAATGGGTATCTCCGATAAATCCATGTTTAAGCAGCTGGTATCCATCTTGGAGCAGAGACAAGAGCCCTTCTTTAGCTTTGCAATTACTTTAACCAATCACCATCCCTTTGTTCTGGATGAAGAACATTGTTCCTTGACATTATCTGAAAAGGATCAAGGTACAAAGTTTGGTAACTATCTTCAGACTGTACGTTATACGGATGAGGCAATTGGCCAATTGATTGCAGACTTGAAGGAAGCAGGTTTATATGAGGATACGGTAATCGCATTTTATGGTGATCATCATGGATTAAACTGTGGTATGGATGATACAAAATACCGTGTAGCAGAGTTTATCGGAAGAATCTACGATTATGATGAAATGATGAACGTACCCCTGATCATTCATGTACCGGAAAGTGGAGTAAAAGAGACCATGAGTATTACGGGCGGACAGATTGATTTGCTTCCCACCATTGCTAATATCATGGGATTAACACTTGATAAAACCTTTGTACTGGGTCAGGATTTATCGAATTCGTCGGAGGGGTTTGTAGCATTTACTACTTATCTATTGGAGGGGTCCTTTGCAACCAACGAGATTATGTTCGAAATCTCCAGAGGTGGAACCTTTGAGGGAAGTCGAGCTTGGAAGATAGGAACCAACGAGCAGGTAGATGCTAATTTATATCGTGAGGAATATGATAAAGCGGTATTATTAAAGAAGACCTCCAAAGAGATAATGAATCAAAATTTGATTGCACAATATATAACACATGAAATTGAAGAAAAAGTAGTTGAGTAACTATTAGATATACAAGGCTGTCATAAACGTATGTTTACACATCGATTTATGGCAGCTTTTAACATAATAAATTTAAATCATTGATTTTAACTGATTGTAAGACTATAGTTTACGAGTTTTGTAATTACCTAAATGACTGATTAGCGAATAGAGGTGACGGATGATGCCTGAGTGTTTTGATTTTGATAAGGAATATGGAGTTGTATTAGAAGGTGGAGGTGCTAAGGGTGCTTACCAGATTGGAGTTTGGAAGGCTCTGATAGAATATGGAGTTAAGATTAAGGCGGTGGCAGGGGTATCAGTAGGTGCGCTTAATGGTGCTTTAATTTGCATGGGTGACTATGAAAAGGCTGTAAATATATGGAAAAATATCAGTTACTCCAGAATCATGGATGTGGATGATGGTGAAATGGATAAGCTTATGAGCCGAAGATTCAAGGAGATTAATATTCAAGCAGTCCGTAAAGAAAGTAAGAAAATACTCGTTGGAAGAGGTTTTGATGTAACTCCCCTAAGACAACTGGTAGAAGACAATATCGAAGAGAAAATAATAAAAGAATCAGACATTGAATTTATTATGGGAACCTTCAATATGAGTAAGTTAAAAGAGGAGAACATTTCTGCTAAGGAAGCTGAGGAAGGATATCTGAAGGATTATTTGATGGCTAGTGCCAGTTTTCCTCTTTTTAAAAAGGAAAAACTGAATGGTAAGACATATCTGGATGGAGGATTAACGAATAATGTACCGATTGATATGCTCATTAACAGAGGATATAAAAACATTCTGGTAATCCGTATCTATGGCATTGGTATGGAGAAGAGGATTAAGATACCGGAGGATGTTACCATTACTTATATAGCACCTAAGATACATTTGTGCAATGTATTGGAATTTGATAAAAAGAAAGCAGTAAGAAATATTAACATAGGGTATTATGATGCGCTTCGTCTCCTTAAGCCTCTTAGTGGAAACCGGTACTATATTGATAGCAATAAGATGGAGGAGGATTATCTCAATTCGTTTCTTACGCTGACGAAAGAGCAAATGGAAGTATTTTTATCAAAGGACAAGTCCGAGAGTAATTCGGTTTTAAGGGATTTTCTTGAAATAAGCTGTAAACAGATAGCCTCCTTACTAAAACTTGATAAGAAATGGACCTATGAGGATCTATACTATGGGGTATTAGAATATTCGGCAAAGAAAATGCGAGTGAAAAGATTTCAGTTATATACAGAAGAGGAATTCTTGGGTGAGCTTAGGCAACGAATGGAGCAAACTTATAATAATACAGACATAGAAGAGAAAGAGTATGCT
Organism: Bacillota bacterium; assembly: GCA_023389295.1. GTDB lineage: Bacteria > Bacillota > Clostridia > Lachnospirales > Lachnospiraceae > Mobilitalea. Next base: position 5,445 of record JAEWEO010000229.1, read on the forward strand.
GATCCGGTGCTTGAACTTGCGGCAATGCTTCTAACAGAAACTTAATACTGCTGAACAATAAGCTGTTCCTTTAGTTTTACTTGACATTTGGTGAAAATAAGCATAATGTATAAATAAACATAATTAAGAATAAATATAAAAACATTATGCGAACCGTGTAAAAGCGGAGAATTGGAGGATTCTATGAATTTAAAAGGCCGTAGTTTCTTAACACTAAAGGATTACACCGGTGAAGAAATTGATTATTTACTGGAACTGGCTGCTGACTTAAAGGCAAAGAAAAAACAAGGGATTCTTGGAAATAGTTTAAAGGGTAAGAACATTGCATTAATTTTTGAAAAACCCTCTACTAGAACCCGCTGTGCCTTTACTATCGGATGCACGGATGAGGGAGGACATCCGGAATACCTAGGAAGGGATGACATTCAATTGGGGCACAAGGAGAGCGTGGAGGATACAGCCCGAGTTCTTGGCAGAATGTTTGATGGAATTGAATTTCGTGGCTTCTCCCAGGAGACCGTTGAAGCACTTGCAAACTATAGCAAGGTACCGGTGTGGAACGGACTTACGGATACCGATCATCCAACGCAAATTCTTGCCGACTTCTTGACTTTAAAAGAGCAGTTTGGTAAGCTAAAAGGGTTAAAACTTGTCTATGTAGGAGATGGGCGTAACAACATGGCGAATAGCCTTATGATTGGCGCCGCAAAGATGGGGATGCAATTTGTAATTCTAGCACCCAAACCATTATGGCCGCAGGAGGAATTGGTGAGCCTATGTAAGGAATACGCCAAAGAATCAGAAGGTACGATTGAGATATCTGAGCAGCTGCAAGCTGTTGATGGTGCGGATGCAATCTATACAGACGTCTGGTGCTCCATGGGTGAGGAAGAATTGGCCACAGAGCGTATTGCTTTACTTAAGCCATACCAGGTAAATGACGCTTTACTGGCAGGTACCAATAAAGCGGATACCATATTTTTGCATTGTCTGCCAGCGGTAAAAGGAAAAGAGGTTACAGAGGAAGTATTTGAACGTTTTGCTGATGTAATCTTTGATGAAGCAGAGAACCGTATGCATACCATTAAAGCAATTATGGTTGCTACATTAGGAAATAGTTTATAAGAAGAATTTGATAGTTATCCTTCACGCACAGGGCTTGAGAAAAGGAATGGATGAAAGTATGAACCAGAAGAAGAATTTATTTGATAAAGTTATATTGAATAGTGGCATAATAAATTTAATTGTGGGATTTTCATTTGTTATTTCCTTACTCCTTATTTACCTAAATCCATACAACCGATTTGCTATCATGACTGCGGCTTCTTCTGCCGGATTAATGAATATCATGAATGGCTTTAAATTAGTTAAAGACCCAAAGAAAAAAACTACAGGAAGCT
>JAEWEO010000232.1 GCA_023389295.1 Bacillota bacterium
GGAGTAGGTACCTATCTAATGATTCAAAAGAAGAAAGCTGAAGTGAATTCTAAAATTAATAATAAATGGATTATCTATGCCTGCTTGTCTGCAATCTTTGCAAGTCTTACTTCCATATTAGGTAAGGTTGGTATTGAAGGCGTTGAATCTAATTTGGGAACGGCGATTCGTACCATTGTAGTACTGATTATGGCTTGGATTATCGTATTCGTTACAAAAAAGCAGCATACGATAAAAGCTATTGATACACGCAGTTGGATATTCCTTGGTTTGTCCGGTATTGCAACGGGAGCCTCCTGGTTATGTTACTACAGAGCTTTACAGGAGGGACCTGCCAGTATCGTTGTACCCATTGATAAACTAAGTATTGTGGTTACCATCCTTTTTTCTTATGTATTTTTAAAAGAAAAGCTGACAAAGAAAGCGTTCTTTGGTTTAGTGCTAATCGTTGTAGGAACTTTATCACTTTTATCGTTCTAATACTTAAACTGACGCCCCAATATTTACATTACTTGTAGTATTGGGCGTTTTCTAGTTATGATGAACATTTACAAATGGGAAGTAACCATCTATAATAGAGTTAATTTTGGAAAGAAGGTTACCGATATGCAACAAATGATTAATTTGCAACTTACCATGTTTATAATGATAGCTGCAGGAGTAATTCTAAAAAAGAAAAGTATCATTGGAGAAGAAGGACAGAAAAATTTGACAGATCTAGTGATTTATCTGATATTACCCTGTAACATTATTCGTTCTTTTATGGTAGAGTTTTCTTATAGTATTTTATACACCTTTGCAAGTGTATTTATCATATCCATACTGCTTCAGATTGTCTGCTATATTCTAGGTCATGTCCTGTATAATAAGTTTGATACTCCACAGAAAAAATGTCTGCAATATGCAACGATTTGCTCCAATGCAGGTTTCTTAGGTAATCCGGTGGCTGAGGGCGTGTTTGGAACCATTGGACTTACGCTTGCTTCCATCTATTTAATACCACAGAGAATTGTTATGTGGTCTGGAGGAATTTCGGTGTTTACCGAAACACCAAATAAAAAGACATTGGTGAAGAAGGTCCTTACACACCCGTGTATTATAGCTTGCATGATAGGGTTGATCCTTATGTTGACACAGCTACCGTTACCGGGTTTTCTTGTTTCCTCCATACAAACCCTTAGTAATTGCAATACTGCATTATCCATGATGGTCATTGGTCTTATATTGGCAGACGTGGATTTTAAAAAGATGTTGGACCTTAAGATTTATTATTATTCCTTTATTCGGCTGATTATCATACCACTTTTGGTATACATACCATGCAAGTTCCTGTCACTTGATGCTCTTGTAACTGGAGTTTGTGTTCTTCTAGCTGCCATGCCGGCAGGAGCTACAACAAGTATATTAGCTGCAAAATATAATGGTGATGCCCAGTTTGCTACCACTTGTGTTATAAGTTCTACACTAATATCATTAATAACCATACCTATCTGGAGCATGATTTTACTTTAGCTCATAACATAAAGTCCAACCAATTAATCTTGTTTATTCACATAAATCACAAGATAGCCATACCATATAGTAAGACATTTATATACGGGTTATATATGAGTAACTATGATGAACACAGTTTACGGCTGCAAAAAGAATTGGAGGCTTTACCAAGAAATTATACGGAACTGATTGCAAGAAGAAACAAAGATATCGTAATTAACACGAACATGAACTATAATCTGGGAAGATTTCTGATATTTCTGGAAAACATCCAAAATGGGATATCTGACAAGATAAGAATAACTACCTACGGAGTAGATAGACCGCCCACTACAAGTATTTTATTTTATGATGGATATTTACTAACCTTTGTAGTAGATGTTACTCGTTTTTCAACAATGCTTTTTTATTATTATTACGGTTATGAAATCAAAACAAACAAACGTTGGTTAGACGATGATGTTATTATAGATTATAACTTACTTACCCTTGAACAGAAGGAAATTCCTCTTATTAATGTATGGGCAGGTATGAATAACAATTAGAACAAGGCCCTGCTAAAGCGAAAGGCAAATAAAAATTACATTTTTATCTATAGAAGGAGATAAGAACGATAGGAATACATAAGATTATAGTGATTATATAATACAATAAATGGAATAATATTGGGAGGGGGCTTGCATATGCTCCTCCCTTTTTGTGGCAAAAGAAAGCATTTCACTAAGTAATTAAAAATGCCTCTTTACCAAATCATGTTTTTTATGTAAAATAATAGAGGCACAAAGCATACAAGCAATTCTACTTTAATTTATATAATGGAGGATGCAGGCAATGAAAAAAATGCTATTTATCTTCAATCCGACTGCAGGTAGAGGAAAAATTAAAAACAGATTATATGAAATAATAAATGCGTTTGTTAAACATGGTTATAAGGTAACGGTATTTCCGACTCAAATGAAAGGCGATGCAACTTCTATATTAACCAAGGATACAGAAAATTATGATATGCTTGTATGTGGTGGAGGCGACGGAACATTAAATGAAGTTATTTCCGGGTTGATGTTTTCCAAAAAGCAAATACCCATTGGCTATATTCCAGCCGGTTCGATGAACGATGTGGCTCATAGCCTTAAGATTAGCCGTGAGGTGAAGAATGCGGTTAAGAATATATTAATCGGTTCTCCAAAATCCTTGGATGTGGGAAGATTTAATGACAAATATTTTATCTATGTGGCTGCTTTCGGAGCGTTTACTGATGTGCCTTATACAACCAAGCAAAAAAATAAGAATATGATCGGAATTCTTTCTTACTATTTGGAAGGTATAAAGAAGATAACTGATTTAAAGGCAAAACATGTTAAAGTAATCTATGATGACAATAAGGTAATTGAAGATGATTTCATTATCGGGTTTGTCACAAACTCATTGTATATCGCCGGATTTAAGAATGTTAATTTTGGTAAGACCAGCTTAGATGATGGCATGTTTGAAATGCTTCTCATTAAGATGCCAAAGAATATTTTTGAATTGGAATCTATCATTAGTGCATTGATTAATGTGAAAATAAATGATAATTTCATGTATTATATTCAGGCATCAAATCTTACCATTATATCAGATGCAATGGAATGGACCCTTGATGGAGAATATGGCGGCATACATGATAAGGTTGAGATTGAAAATTGCAACAAAGCAGTTGAAATCATATGTAAAACCTGTAAGTAAGGTCTAATTAGAAAACAAAGGTAAGCAACATCATATTCACAGTCTAATAGAAAATAGTAATCAAATATCTAACTCATAGATAGAGTAATGAAAAGATAGAGTAATGTAAAGATAGAGTATTTTGAGGTAAGATATTAGGAAGGAATTATTTTGAGAAACAGAAATATATGGAAAGGAAAAGAAATGAATTAATCTCATAATATGGATAAATAAATCACATTATAAGGATAGGTAAAAATAACCTTATTTAATTTATGAGAGAGATCATTATGTAGGGACAAAACAATGAACATATTTGAAATTTTAAAAGCAATTATCTTAGGTATCGTGGAGGGAATCACAGAATGGTTACCAATCAGTAGTACCGGACATATGATTTTGGTCGATGAGTTTTTACAACTCAACATGTCTAGTAGCTTTAAGGAGATGTTCTTGGTAGTTATTCAATTAGGTGCAATTTTAGCAGTTGTGGTACTTTTTTGGAAGAAGTTATTTCCTTTTTCCTTGAAAGATAAGCCTATCATTAAAAAAGAAATCTTTGTAATGTGGTTTAAAATCGTAGTTGCATGTGTTCCGGCAGCAATTGTAGGTATTTTATGGGATGATGAGATTGATGCTCTGTTTTATAACTACCCAAGCGTAGCACTTGCATTAATTATATTTGGTATTCTTTTTATTGTTATTGAGAACAGAAATAAAAACCGTGTGGCAAAGATTAATTCCATTGCAGAGATTACCTATACAACAGCAATAATGATCGGATTATTTCAGTTAGTAGCAGCTGTATTTCCCGGTGTATCTCGTTCCGGAGCGACAATCCTTGGTGGTATCATCATAGGTGTATCTAGAAGTGTTGCAACTGAATTTACCTTCTTCTTAGCTATACCGGTTATGTTTGGTGCCAGCTTATTAAAGCTTATCAAATTTGGTTTTGAGTTTAGTCAATTTGAAGTAGTCGTACTGTTAACCGGTATGGTAACTGCATTTATTGTATCAATCTTTATCATCAAATTCTTAACGGACTACATAAAGAAGCATGATTTTAAAGTATTTGGATGGTATAGAATTATCTTAGGCTGCATTGTATTAATTTACTTTATGTTTAAGACGTTTCTTGTGTAGCAGTTAAGATCAAAGCTAAGATTATTGTTAAGATGAAGGATAGGATTAAAGCTAAGATTTTTGTTAAGATTATGGCTAGGATCACAGCTTAAATTACGGTTAAGAAAATTATTGATTTTAATTAAATACATCTAATTTTACTGTTAAGAAAGAATCGAAGGAAGGGTGTTGCAAGAATTTGCAACACCCTTCCTTGACATGATAATGACAAACCTCTATACCAAACCGAGCAATCGCACGGTATTAGCAAAGAAAAAGCAAATAATAATTCCGGTTAAGGTTGGTAGTAAGAAAGAAACTAGGGTCCACTTCATACTTTGAGATTCCTTTTTGATAGTAATGCAGGTAGTACCGCAAGGCCAGTGCATTAGAGAGAACAGCATGACACAAATTGCGGTCATCCAAGTCCAATCATGCTCTAATAATAATTGACGTAACTGCTCTAGGCTATCTAGCTCCATTAGACTTCCCGTGGACATATAACTCATAATGATGATAGGGACAACGATTTCATTGGCGGGGAAACCTAGGATAAAGGCCATTAAAATATACCCATCAAGTCCAATTAGCTTAGCAAAAGGATCAAGAAAACCTGCACAATGAGATAATAAGCTTAGATCTCCCACATGAATGTTTGCTAATATCCAGATAACGACACCTGCAGGTCCGGCAACCGTAATCGCCCTTCCTAGAACAAATAGGGTACGGTCGAAAATGGATCTAACAATTACTTTACCTATTTGTGGCTTACGGTAAGGAGGTAATTCTAAAATAAAGGAGGAAGGCAGACCTTTTAGAAGAGTTTTTGATAATAATCTTGACATTAATAAAGTCATAGCAATTCCAAACACGATAACCGCTGTCAGTATTAAGGTTGCAAGGATGGACTGCATAGG
>JAEWEO010000253.1 GCA_023389295.1 Bacillota bacterium
ATACGGTGTACCTGTATAGTTTGGATCGAGTGATAAGCTCTTGTCTACGGCATCTAGAGAGACGATTTGAGTTTCACCACTTTCATCTGTGATCAAATCATAAAGGACGGTACCCTCGTGATTTAGAATCTCCACCCTAGCGCCACTCAGGGGTAATGCATCATCTGCGGTACGGGCTGTAATTACTAAATTACCTTTTCCCATTTATTTGTTACCTCCCATTAACTCAACTAGATTCTATGAATATAGTGAGTTAAATCTCTTATTCATTCTCAGTCTATTTTATTCTCCATTTTTAGATGATATGCTTCAAAAAAATGAGACTTTTATATTGAAATTATGAATTGAAATGGCTTGAAATTTTAGCATGTATCACTACGTAGTGAAAATGAAATAACTTGTTATTATGGTATTGCACTGATATAATAGAGTTAAATAATAAACATTACTACATTGATATAGAAAGCTTTAGGAGAGGATTATAGGATGGACATTCAGAAAATATTAGAGCAGGTAAAAGACGGAGAACTATCAATAGACCATGCAAGTGAGCTGTTAAAGAAACTACCATATGAAGATTTGGGATTTGCTAAACTAGACCATCATAGAGAATTACGTTCCGGTTTTGGAGAGGTGATTTTCTGTCAGGGTAAATCCATGGAGCATTTACAAAACATATACAAAAACTTCTTTGAACGCGATAAAAATGTATTAGGTACTCGCGCATCAAGAGAGCAATACGAAAAGGTTAGAGAAGTTCTGCCTTCGGTGGAATATGATCCTTTGTCACGCATTTTAAAAATCCAAAGAAATACCTTGACGGGAATCGGTTGCGTAGCGGTTTGTACCGGAGGAACGGCTGATATCGCAGTAGCAGAGGAAGCTGCTCAGACAGCTGAATTCTTTGGCAGTCATGTTAAACGTATCTATGATGTGGGGGTTGCAGGAGTTCATCGTCTAATAGCAAATCTGGACGAAATTCGAAGCGCTAACTGTGTCATTGCAGTTGCAGGTATGGAAGGAGCCCTTGGAAGTGTAGTGGCAGGCTTAGTAGATAAGCCGGTAATCGCAGTCCCTACTTCTGTTGGTTATGGAGCCAACTTTGGCGGACTCTCCGCACTCTTAACTATGCTTAATTCTTGTGCGGAGGGACTGGCTGTGGTTAATATTGATAACGGTTTTGGCGCAGGCTATATGGCTACGCAAATTAATCGTTTGGCATGTAAATAAAAAGAAAGAAAAAAGCAGGTTTTATATCGACTAGTCTAAAAGGACCGGAGATATGAAACCTGCTTTTTTATTTAGATACGTAAAAGTAAAGTGTATAATACAAACACACTTGAAACCGACTCTATTCCTTAATTTTAATATCCATACTACCGGAGCGAAAGCCTTCTAAATCTAAAGTGATATAGAGAAATTCAAGTTCTTTTAATTTTTGTACAATGAGTTCTTGTTGTATCATAAATTTGTCAAAATCTTTCTTATCCACTTCGATACGAAGGATGTCCCGGTGTAATCTAAGTCTAACATTGTAGAAACCTAGCGTCTTAATAAATTGTTCCCCTTTATCAATACGTTCCAATAATTCAAAATCAAAACGAGAACCATACGGAAGTCTGGTAGCAAGACAAGGCGCAGAGGGCTTATCGGAGGAAGCAATATCTAAATCGGCAGCAAGGGAGCGTATCTCTGCTTTGGTGATTTCAAGCTCAAGTAGGGGACTGTGAATACCGAGTTCCTTTAAGGCTTTCATACCAGGACGATATGCCTTTAAATCATCGAAATTGCTACCGTCTACCAAATAAGTATAGCCCTCTTTATTAGCATATTGAATAAACGTCTGAAACAGTAAGTTCTTACAACGATAACAGCGATCAACCGGGTTATTAAGAATTTCCGGATCAGCGAATTCATTAACTTCAATGGTTTTATGTACTGCACCAAAGCCCTTTGCAATAGCCTGGGCTTGTTCCAGATCTCCATGAGGGTGCAGTTTTGTTTCGAAGGTTACTGCTAACACATCTTTATTATATTTCTTTCCAACTTCACAGGCGATTTTTAATAAAAGACTGGAGTCAACGCCACCGGAAAAAGCGATTGCAATACCATCTTGAATATGGTCTTCAAATACTTTTGATAATCTATTGAAGTTATTAGTGTTCGTTAAATTCATTAGGAATTCTCCTTTTGATTTGTAATTGGATTTATTTTTGAACAAGCTGTTTTACATAATGATACATGGATAAATAATCCATGCCGGATTGTTGACATAGTAGTTTGATGCTTTCGTATTCCGGATAGATGAAAGTTTGATTTTGATAGGAGCATAGTTTAATACTGGCATCACCATAAGGAGTCTGAACGGTGATTTGTTCTCTAGATAGGATACTTCTTTGGGCCTCTGATTTGCGGATTCCTATCGTTGTTGTATTGGTGAAAATAATTCCCTCAAGAACCGGGATCATTTCCTCCTTACAGATTACTCCAAGTAAATAAGCCGGACGGTTTTTCTTCATAAATATGGGCGTGTAATAAACATCTTTAGCACCATTTGCAAAAAGAAGATCCATGGTATAGGCAAGTGCCTCACCGGTACAATCATCAATATTGGCCTCAAGAACCCATATCTTATCTATTGAATTACTAGGAGTTGATGTTGTAAGGAAGGGTTTGTCTGAAGATGAACTACTTTCAATGAGCATAGCACGTAAGATACCACTTGCTCCAATATAATTTCTTTTACCAGCGCCCAAACCAATTTTTAATACTTTCATTTCCTTTGGTAAATTATCATTCGTCTTAATGGCTGCAACAATGGCTGCACCAGTTGGTGTAACAAGTTCTCCCTTAACATCTGAAATATGAAGCCTTAATTGATGCTCCGAGGCAATATTAACAACTGCCGGAACGGGTACCGGAAGAAGACCATGCTGACACTTTATCTGCCCCGTACCTTCATATAGTTCAGAAACATAAACTTCCTTAATATTAAGATTATCTAGGCATATAGCAGCCGCTACAATATCAACGATAGAATCAATCGCCCCTACTTCATGAAAATGCACCTGGTCAATTGGCTTAGCATGAGCTTTCGCCTCTGCTACAGCAACGACATGAAAGATTTTCTTCGCAATTGCTTTCGCATTATCAGTAATATCGGAGTGCTCAATAATATCATTTATCTCATATAAATTACGATTTTCATGATGACCTAGTTTTAATGTAGAAGAAGATGAGTTTTCCAGAGCTGCATGGTTGTGATCATGAGGGTGATCGTGGTTATGAGAGTGGTCGTGATCATGAGAGTGGTCGTGATCATGATTGTGGTCGTGGTTATGAGAGTGATCATGGTTATGAGAGTGGTCGTGGTTATGAGAGTAATCGTGGTTATGAGGATGATCGTGATCATGAGGGTGGTCATGGCCATGAGAATGATCATAGTTATGCAAATGCTCATCGCTATCCAGTATAACATTGAAATCACAAGCATCTATACTATTTTTGACCCTTCTTCCAATCTCAATGCGATAACCAGACACCTTTAAACTCTCCAAACCTTTTAATAACACTTGCTGGTCAGCGCCAAGATCGAGTAGAGCAGCAACCGTCATGTCTCCGCTTATTCCGGAATAGCATTCCAGATATAATTTATTTTCGTTCATAGTTTTTCTCGCTTTCATTATAAATATCCATTTCTATATCTGATATTCACATTATATGCCTTCTATTATAACATTACAAACTGTAATTGAGCAAACGTTTGAGTAAAACTTTATAATAATAATTTAAATGGAAAAAATATTGAGCGCATACAAAAAAATACAATTTTTTCATTTTAAGGTTTACATTCATAGTCAAATATAGTATACTACATATGTTGAAAAATTGCATAGAGAGGGGCTAAATAGCATGCTAAGGATTTATATCTGTCCGAAATGTTATAATTTTAGAATGGTATCACGAAAACCGGATGCTGTCTGCCTTCACTGTGGAATGGTATTAGAACAATGCGATTTAGAGTACGGGGCCTATATAAACATGACAGAACATGATCGTAGTGATTTCAAAGAAAATTATAAGAAGAGAATGATGCTATATAGTGAAATGCTTCGAGTACATTCTATAAATAATTAAAGAACCTTTTATAGAATAAGATTCTATTTATGGTTCTTTTTTTACAGGTTTTCAGCAAATAACTTAAAAGAGGATACATGATGGTAAAGAGAATTATTGATAAGAAGCTAGCGATACGAAGAATATTTCTGTTAATGTGCGATATCATTATGATAATGATATCTAGTGCAATGGGATTGCTTCTTCGTTTTGATTTAAATCCTGGGAAGGTAACAGTTGAATTTATAGAATCGGTGTGGAGTTTTTTTCCTATTAATCTGCTAATTACACTTATAATATTTTATGTGTTCAGATTATATCATAGCATTTGGATGTATGCTGGAGTTATCGAAATGCAGAATGTCCTATCTGCTACAATGATAGTGTCTTTTACACAATTTATTGGATTGAAAGTACTTAATTATCCAGTCCCAAGAAGTTATTATTTTTTATACGCAGGCACATTATTCCTTCTTACATTGGCCAACCGTTTTGCATATCGTTTTATTCGGTATCTATTTCGAAGACGACGTAACAGAAAAGAAATAAAACGGGTTATGCTTATTGGTGGGGGAAATGCAGCAAATGCCATTATGAAAGAGATTAGAATAAGCGATCATATACATAATACGCAAGTTAAATGCATCATTGATGATGAACCCAATAAACAAGGCACTTACATACAGGGAATTAAGGTGGTAGGAACTAGGAATAACATTATTGAGTGTGCAAATCTATATGAAATTGATGAAATAATTATTGCAATGCCATCTGTTTCAAAAAAAGTAATACGTGAAATTGTAGATATATGTAAAGAAACGAGCTGTTCATTGAAAATTTTGCCCGGAATGTATCAGTTTATGAATGATGAAATTAGCATTAGTGATCTGAGAAATGTTGAGGTAGAAGATTTACTAGGTAGAGATCCTATCAAAGTTGATTTGGACTCCATCATGGGATATATTAAAGAGAAAGTTATATTAGTCACCGGTGGCGGTGGCTCCATCGGAAGTGAATTGTGCAGGCAACTAGCACAAAGACAACCGAAAAGATTAATTATTGTTGACATCTATGAGAATAATGCATATGAAATCCAACAAGAACTAAAGAAAAACTATCCCGAATTGGATTTGGTGGTTTTGATAGCTTCAGTTCGTAATTCTGCCAGAATGAAATATATTTTTGAGACTTATCAACCACAGATTGTTTATCATGCAGCTGCTCACAAGCATGTACCACTCATGGAGGACAGTCCGAATGAGGCAATCAAGAACAATGTACTTGGGACTTGGAAGACAGTTATGGCTGCAGATGCCTATGGTACAGAACGATTTGTTCTTATAT
>JAEWEO010000209.1 GCA_023389295.1 Bacillota bacterium
GCCCAAAATAAAAGCTCACTATCATTTTCTTTCATAATAATTAGTCGTGACACTTCATATACTAGTGGAATTTCTTCTCTCTTTACATCCACTACTAGTGTGCTTAAGTTTTTAATTGCCTCTTCTCTTTGCTGAAGTGTACCATCGAAGCAATACCCTCTCATATCCTCAAGATATATCGGCTTCTTTGTATGAGTATAAAGATATCTTGCAATGTTTGGCTTATCTATTACTTGTTTTTGCATTCTCTTATATTGTACTTCAACTATGAAAATACCGTCAACCGTGGTAAGATCCTTCATAAACTTTAATACATCTACATCGTGTTGCTCAAATAGAATAACAATGATTGATTCAACGCTCTTTCGTTCCTCAGGATATATCATATCTAACAAATCATCCTGATATCCCTCTCTTTTGATTGCATAGTCCTTAGAATCCTTTTGTTTTAAAAATAACTCATATGCCTGACTATGCTCCCTCTCTTCTTGATTTCGTTCAATTAACTTCTCATTTGATTTGTTATGATAACTCATATATTTTAACTTCCTTTATAGATATAATAAATTCTCTTCGTTCTATATAAATCTGTTGGTATTGTTTATCAATGTTACCTTTACGCTAATAATCATAAGAATTCTATGGATAAAATCCCCAAAACCCTGAATAGATATTTTAACTTGATTTCAAAATCAAGAAGTGAACCATAGATATATAAAATCGCAAATCCTTGAATTATAAGGATTTGCGACTATTAATTTGTAAAACTATTAAATCGTTTTGATATTTGTTTTATTTTATCAAACAGATTGATCCCACCACCAATTAATTATAACAACGAGTAATACTGCCAATCCAAATATTAAAAAGATTAATCCAATCTCCTTATATACCACTTGTCGTAATATCCATGATATATCATTATAAGACCCAAAAAAATTAACAAAGAAACGAAATAGTATTCCGATAATAGTAAGAACAATCCCAAGAACACCAGCTTTTTTTTGCTTTGTACTAAGCATGAATTTCCTCCCTTAAACACGTTATTTGGTATTTTCTCAATCTAACTTATTGGTATAAGAAAATAATTTAGTTTACCAAATTCAACTATCGCGACAAAGTAAACGTATAATTTCAATTTATCTAAATATACATCTCCAAATATAGGAAATCAATAGACTAGAATGTATCAACTACAAATTGGATTTGGCGTTATGTTTTCGTTCGCTGTTGTGAAAGGCAACGAACCAATTGAACTTCTCCAAATGCTTATTAGTTTCAGATATTAATTTTTCTGAACAACATAAATGATGTTCATGCCACAGTCAAGGGTGCCTGGTAATTTAGTAAATTGGATTTCTTTTTCCACAATCAATTCCCAAAAATCTCTATCATTTCGTGCATTTTCCAAGGCTACATCTCCAGCTTGTGTAAACAATCCAGCAGAACTGCGCTCAATTATTTTTACAGGAAACTGATTGAATAACTCATCCATCTGGGTGCTTCTCATCATATGGACATAATGTTTGCTTGGTACAGGATAATGATCTTCATCTTGGACCCCGGTATCAAAAACCCATTTAGTAGCTTCAATACCAAACTGGTCCTTTTCATATCTTATTCCATCTAGATAGTAAAGTGAAGCCCCAATAAAACTCATAGCTCCTACGACTATAAGACCGCCCGGTTTCAATACTCTAAGCATTTCAGCAACACCATCTTTTTCTTTATCCAAAAGATAGTTAATTACGCCACCGATACATACAATACAGTCAAAAGATGAATCTGAGAAAACTCCCATATTAAGTATATCTAAGACATGATATGACTCTATTTTGCTGAATAGAGACAATTCTTTCATTTTAGCTTTATTAAATTCTATCTGATGTTCGGAAATATCTGCTACAGTTAAAAACTTACAAAATTGAACAATATCTTTTGTGTATCTACCAGAACCAGCGCCAATTTCTAAAACTTTATCATTCGCTTTGACATGTCGGCTCAAAATTTCAAGATGTACCCGATATAGAAGTTCACCATGACCATCTTTTTCAAGACGCGTCCATTCTCGGTCTCCATAATTGTTATATCTGTCTCTTGGAATTTCTGGGTTGTAACTCATAAAAGCATCCTCCTTTTAAATTATAATTATTCATATTTTCAATATCGCTAATGTCGCTAATATCACTTTCACTCATACAACCACCTCCCAAGATAATATAAATTTTCAACTTTACTTCTCCTGTAACTCCTGTTTTGGCATTTCTTTTAGTAATAGTATCTTCGTATTATATAAGTGCTAATAAGCTTTAAATTCGGTACACGAAAATGATTCGTCAAAATCAATCTCTGTTATTCCACAAAAAGGTATATCAGGTTCAAAAGCAAATCGTCGTATAACAATGCCATGCGTTACTACGATGATTTTTTTGTAATCGCTATACCGCAAAAGAGCCTTTTTTGCACGGCAAAATACATCTTCAAGGTTTTCATACTTTATTCCACTATTGTCCGGGCAAACTCCCTTTTGTTCTATGCATAATTTATTTGCTTTTGAAGCTTGTTCTTTAGTTGAATATTGGAAAGACAAATCTGGCATCCATTCGTGCAAATCCAGTTCGACTTTTATGTTCAATTGCCTATTTTTAGATATAATTGCTGCTGTCTGCAACGCACGTGTGTATGGAGAAGAAACAATTATATCAGCATCGTTCAATCTGCTGTCCAATGAAGCATTTTCAGCAATCTGAATACCATTTTCGGTCAGCTGGGCTAAATCTATTCCATGTCCTATATATTTTCTTTCCTCAACAAATGAGTAATCCGGTTCACTGTGTCGCATGAAGACAATCTTTTGCATATTATATCACCCTCCAATAATCTGTTGTTCGCCTTTGTAACAACAGCGAATAACTTAAAATTATTTACTGGTAGTTCAACTACCTCCACGCATAACCATTAATTTTTTATGTACACAATAGCATATCAATTCATTTGTAATTACAAATGAAACACTATCTATAAACCAATATACTTAAATATTCTAATAAGCTAAATCTTTCGTTGCCATATTGTAGTGACGACAACTGGAGGTACTACTCCGGTAACAAAGCCACCGTAGGCTGGCTGGACATCAGCGACAAACGGTACTACTTCAGCAAGGACGGCCTGATGTCAGCAGGCAAATAACTCTAGATTGACAGTAATTGGTATTACTTCTACGCTGACGGATCTCTTGCCAAAAACACCAAGGTGGACGACTATGAAGTTTCTGAAAACGGCGTGAGAAAAATCACTTATATAAACAAGGCACTATAACCTATTTGGGCATCAGAGAATATATTGCACACATCCTGACACATGATTTTCAAACACAAAAAGACAGGAAAGCTTGATTTTACTTGCTTTCCTGTCTTTTTCAATGAAGCACGAGACGGGATTCGAACCATAATTCTATCCTTCAAATACTGAAAAGAAAGGAGTTCCATCCACTTCTGATTTATGTTCACATAATAGTGCACATATTTTTTTATAAGAATAGAAAGACTCTTGTAAATTCAAATCAACAAATTGGAATTCGTAATCTTCGTATTATGCTCATTTTGTGTGAATAGGTAAATGAAAATCCAATCTATCAAACTTCCTCAATATATCCAAATTGGATATAATATTATGAGTACCCCAATAATAATTTCCGATTACTTGCTCAGCGACACACCATCGTTTTCCATCTGGGTGCGGGTTATTTTGTTCAAATGCAATTAATTCTTCCTCTGGTGCAAATTGAATCTCATTTGTATTTTGCAGTGTATTAATAATCGAATCCAGATTTATATCCACGACATGTTTAAGTTCTGAATAATGCTTGCTATTTGGCGAACTAACAAAGTACACAGGCAACGGCAACCAAACGGGCCATGTTGCAGGGTCAAACGATTTCATTTCCAAAGATACAGGGTCAAAATCCGGGACGCCATTAAGTAAAATTTGCCCACTCAACTTATACTTGTCTTTTAAAAGCACTGCCTTGTGGTAGATATCACTGCTTTCGTCTGCATATTTGAGTATAAAGTCTGAAAGACGTTTGGTTACTCCAATATCAGCTTCCGTGGCTTTCTTTGGGTCGAAATGAAACCATGGCAAATGTGCGAAATCATTGTTGCTGGGGATTCCTTGCATTCCCACCCAGCCGTTTACTAACAAGTATATACCGGAAGCAAGGTATTTGATTATGCCCATTATAATCGTATCTTTTGTACTGCTAACATAATCCCTTGTCGTGTCCAAATAATCTAATGCTATGCATACCGTATAGGGGGAAGAATTAGGGTTCCAGTTATTACACTCAATGTTGTATCCAA
>JAEWEO010000281.1 GCA_023389295.1 Bacillota bacterium
CTAAGATATCGATGGATCTGTCATAGCCATAACTGCTTGGTTTAATGATTGAAACATTATGACCACCGATAACGCCGGCAACACCGGCAAAAAATGCAGCGAAGACAAATGCCATTATTTTATATCGACTGGTTTTGATACCAATAGATTCTGCTGCAATAATATTGTCACGGATGGAGGTGATAATTCTACCATGTCTGGATTTTACAAAGTTGACAATTGCTACAATTGTAATTACAACTGCAATATACACCCAGGTATAATTGGAATAGGTTTCAATACCTGCAAGTCCCATGGTTCCCTTATTTACAATCAAGTTACCCATATCATCTTTACCTACCGGAAACTTCATCGTATTGATAATGGAACGTATAATTTCTCCAAAGGCCAAGGTTACAATTGCAAGATAGTCACCTCTAAGTCTCAAGGCAGGTACACCGATAATAAATCCAAAAATAGCTGCCGCAATACCGCCTAACAGAATAGCGATCAAAAATTCAGGAACTCCCGGCAGATCCATATTTAATGTAAATACTGCTCCGGTAAAGGCTCCGATTGACATAAAACCCGCATGCCCTAAACTTAGTTCCCCCAAAAAACCTGTTACAAGATTTAAGGAAACCGCTAAAATAATATTAACTCCAATTGGCACAATCAGAGATTTAAATTGCCTGTTCAATATATTAAATTCTACTAAAGCAGCTAATATTAAGTAAATTCCAATGATAATTGATAACTTAATAATTGCTGCAATTATTTTCTTATTCTTATCTTTACTACCTAATTGCGTCGCGTTTACTTTCTCACTCATTTTGGCACCTACACTTTCTCAATTCGTTTCTTACCGAGTAATCCGGAAGGTTTTAATAAGAGTACCAATATTAATACGCCGAAAACAATTGCGTCGGAAAGTTCTGATGATATATAAGCTTTTGAAATACTTTCTATGACTCCTAGCAAAATTCCACCGAGCATCGCTCCTGGAACGCTACCAATACCACCAAGTACAGCAGCAACAAAGGCCTTAATACCGGGTAAAGCTCCCATGGTAGGATTAACAGACTGGTATTGACTTAGGAATAAAATACCTGCAATTGCAGCTAAGGCTGATCCTATTGCAAAGGTGAGGGATATCGTTTTATTAACATTAATCCCCATAAGCTGTGCAGCGCCCTTATCCTCAGATACAGCACGCATTGCACTTCCTGCTTTTGTTTTATTGATAAATATTGTTAAAATAATCATTGATACAAAGGTTACAACCAAAGTAACCACTGTAATTCCGGCAATTGTAATACTGCCGATCTTTATGGAACCCACTTTTACGATGGATGCAAAGGGGCGTGGATTAGCTGAAAATATTAGTTGTGCTGCATTTTGTAAGAAGTAGCTTACACCAATTGCAGTAATTAAAACTGCTAGTGGAGGTGCCTTTCTCAAAGGCTTATAAGCAATTCTTTCGATTGTAACTCCAAGTATAGCACATAATCCAATGGTAAAAATAACTGCCACAAGAACCGGCATATTTAATAGAACAACAAAAACATACAATGCATAAGCACCAACCATGATAATATCACCGTGGGCAAAATTTATCATCTTGGCAATTCCATATACCATGGTATAGCCCAGTGCGATTAAAGCATAGATACTTCCTGTTCTTAATCCATTGATTAGTTGTTCAATAACGTTTACCACAAGTTTCACCTCATTTTTTCTAAATTCTATATGGCAGACTTTCTATATTAGAATAATTATTACTAAAATCATTGATAAGAACAAAAAGGAGGCTTATTGTCTCCTTCTGTTCTTATCTATATTTTGTACCTATTCATACGTAAGTAATATAACTCTTTAGAATATGCCAGTTTAATACTTACTTATTCTAAACTCTTTATTACTAAATTGCAATAGATTATTCAACTGCTGTATACTCACCATTTACAATCTTTACAAAGTTAGCACCTTTGTTCGGCTCACCATCTTCACTAAAAGTCATGTATCCAGTTAAACCATCTACTTCGATCTGAGTCATGGCAGCAATTACATCAGCTTTATCTGTACTTCCTGCCTTCTCAACTGCAGCTGCAATTACATAGATGCTATCATAGCCGTCAGCAGCAAATTGATCCGGATCAGCTTTATAAGCTTCCTGATATTTCTTTACAAAGCTTTGTACCTTAGGAGCTTCATCGGAAGCAAAGAAAGGTGTTAAGAAGATTGAGCCTTCAAGTACAGAAGGATCAACGGTCTGAGCAATAACACCATCCCAACCGTCTCCACCTAAGAATGGTAGGCTTATGCCAAGGTCGGCTGCTTGAGTTGTTATGTATGCTGCGTCACCATAATAGGCAGGAACAAATATTACTTCAGCATCCGTTGCTTTGATTGAGGTTAACTGAGTTGTGAAGTCAACATCACCTTCAACAAATGCTTCACTTGCTACGATTTGACCGCCGTTAGCATTCACCTGATCCACGAATGCTTGCATCATACCGGTGCTATATTCATCTGAATTATTATAGATAATTGCAATTTTATTATAGCCTTGTTCTTTTGCAAAATTAGCCATGGTTACACCTTGTAACGGATCCGTAAAGCAAAGACGAAATGCATTATCATATTCCGTTAAACCAGCAGCGGAGCCAGAAGGAGTAAGCATTAATATTCCTTCTTCCTTGGTTAATTCAATAATACCTAAGCCTGCGCCAGAAGTTACGGTACCCATCAGAGCATCCATGCCGGCATCCATAAGTGTATTGAATGCAGTCTTAGCGTTATCCGGTAAAGCTTCATCATCCTCAAATCTAAGTTCAAGTTTGATTTTTTTATCACCAACGCTAACCCCACCTGCATCATTTATCTCTTTTATTGCAATTTCAGCACCCTGCTTAACTGAAAGACCATAGGATGCAGCATCACCTGTAATAGGTCCGATTCCACCAATCAAATATGTATCACTATCTTTGGAACTACATCCGGTCATTGCAGAAGCAACTAAGGTAAGTGCAAGACCTAATCCTAAAAACTTTTTAAAACTTTTCTTCATTCTATTCTCCTCCTATTCTTCTAGGTTCTCTTATAATATTCTGACATCTTATCATAAGATACCATATATTCTAAAAATGATTCATGAAAACGGGCTATTGTTGTAAAATTAGCCTTTCCACCATGAATCATATTTATGAATAAGGCGTTCCTTAAATATGAACGCCTTTGTCATGGATATATAATAACCTCGAAAAAATAATTTGTCAATATAATCTTTTAGCGCGTTAAAGCAACTCACCGCCACATTTATCACAGAACTCCAAGCCTTCCAATGTTATCCCACCACAATCAGGGCATATGATTTTGGCGGGATGTATTTCGCGCTCTACCACCTCATAAACTTCCTCCTCTACGGGGTCACTACTAAGTGGTATCGGCTGCTGCTCATTGCTCTGGTTATCTAGATTGCTTTGCTTTTTTATGGTGGGTACGGTTACTTTCTCAGCTTTATTCTCTTTAGAAAAAAATTTCTTTAAAAACGACATAGTCCCCTCCCCATATCTATCATTAATTTTTGGATGCTATTAGCTTCTGATTTCCTATTCCTCTCATCTCAATCATAGGAACACCTTTTCCGTCAATATAGTCCTTTGTAATAATTACACGGCCTATGTTATCATCCTTTGGTATCTCGTACATAATATCTAACATAACATCTTCAAGTATAGCTCTTAATGCACGGGCACCTGTCTTCTTCTCTATCGCTTTTTCTGCAATAGCCTCCAAGGCATCCGGAGCGAATTCCAAATCTACTTCATCTAAAGCTAATAGTTTTTTATATTGCTTAAGTATAGCGTTTTTCGGCTCCATGAGTACTTTAACTAACATATCCTTCGTCAAGCCTTCCAAAGTATACATTACCGGAAGTCTACCAAGAAACTCCGGAATCATTCCATACTCTCTTAAGTCGTCCAAGTTTACCTTTGAGAGGATATTCGTATCATTATCATATTTATCTTTTAAATCTGCCTGGAACCCAATGGAGGTCTGCTTATTTAATCTGGCTTTGATCACCTTATCAAGATCCGGAAATGCACCACCACAGATAAATAAAATATTTTGTGTATTAATGGTAGTAAGCGGTACCATGGCATTCTTTGAGGTTGCTCCTACAGGAACTTCTACATCGCTTCCTTCTAACAACTTTAAAAGTCCTTGCTGTACTGACTCACCGCTAACATCCCTACTGTTGGTATTACGTTTTTTCGCAATCTTATCTATCTCATCGATAAATACAATACCACGCTCCGCTTTTTTAACATCATTACCTGCTGCCTGCAAAAGCTTAGAGATTACACTTTCTACATCATCACCAATATAGCCTGCTTCCGTAAGTGAGGTAGCATCTGTTATAGCTAGGGGAACATTTAAAAGTTTTGCTAAGGTTTTAACAAGATAGGTCTTACCGCTTCCTGTAGGTCCTATCATCAGCATATTGGACTTTTCAATCTCTAAATCCGGGTCGTTTGTTCCTATTCGTTTGTAATGATTGTATACTGCTACAGAAATTACTTTTTTCGCACGCTCCTGACCAATAATAAATTCGTCAAGTCTTGCTTTAATTACATGAGGAGAGGGTATACTTTTACGGTCAAAAACAACTTCCTCCTCTTTATTTTCTTCCGCATTTGTTTTCTTTAATTTCTGTGTCTTTGGTATATCATTCTGTAATCCGGATAAATTCATCATATTTGGCGAAAAACCCATCATTTGCATATAGGGGTTATCCCCTTTGTTAATGGTATCAAATGTTTTTTGCATACAGTCTGCGCAGATACAAATCTGGTTTGGAATATGAATCATTTTTCCCACCTTACTCTCCGGTCTTCTACACAGATAACATACCTCTTCGTATTCTTCATGGTCATGATGCTCATGAGAATCCGTATGCTTCTTCTTATCTATATCATCCATATTATCTTTATTACTCATACTTACCTCCAATTTCCCTTTGCCAGGGGGTTAAAAAATGTTCTGTCTTGTACTAATTTTAAAATTCATGTAAATTGATTATATATTAAAAAATTCTTTGATACAATAAGAGTTTCTTTAAGGTTTCATTAAATATTTAAAAACTTCAGACTTTGGAACATCTTATTATTCATGTATTTAAAAATATCAACTCGCAAGAGCTTTCATTAACATGTATACAAAAATATATCATCGGCAGGACATTTCATTAATCTTGTATTCAAAAATATCAACGCGAAAGTTTTTGTATCAGGTATTCAAAAGAAGGAATGTCGATGAATAAAATCGACATTCCTCTATCTTTACTTATAAATTTCATTTCCCTACTGATTGGTCGTTAAACTCGGGTTTTGGCCCAGGGTTACTGTTACTTTACCTTCCTCATACTGTCCGTTTAAATTACGCATATAGGTAATCTCTACTTCTGTTCCAACACGAAGGCTATTCACGTAATCCCTTAACTGTGTAATGGATGTGATATCCCTATCATCAACTACTGTAATAATATCATTTGCCTGTAAACCTGCCTTTTCTGCTGCACCATCCTTTGATACCTCATTAATGTATACACCCACAGGCATATTATAGAAGGAAGAAATTTCTTCTGTAACATCACTTCCAGTAATACCTAAGTATCCTTGTTCCTCTTCTTTCAAAGTTTCACGATTCATAAGGTCGGTGATAATTGGCATTGCTCTGGAAATAGGGATTGCATACCCCATACCCTCTACCTCGTTAGAAGCATACTTTACTGTATTGATACCAATCAATTCACCATCTACATTAAATAATGCCCCACCGCTATTACCGGGATTAATTGCAGCATCCGTCTGTAGAAGAACCATCGTTTTTGATTCATATCCATCGCTTACTTGTACTTCTCTATCCTTAGCGCTAATATAACCTACCGTTACTGATTGACCATAACCAAGTGCATTACCAATTGCAATTACCATCTCTCCAACCTTAACTTCATCAGAATCACCAAGTTCAGCAATCTCAATTACATCAAGAGTTTCTTTACTAACTTCACTTATACTTACGGTCACTACTGCAAGGTCTGCAGCTGCATCGGTGCCTTTAATCTCAGCCGCCGCTTCGGTTCCATCAGAAAAGGTTACCGTAATTTTATCGGTTCCTTCTACCACATGGTTGTTAGTCGCAATTAATAATTCCTTATCATTCTTACCAACAATAATGCCGGAACCGCTACCTTCAACTTCCTGGTTAAAGTTCTGTCCAAACCACTGGGTTGTACCCGTTGTAGTACTGTTAATAGACACAATTGCCGGTAGGGTATCCTTTGACACATTGCTAACGGTCATATTGTCAACGGATTTTACGGTACCTGTTTGGGTATAGCCGATTTCATAATTATTGCTGCTACTAGTATTGCCAAGTATATTCGTATTTTCATCTGGGTTCATCAGATAAATAGCTCTTGATATTCCAAAGAAACTAAGTCCGGCGACAAGTCCAAAGCATGCTGCCTTTACGATAAACCGAAATACTTTAAATCCGGTACTAGGTTCTTTTCTTTTTTGTTCCCTTTGATGATTATTCCCATAGAAGTTCTGATTTGCATAATTACCATTATCCCATGTGTTTGCATTACTATATGCATTATTACCTGCATGATTACTTGCATTATAATTAGCATTATTATTTGCATTATAATTCACATTATGACTCGCATTGTTATCTGCATTATAATTTACATTATTATTTGTATTGTTATCTGCACTATAATTTACACTACTACTTGCATTGTTATCTGCATTATAATTAGAATTATTGGGGCCCTGTGCCTGCTCTGCCCAAAAATTATAGTTGGGAACCCTTTGTTGCTGATTCTGGCTATTCATGTCATCGCCGTTGTAGCTTCCATTGTTATTTCCATTAGTATTTCCGTTATTACTTCCGTTTTGATTATTATTTTGATCGTTGTAGTTATTATCAAAATCAGCCATATATAATGCTCCTTTCGTACTTATTCATAGATATTGATTAAACTAATCATACTATATTTTGTTATCACTTTACAACTACCTTTCTCTGAGAGTTCTATCATATTGTGAGTTAAGTTTAGCAAGAGATTGTGTTTAGATTGTGAAGATATTGCAAAAAAATAATGAACTAATAACCTTCTTAAAACAATCTTAAGAAAAATATATGTTGTTGAAATCTGCTTAATCATGTATTATAGTAGAGAAGTTAACCCAGAATTAAGGTATATATTTATTTGTTTCCCTAATAAAAACAGACTATTTTTCATAGCAAAGTAGGACCAATAACTTGCTATTCATTAAATAATAAAGTAGGTGTCAATATGATAAAAGATAATCAAAAAATGTTTAATAGAATCCATGTATTAATGGACGCATGTATTATAGTTATTACCTATCTGCTCACATATTATTTTCGATTTAATTTTTTAATACAATTCAAATTTTTTGAACTTGGAAAAAAAGAGAGCTATTACCCAATTGAAGTATATGCGAACAGCTTAATTTTACTTGTGCCCTTGTATTTAATTGTTTATTACTATTTAAATTTGTACAAGCCCAAAAGAGCGAAGAGTAGATGGACAGAAATAATTAATATTGTTATGGCTAATATTTTTGTCATTGCCTTCTTTTCATCTTTCTTATATATAACGAGAGAATTTGACATTTCTCGTAAATTTCTTGGTTTATTCCTCGGCTTAAATATCACCTTAAGTGTTGCTGCCCGCATGGCTCTGTCACAAGTTTTAAGAATAGCAAGGCGTAAGGGCTATAACTTAAAGCATGTACTATTGGTAGGTTATGGACATGCAGCAGAAGCTTATATTGATAGAATATTTGCCAACCCACAATGGGGATATTATATACATGGAATATTAGATGACACCATGGAGGTTGGTACCATGTATAAGAGGGTGCCAATCATCGGAAGTATAACCCATTTGGATGCTTTCCTCTCAAAAATGTCTCTCGATGAAATTGCAATTACACTAAGTATTAATGAATACGAAAAATTAGAACGTATCGTTGCAATTTGTGAAAAATCCGGTGTTCATACGAAGTTCATTCCGGATTATAATAGCTTTATACCAACCGAACCATATACGGAGGATTTGTATGGCTTACCGGTAATTAATATACGTAATGTCCCATTAAGTAATACCTTAAATCGTATCATCAAACGATGTGTAGATATCTTTGGAGCTCTTGTAGCACTAACTATATTTTCAATTCCTATGCTACTAGTTACCTTAATTATTAAAATCACATCACCCGGACCGATTATATTCTCTCAAATCAGAGTAGGTAAGCATAACAAAGAATTTAAGATGTATAAGTTCCGCTCCATGGAAATACAGCCTGAGACGGAAGAAAAGAAAGCTTGGACAACTCATCGTGATCCCCGTGTAACGGGAATTGGCAAATTCATTCGAAAGACAAGTATAGATGAACTACCACAATTATTCAATGTTTTAAAAGGAGATATGAGTTTGGTAGGACCAAGACCGGAACGCCCTTATTTTGTTGAGAAATTTAAAGAAGAAATACCACGGTATATGATTAAGCATCAGGTACCACCCGGCCTTACGGGTTGGGCACAAATCAATGGCTATCGTGGTGATACCTCCATTCGCAAGCGCATTGATCACGACTTATATTACATTGAGCATTGGACCTTAGGTCTCGATTTCAAAATCTTATTTTTAACGTTCTTTAAAGGATTTATTAACAAAAACGCATACTAACATAATAGGCTAACAAAGGTTTACCAGAAAGGCAGGGTATAAAAGTAACATGGCTAAGAAAAGAAAGAAAAAGAAGCAAGGACGCCTCATCGCAATATTTATTACTGAAATTGTCATATTACTACTCATATTTGTAGGATTTAAAGTATTTACTTCCCTAAATAAGCTCAATCGTAACAATGCTGATGATAGTGCCATACAAAGCAATGAAAATATTCAAATTGAGGGTTATCGTAACATTGTACTCTTTGGTGTCGACTCCCGCTCTAATGCATTAGAAAAGTCAACCCACAGCGATACCATAATTATTGCCAGCATTGATAATAAAACAAAGGATGTAAAGCTGGCTTCCATCTATCGCGATACTTATGTAAATATACCTGATCTTGGCTATAAGAAAATAAATGCTGCCTATTTTAATGGAGGCTATTCCCTAGCTCTTAGTACTATTAATAAAAACTTTGACCTAGATATTCGTGAGTATGTTACTGTTAATTTCCAAGCACTTGTTAATGTAATTGATTTACTAGGTGGAATTGAACTAGATATTCAAGAAAACGAATTAAAATATCTAAATGGTTATGTAAAAGAGTTAAACAAGATTAACGGTACAAGTGTCGGAAGGCTTTCCTCTGCCGGTACCCAAGTAGTAAACGGTACACAGGCAACCGCTTATGCACGAATTCGATATACTGCGGGAGGAGATTTCAAACGTGCCGAACGTCAACGTATCGTGGTTCAAAAAATCTTTGATAAAGCAAAATCCTCAGATCTTACCACGATTAATAAAGTAATTAATGAAATGTTTCCTCAGATATCTACTAACTTAAGTAATACCGATATCCTAAGTCTTGCAAAAGATGTATTCTCTTATAACATTGTAGAACAAACCGGGTTCCCTTTTGAAAAAGATGCCCATACCTATAATAAAGTATCCTATGTATTTCCCATTAACCTAGCGGACAATGTATCTAAGTTACATGAGTTTCTGTTTGGTGAAGTTGAATATGTGCCTAGTGTTACCGTCAAAGAATATTCAGACTACATTGAAAGTATACGCATCCAGTAAAGTCATTAATTTACTAGAACTAATATACCAGCTTATTTTGGCTCTATGTCAGGTGTCGGGGGTGAGGCACATTTAGCCCACACCACCACTAACATTAGGGCCATTTTTATTCCGTTACAATTGATTTTACTAGAGACAAAAAAAGTCAGGGGTATGAATAATTTCCATACGCCCCGACATTAATGACTAGCCTATATTTTAATTAATTTATTCTCTCAACATGGCTATTTCTTTCCATGCTCCTCTAAAAGTGAAGCAATTTCTTTCTTTTCCATCTCATCAAAGAACACAATTCTCTTACGAGTTTCTCTTGTTGGTCGTTTATGATTTTTAATAAAGACCTCTTCTATCGTACTCTCTTTCAATCTCAGATTTTCCTTTATAGTCTCAAAAATCTTTTCCGCTTTTTCATTGTTCACCAAAAGTAAATTAACACCCTTATTGTCGTATAGTTCCGGGGCAACTTCATGAATTCCCCAGGCATCTCCTATAGTAAAATCACCAACTCTACTATCATAAGTATATTGACAATAGTTACAAGAGTGTCTCGATATACTTCCAGCAATAAAAGCGCGATAGTAGATATTTTCAGCAGTACGCTCTTTCTTTACTTCACCGTTTTCATAGGTTACGACTACCTCGCACTTACTACGGCGCCATCCTTGCTCCTTGCCTCTAAAACATAAGTCTACAACCTTTGAGTTGTTCTTCTCACCAAGGTGTTCTACATATTTTTCAAAGACCTTTGGTGAGGGTGCAGAATGACAAACTATTTCACAGATTATCAAATTATCATAGTCCTTACGAAGAAACGCTCTAAGACCCGCACATTCACAAGGTAATCCTGAATAAAGAACATGTCGTCCGTTCTTTAATAGTTCCTTCACTTTAGGAAAGATACCCCTAAAATCGCTCTTTACATATTTAGAACCACGAAAGGCCTTTGCATCCTCCATTGTCTCGGCGATAGCTGATACTGCTCTCATATTCTCATCGTAGCGAACACCGACAACAACACCCTGCTTTTCTTCGATCATGTACCTTGCTAACATCGGAAAAATAGCACCGGAACTACTAGTTTTACGAGTATCAAGATCCGTATTATATGCGCAATAAGCCTTGGGATAAGACTCAGCATATTCAATTGCCTGACTTTTATTTCGTATACAAATCTTGTTACACATACCACAGTCAGTACACTTTGCTTCATCCACCTCCGGATATAAAAACCCCTCTTTATCTTCTACCATGCGTATAGCTCCTACTTTACATATGTCTGCACAAGCATTGCAACCATAACAATGGTGTATTGTAATGCCCGTAGGGCAATGCAGCATATTATATCGGTCCGACAATTCTAAGCTCTTAAGTAAAAATTCTGAAGAAGAACGTCTTAGATTTTCAAGACGGATACGTATTTCTGCCGGATCCTCAATATGAAACATAGAGAATTCTTTAAAGTCTGAAATATCATACAAAATATGAGATTCTAACCCTAGCTCTGTTAGCAAATCTACGGTTCTACTACCGGTATCAGAATGTAACATTGAAACAAAAGGTTTATTGTACAAAATAGAAAATACAGTTCCGTGGAAGGAGTTTGTAATTACACATTCCGCTCCTTCAATGAGACCTATGAATTCTCCCGCATCTGCAGTATAGAAAGGAGGCAATTGATTAATTAGTCCCTTCGTATATCTTCTTTGAATTGTAGGTAACCCAAGAGAAATAGAAATTGTATTGGCTAAGGATACTACCTGCTGATTCTTCTCCATCATATAGACAAGAATATAAGGCTCCTTAATTGAGCTTTCTACTTTAATCTCTTCATAATCCTCTTTTTCTAATAGCATCGTAGGATCTAATACAACCTCCACGGGCTTAGTCGTAAGTTCCTGAACTTCATCCTGTATACTTCTTTCTCTCACTGAGATAGCTGTATAGGAAGCAAGAGAGTCCTTTATATCATCCTTATACTTTGGATGGATATAATCACTACCTACACTTGCAGCATAGGAGATCTTCTTCCTTCCTTCTTTTGCAAAATTAAGAAAATATGCAGGATCAAAGCCACCAATGTGACTCGGATTCCAAACCTGGTCACTACCTACGATATAGGCATCTAAGTCCAAATTAGCAGCCTGCAGTTCCTCATAAGTTTTGTAATCACCAATAATGTTAAAATTCTTATTTAAAAAATCATGAAATTTATGATACCTAGTTAAGCTCTGAGGACGGTTCATAGAGAGTTTTAACCTTTTAATTTGTCTCTTAATTCCTGTCTTTCCACCAAAAGGATCATAAAGTTTATCTATGACTTCGGGATGTTAATTTATAACACCAGCATCCACGCCATAATCTTTTAAAACCTTTTGCAGAGCCCAAGTCTGTAATGTTGCTCCATAGTTATTAGCACTATGAAATGTTACGACTCCTACCTTCATGCTGTGTCACCTCCGATAAAATCTTTGTCATAGGGAATTGTGCTTCCTCATTATAAACAATATTGTCCGCTTTCTTTTTGAGTAAATCAAACTCTGTTGTAGCTACTACATTGGAGTAGGCTGGGAAGCGTTTTATGAAGTATTTCACTTGTTTACGATAAGCTCTACTCTCTTTATATTTTTCATAGTTGAAGTATTTAAAGTTATAAACTGTAGTTTTTCCTAATAATCTGCACATATTTCCAATCATTCGGTCAAGTTTTGAGTGATGGATTACAATATCAAACTCTGCATCACCAAAGTACTTTCTTATTTCACGTTCCATGATCTTATCAATTCTCTCGTTAATAAATCCGAGATTAATTCCAAACTTCAAACTTAACTTACTAAGGATATAATCCATTTTTGTATAGTTGATATTAAAGTTAATCGGGAAATAATTAATCTCCTTGTTCAGACGGGATAGCATACTGGAGTATTTTTTCACATTATTAGCCTTCATACAAAGATACACATCGAATTTTTTCAAATCAATGGAATTAATATTCTCAATTAACTGTTCTGAATAAAAGTCTCTTCTAAGGCCTTTGATGAAAATAAATACTTTTTTCTTTCCTGTAGGTTTGGTCTTCTCTACTTTAAAATGAAGTTGCTCTTTGGTGGTACCATAGAGCATGG
>JAEWEO010000288.1 GCA_023389295.1 Bacillota bacterium
TGTAACCTGGGTATGATACTCCTCCCATTCAGCCTTTTTAGCTGCAATGTATTTTTTACTAATATGCTCTCCAAGTACGTCCTTCATAAATTCACTATTTTCCAGGTCAGCAATCGCTTCACAAAGATTCACAGGAAGTCTTCTTACTCCAAGTCTATCTCTTTCCTCAGAAGATAACTCAAAAATATTTGAGTCCACACCATCTTGTGGCGTAAGCTTATTTTTAATACCATCAAGACCCGCTGCAAGACATGCTGCCAAAGTTAAATAAGGATTTGCAGAAGGATCTGGACATCTTAGTTCCAACCTTGTTGCACTTCCTCTACCGGCCGGAATACGTATTAACGGGCTACGATTGGAGGCAGACCAAGCTATATAAACCGGCGCTTCAAAATTAGGTACCAATCTTTTATAGGAATTTACCAAGGGATTTGTAATAGCAGTCATACTCTTCATATGTTTCATAATACCTGCGATAAAATGATATGCTTCTTCACTTAATCCTAGTTTGCCCTCGGGATCGTCAAAAATATTCTTTCCATCCTTTGTTAAGGACATATTCACATGCATTCCGGAACCGTCTACACCATATTTGGGCTTAGGCATAAAGGTAGCGTGAAGGCCGTGGCGTTTTGCAATGGTGCGGGCTACTAATTTAAAGGTCATGATATTGTCTGCTGTCGTAAGAGCATCACTATACTTCATGTCTATCTCATGTTGTGCTGGAGAAATCTCATGATGGGAAGCCTCAACCATTACCCCCATATCCTCTAACGTTAATACCATATCACGCCTTGCATTTTCACCAAAATCAAGTGGACCAAGGTCAAAATACCCTGCTCGTTCATGGGTTTTGGTAGTGGGTTCCCCATTTTCCTCCACATGGAATAAGAAGAATTCTAATTCCGGTCCTACATCGAAGGTATACCCCATCTCCTTAGCCTGTGCAACTACTTTCTTCAGCACATATCTTGGATCCCCTTCAAAAGGTTTACGATCCGCCGTATACACATCACAAATTAGTCTTGCTACCTTTCCCTGCTGAGGTCTCCACGGAAAAGTGACATAAGTATCTAAATCCGGATACAGGAACATATCGGATTCTTCAATTCTCACAAAACCTTCAATGGAGGAGCCATCAAACATGCATTCATTGTTTAATGCTCTTTCCAATTGACCTGTCGTAATGGCTAGATTTTTAAAATTTCCGAACATATCTGTAAATTGCAGGCGGATAAATTCTACATCATCCTCTTCTACCAATTGCATAATATCCTGTTTTGTATATTTCTTCATTCACATCACTCCTTACACATTTTATTTAATACTTTATGTTTTATGATAATAATGAAAAAAGGGCAAAGAATTCCATTAACTGGAACACCTTCGCCCATATTATCTAAGATAATAACAGTAAATTCCTCTGCTTGTCAATAAAAATATGGTTACGCGAGACGATTATATTATCTGTAAACTTCTATGATAAATATTTACAATATCCTCTTTATTCGGTACAACTTTTGAATTCACTACATTCTTTGCATTAATTGCAATGCCCGCGTAACGTTCTAGTTCAAGTTCGGTAACCTGTTCTCTTTCACCGATTAATCTTAAAAAAGTGGCTTCAAATTCATCGATCGTTTCCAGTCCCATGGCATTTAAGATCCGTTTCACGGTATCTGGATCACTTTTCATAAAAAATCTTACAAAGCTTGGCAACAATAGTGCATTTGCTCTGCCATGATCGATGTTTTTAAAGTAGGTTAGAGAATAACCCATGGAGTGTACCACTGTGGTGCCGGTATGACTAATTACAATCCCCGCAAGCATAGAACCATAGAGTAATTTTTCCCTGATATCTATGGTAAGACCTGAAATGTCCTGGTCCTTCTCAGGAGACAGAAAACGCAGACAGGGTACTATCTTCTTAATACTTTCAGTCGCAATAATATTACTAATATCCGTAGCTCTCACACTAAGCATACCTTCAATGGCGTGGGATAAAGCATCAAGTGCAGTATGAATCGTTGTAGACATTGATAGATTTCTCATATACTTGGCATCCAGTAGTGCCAACTTTGGAAAAATGAGTGGTGTTGCAATACTAGTTTTTGTCTGTAATTTGATGTTCGTTAGTATGGAATAAGGTGTAACCTCCGATCCGGTTCCTGCTGTAGTAGGTACTAAAGCGATAGGTAGCGCCTTATCTTTATAATTACCCAAAAAAAACTCCTCCTCCGGTATATCGGAGCCTGCAACTAATGCGATTGCTTTCGCTGCGTCCATTGGAGATCCACCACCAATACCAATGACAAAATCCACCTGATGTTCCTTGGCAAGCCTCGCGCCTTCATACACAATAGCTACCGTAGGGTTTGCCATAACTTTATCATATAGGATAAATGGAAGATCCATCGCTTCTAATGCTTTTGTTATATCCTGCAAAGATCCGTTGTTTTTAGCTGAATTTGCACCAGTAACAATGAGCGCCTTACTTCCTAACTCTCCTAGTAGAGTAGCATTATTCTGAATGCAATCTTGCGCCATAATCACTTTCGTTGGCATAAAAAAATTGATATTCATATGTATTATCTCCTTCTTAAAGGCTATGTGAAAAGCATCCTGGGTATTCTTAAGGTTATTTTTTGTTTATCTTAATTATACCGTCAATCTTTTGGCTGTCAATATTGAGAAATACAGAATTATACTCTATAGTTTAAGATCAGCAAATTTATAATTTGAATTTCCACTGCAGAAAAATTTATTTTTTTCATAAAATTCCTATTTTTCTCTAATTTTTTAGATAAACGGATGATATATATTGACAACTATTTTTTCCATGTGTATGATTAATCCAGCATGTTTTTACCAATCTGGTAGGTAAGGAGATTTTAATGAAGCTTAGTAAACTGAATAAAACAGGTCTTCATCTTTTTCTTATCAATGTATTCATTTACCTCACAATTTCTCTCTATACTCCTTACTTGACCTCGTACTATATGAGGTCAGGGATGAATGCAATTGAAATAGGTGTGCTTGTTACCATTGGTCCCCTGGCAGCTATCTTTATTCAGCCATTTTGGGCTTTTCTTAGTGATAAGACAGGAAAAAGGAAAGAAATTCTTTCCGTTGTTATACTCGGTTGTGCCCTTTCCATATTAAGCTATTATATTGGCACTTCCTTCTTTACTTTTTTCCTCGCAACCATACTCTTATCCTTATTTAGCACTTCTATCATTCCCTTAAGTGACGCCCTTGTACTTCGTAAGGCTCGAAGATATCAATTTGATTTTTCCAAAATTCGTTTGGGTGGTACCATTGGATATACAATTATGGTTATCTTCTCAGGCATGATTGTAAAAAGGAATCCCTCATGGCAATTTGCAATGGGATTTGTCGGATATCTAATCTTGTTTCTCGTCGTTGTACTGCTTCCAAAGGAAGATCCTGAAGTCAAAACGGCGGAAGTTAATGTTTACATAGAAAAGCCCTCCTTTAAAGAGCGCTTCAATCTTCTTAATATATTTGACTCTAAGCAGATATTTTTTCTCCTTGCTTTTGCTTGTATCAGTCAAATAGGCCTCAGTTTTCAATATTCCTTTTTAAGTGTTTACATGATTAAATTAGGCTACACCGAGGGAACCATTGGAGTAATTAACTGTTTCGCTGCTTTTAGTGAAATTCCTGTTCTGTTTTTAATTAATCACCTCTTAAAAAAGTGTAGCTCCATGAAGATCACCCTAATATCTTGTTTTCTTGTAGGACTACGCATATTAACTGTAACCGGAGAAAGTCTTCCATTTCTCATCGTTTCTCAACTACTTCATGGAATGACTTTTATGAGTATTTATTACAGTATTTCCATTTTTATTAGTAATCATGTAAAACCGGCAAAACAGTCGCAGGGACAAAGCATCTTAGCCATTATTCAAACCGGAGTCGGCAGTATTATCGGTAACATCGTTGGCGGATATCTGGTGGATGGGCTCGGATTAAGATCAGCCTATCGGTTTTTTGCTCTCTTTGTGTTTGTAGCTACTGCAATGGTTGCATCCTTTTTATTCCTTAGTAAGAAAAAATCCAGGCAACTATAAAAAGCATATCAAACCCCTTTGGTAGAATTATTTCTTCTATCAAAGGGGTAATCTAAATAACCGCAAAGGGTCTTTCAAATTTATTCGATTATTTGGCAGCTCTTTCATACTGCTTCGGCCAGTCGGGTACCTCTCTTAAATCCTTTGCTGCCTCCATGGGCCAGTAGGGATTACGAAGTAGTTCTCTTCCGATAAATACCAGGTCAGCTCGTTCATTTTGTAAGATTTCCTCAGCCATCATAGGTGATGTAATAAGTCCTCCGGCAATTACGGGAGCCTCGAGTGCATTTCTAAGGTTTTCGGCAAACCTAACCTGATATCCCGAAAAAACCTTCATGCTGGCATTAACCACTCCACCAGAGCTTACATTAATTATATCAATTCCATCTTGAACAACTTCTTTTAATAATTCTGCAATGGTACTGTCGTGATTGCCCGCCGGATCATATTCCTCTGCTGATACTCTTACAATGATAGGCTTTTCCTTTGGCCAAAACTTTCGCACTTCTATTAGTATCTCTTTTAGAAACCTTGCTCTGTTTGAGATACTTCCACCATATTCATCTGTTCTATGATTTGTGAGTGGTGATAGAAATTCATTAATTAGATAACCATGAGCTCCATGTAGCTCAATTACATCAAATCCGGCCTTTTCTGCTCTGTTAGCCGCCTGTCCAAAAGCCATAATAACATCTTTTATATCCTCATTCGTCATCTCTTTTGGGACTCGATAATTTTCGTCAAAGGCTATGGGACTGGGTGCTATGGAAAGTTCCGATGATACCTCTGATTTTCTACCGGCATGAGCCAACTGAATCCCTACTTTTGCTCCAAACTCATGACATGCAGTTACAATTCGACGAAGTCCCTCGATATGCTCATCCTTCCATATGCCAAGATCATGATCAGAGATTCGACCTCTGCTCTCTACACCGGTAGCCTCCATAAGAATTAACCCTACTCCTCCAATCGCTCTTGAAGTATAATGAGTAAAATGCCAATCGTTTGCATTACCATCTAAATCTGCGCTATACATACACATGGGCGCCATAACAATCCTGTTTTTTAATTCCAAATTCTTTATTTGATATTTTTGAAATAGCTTTGACATCTTAATCTCCTATCCGCTTGTATTCCTTGCATTCGTTTTATTCCTTGTATTCGTTTTATTCGTGTATTCGTTTTATAATTCTCTTAAGACCAACTCTGTGATACCTTCATTTTGGCCTTGTTCCAACCTAATCACATTTTGATGTTTACTATATTCCTTGGCAATCAGCTCTTTTAATGTGGTACCACTATGGTAGCCATGTATAATTCGAATACGATAGATACTTTGATTTGCTCTTTTTAGCCCGGTATCAATTGCCACTTTTGCCTGATAGGCATTCATATGATGGATATCAAGTTCTACGATACCCTTCATGGGTTTATTCTTTGTCATCTAAGTCCTCAACTTCTTTCTATACTGGCTCCAAAGGGCATTAAGGCAAGCTTTGCTATTTTAAAATGCTGCAAACCAAAGGGAATTCCAATGATCGTTATGCACAAAATTCCCCCAAGTATAACTGATTCTAAAGCGATTGGTATCCCTGTTATAATAAGCCATAAGATATTTAATAAAAAGGAGCCTGCGCCACCACCATATCTTATTTCTTTTCCAAAAGGAAAGAAGCTTACTTCGGCAAATTTAAAACACTGCATACCAATGGGTATTCCAATTATGGTAATACACCATAATAAGCCTGCTGCGAGCCATGTAATACCGCTAATAAAACCACCACAAATAAACCAAATTAAATTACCTAAACATCCCATTGAAAAACCTCCTTCCAAATTACGTAATCAATCATAAATAAAGTTCAACCTCAAGGAACATCAAATTAGAATGACTCTTTCTCTATAGATGTATCATATGATGAATATTTCAGTAAATCAATAGTTCTTTTTCGTTCTATTTAAATTTAGTACTAATAAGCTATAGGGAATAATTGTCCATTTGAAACATTTGTGGTAATCTATCTTTAGAAGGTAAAATTTATAAACTTAGGAGGTACTTATGGAAAAAAGAGCATTTGGTAATACGGGGTTATACACTTCTCTCCTTGGCTTTGGAGGCTTTCATCTGTTAGAAATCCCTGTGGCTGAGGCTAATTATTTACTAAACAGGTATCTTGATGCTGGCGGCAATTATATTGAAACAGCCGCTTCCTACGGAAATGGAGAGTCTGAGAGAAAAATCGGATTATGTGTATCCGAAAGGCGTAAAGAATACATACTTGCTACAAAGACCGGAGAAAGATCAAAAGAGGGATGCTTAGCATCACTAAAGCAAAGTCTTTCTAACCTACGTACCGACTACATCGATCTTTTTATCATGCATGCCGTTGGTACTGGGAAGGATCTTGATCAAATTCTTGCCCCCGGAGGTGCTTTGGAAGGCGCTTTGGAAGCAAAAAAAGAAGGAAAAATACACCACATCGGTATTTCCATGCACGGCCAACCGGATGTGCTAATTAGAGCTTTAAAGGAATATCCCTTTGACGCTGTCATGACCACCATCAATTATTACGATCATTTTAATTTCCCTGAAATTCAGGAGGAGCTTCTCCCCTTGGCTAAGGAAAAAGGTAGCGCCGTCATTTTAATGAAGCCGGTTGCAGACGGACTTCTATGGAGATCTGCTAAGGAAGCTTTTCGTTATGCTTTTAGCCAGCCGGTTTCCATTGTAGTAGCAGGCATTAATAACAAAGAGATGTTAGATTTGGATTTATCCTTTGCCGAAGAATTTACTCCTATGGCTGAGGAGGAAATACAACAACTCTATGCAAATGCTCCTGAATTAGGTGACTATGTTTGCCGTCAATGTAATGAATGCTTGGTATGTCCGGAAGATATCCCCATCACAAAGATCTTTCAATACGAAGGTTACTTTGACCGTCAGATGGCGGATGCAAGAGTTACCAACGCATCCGATTATGCATTAAAGGAGCGTCTGCGTTTTTGGTTTGATAATAAAGACATGGCTAAGAATCTATATGACAAATTAGAGGTAAAAGCAGATAAGTGTACGAAATGTGGACTATGTACGCCAAAGTGTCCCTATCACATTGACATCATCCGAAAACTCTCCATAGCAGATTATAAACTTGCAGAAAGAGAGATTTATTAATATAGGAAATGTAACCTTTCATTAGGCATACCGAGGGAATAAATGAATTGGAATGAATAGAGTTAACTTAATTGTGTCTACGCTATTGACAAAAGCAAATAACGTAGACACATTAGGTTATTATCTATTTCAGGGCATCTTTAATTCTTACCAAACTCGGATAATACGAGATCCTTATTACGTTCTAGTGCCATTTGAATACTCCAGCGATTCACAAATAATAACAGCGGATTGCCCTTTAAGTCTTTAATTTTCTTCGTATCAGAGGATACGCTCAATTTACTTACATCAATATTCTTATTTTCAATCCAACGAATATATTCATAAGCCAAAGGCTCCATTCGAATTTCAACACCATACTCGGATTCCAAACGGAATTTCAGTACGTCAAATTGCAGCACACCTACAACTCCAACAATAATCTCCTCCATACCGGTGTTGTATTCTTGAAATATTTGGATTGCTCCTTCTTGGGCAATCTGTGAAATGCCTTTGAGAAACTGTTTTCTCTTCATGGTGTCAACCTGGCGAATCTTTGCAAAGTGCTCCGGTGAAAAGGTCGGAATACCTTCGTAAGTAAATTTTTGATCTTGGGAACAAAGAGTATCACCGATGGAGAAAATACCCGGATCAAAAACACCGATAATGTCTCCGGCATATGCTTCCTCAATTATGGTTCGCTCTTGTGCCATAAGCTGCTGTGGCTGGGAAAGTCTTATTTTCTTGCCACCTTGCATATGGTA
>JAEWEO010000060.1 GCA_023389295.1 Bacillota bacterium
TTGGGTTAAGCCTCCCTCTCAGGAGCAATTCTTGAATACCTGCAATGAATTCTGGTGGTGTCTTAACAACGTAGCAAAAGGATTATGGCGAGAAGAGATTCCCTACGTAATGGATATGATCAATGATATTATAAGACCGAAATTATTACGCCTCTTAAGTTGGAAGATTGGCTATGAGAATAACTTTCGAGTCAGTATTGGTAAGTCAGGTAAGTATATGTATCGTTGGTTAGATAAGGAGGTCTGGGAATCATACTTAAATACC
Organism: Bacillota bacterium; assembly: GCA_023389295.1. GTDB lineage: Bacteria > Bacillota > Clostridia > Lachnospirales > Lachnospiraceae > Mobilitalea. The sequence goes on from JAEWEO010000060.1 coordinate 266, forward strand.
TACTCTTCTGCTAATATCAAAAATATCTGGACTTCTGTATTTGTAATGTGTGATTTATTTCATAATACAGCTAAGGAAGTATCGCTACATATGAACCTTCCCTATGATGAACTGGAGGCAAAGAATAGTCTAAAATATTTAAAAGATGTATCTGTCTTACCAAAAGATGCGAAAAAAATTTATTAATAAAAACTTCTTGTCACTCTGCTTAACGCATATAATAAAAATGTAGCTGTATGACTAGGTTTACATAATATTTTATAAATTGTTTAAGAAATTAATTTATATTTTATAAATCTACTCTTGACAAAAGTACTGGTTATATTATATTATATCTCTTGTACGAAACAGCTCAACAAAATATGCGCGAGTGGCTCAGTGGTGGAGTATCGCCTTGCCAAGGCGAGGGTCGCGGGTTCGAATCCCGTCTCGCGCTTAACATGGTAACACGCAAATCCTTACAGAATAAGGACTTGCGTGTTTTTCTTTTACTATAATTTGAGTACACTTGAGTACAGTGAATTTTAAACTGATAAAGCCTTATCATATAGCTTTTTTGTCTCTTCATCTTGATATGGATTGTAAATGTAGCCAAGCGTTGTTCTCTCATCTTTATGCCCTAGAAAACGTCGTATTTCATCTAGAGGAACTCCATTACTAAATAATACAGATGCTACTGTTCTGCGAATATCGTGGGCTAATTTTACAGGCATTCCAATCTTTGCACAGGCTTTTTCAATGCAATAGGCAATTTGGCGTCTTGTAGTTCGTCCTTCTTTATTTCGAAAAATATATGCTTCTTCGGGATACTTCATCCTATCATTTACTTCTTTAACCTGCCTCAGAATTCTTTGGGCTTCCGGTGTTAAATAAAGGAATCTGTCCTCAGTTTCATTTTTTCGCTTAAGATGATTTACAATAACATTTCTTGGCTTTGTAAATGATATTTCATTATTCACCATCTCGAAATCATTGTCACTTGCTTCCATTCTTTGGATATGTATAGAATCTCCTTCGATATCATCCCACATAGTAGCAACAGTCTCCCCAATTCTTGTACCTAGTTGAAAGATCAGCTTTACAGCTAAAGGAGTTGTGTTATCCGGATTTTCATTTAATTCTTCATCCAGAGCTTGTATTAAGCGTTCTTTTTCATCTTTAAAAGACTTGGACTCCTATAGATGGTTTAATGGTTTCTGCTCCAGCAAATAATAGAGCTGAGGCATTAGAAATATCAAATAAATTAATGAAAGATTTTTATCAAATAGTAAAATAGTAAATGGTTAGATTATGAGATGAAGCAAAGTTAATCCGCTTTGTTTATAAGTTACAAATTAATTGAGTACACTTTTGAGTACAATTAAAATAGACGTGTTGGAAAGCTCCTTTCTATCGTACTTTCAAAGAATTGTTCGGGTTTGAATCCCGTCTCATGCTTATAACAAAACCAGTAAAATCAAGGCTTTCCGAGTTTCGGAAGGTCTTATATTGTCAAAGTGAGAATTATCAAAGTACTTGAATTTTTATGATACTTCCTCATGCAAAAATCTTGTCCGAATACAGATTGATTGCAACACTTTAATTGAAGCGTTACTGCATGCTGGAAGATATTCGACAATATATTGATGTTCTTGTTCACCGTTTCTGCCGAATATTGCTTGCTCAATTCATTCACGAATATCTGCAGATGCTTCGGTTCAATCTCATCCATATACTTGTCTTCAAATACCGGTAGTAAATAGCGACTCAGATACCATAGATAACCTTGGAAGGTGCTGTTTGCGTAATTCTCGGCTGAACTGTCTGTCCATGACTTGGAAACTTCTTGAAAGTATCCTTTGTCGGACAATCTTATATTCTCCTCCAGATCCCGTAACATTCTGGCTTCTTCGCGCTTTGCTACGCAATGGTATGAAGTTTTAATACCATATTACTTCAGTGTAAGCGCTTTCGTAATATTTAAAAGTTCATCTTTGGTCATTGTTTCTTGAGTTGATGAAATAGTATAATCAAATCCAGAATCAACCCATGAAATATCTTTCCGTCCGGATAACTCCGAATAAAGAACTTCGGATTCATCAAGCATTATTTTCTCATAATTATTTGTAGGCATGCCATCTCCATTACTAGTTTCAATTACTTTATCACCAATCCACTTCATAATCTGAACAGTAAATACAGGGGACTCTTCTAAGTTCTCTTTACTATAGTACTCTACGACAATTGAGAGAATATTTGAAGATGATTCTAATTCCTTCACGATAACACTTTTGCCTGTAGTTTGAGCTTCGTCTAGCATAAGATCCGTGTAATTGTTTGGGAGTATAGTATCAAAGGTAACTTTTCCCTCATGGAATTCATATTTTTCAAGTAATTCCGGTTCAAAAGCATAATCTAAGGAATTGATTTTATACGAATTTAGCTCATTTATATCTAGAAAAACCAACGGTTCTTGTAGACTGACTATAACCTTATTAGGATTATCCTCTACTGCATAGATTGCTACCGCTTGCCCTGGAGCAAGATGTAATTGATCATATGTTGCATCTACAATATCTTTATAAGTGCCATCATCCTTTTCTGTGTCAATTGACCAAGCAACATCACCATTTGAATGAAAAAAACTCAATTTTTTAATGTAGGTCACAATTGAATCACCATAAACAATACTGGTACCTGCCATGCTAACCAATAAAACCATAACAATAACAAGCTTTGTGGGAATATGATTTCTTTTTGGCATTTTTATATTTTCTATCTTAATATTCCGAAAATCAATATCATCAGGAATCGTGTTTATTTGTTGCTCAAAATACATTTTTAAGTTCTTCTCTACGTCCATATCTATATTCCTCCTTATCATCATCCTGATATAATTCAATAAACTTTTTACGGGCACGTTCATATTTCTTTCGACAAGTACTTTGACTGATCTTCATGATGTACGCGATTTCTTCATATGACTTCTCCTCATAAACACGAAGGACCATTATATTTTTCTCCTGAAAGGTCATACGTTGAAAAACCTCATTCATCCTGTGCTGTATGTCATTTACAGACATCAACGTAGAATTGCGCTCTTCTAGCATAGTCGTAATATCCAAACAATCGAATAATAAAATTCTCTTCCGTTTTTTAATATAATTGTATGCCATGTTGCGTGCTATTCGATATATCCATGCAGAGAACTTGGTGTCTGACTTGTATTGACTAATCTTCCTGATAGCCATTAAAAATGTATCCTGTACAATGTCTTCAGCGTCCTGAGTACAATTTACGATACAATAGATATAGTGATACAATGGCTTCTGGTAACATTCAATGACCCGGGTGAATTGTTGTAGATCTCCATTCTTTACTTGGTATATGATCTGTTCCAGTTGCTGGTCATCCATCGTAACATCCTCCTCTCTATGTTTTTCTTAGAATTATAATTCTTACATATATAACCATTAATGTGATCAGTTTGTGACATTTGTAGTTGAAATTTATGAATATTTATAAAGAACATTATCCTTAGTTACTCATACCAATTACTAACAGTAACATTCGAGTAAAACTCAAAAATTCCCTACCTAAAAAAGTAAGGAATTTCATAGTTTAAATAACTGTTATTTTTCTTCATACACCATGAATGCTCATTTTACCAGTCAATTAATATATCTGCTTAATCATGCTATCGTTAGAGCTTCAATTCTTGATACAATTCATGACGACACTAACCATCATTTCCTTTTCCTCCGGTCTGGATTCAGCAATCAGGATTGTAAGTGCTACCAATGTATAATCATCAATAGTTTTCTCACCATTAATTAAAAGAGCATCATTTCTTTCAAGAAAATGCAAAAACATTGTGGCAGCTATTCTCTTATTTCCATCAGTAAAACTGTGATTTTTGGTTACGAAATACAACTTATGTAACTATTCAAAACCGAATTTGCCCATTTACGAAATGCTATACCTCTTTTTGATTTTACACGGTAACCTACCGAAATAATCACATCAAGATTATAATACATAGGAGGTCGTGATGCTGCATTTATACTTCTGTCGAAAATTTCGACAGAAGTACTTTTATCAATCTCACCTTCTTTGAATACTTTTCCAATATGATAAGCAATGGAAGAACGTGCCGTATCAAAGAGCTCAGACATTTGTTCCTGTGTTAGCCACACAGTATCTTGCTCCGGTGTAACTGGAACTTGCAATTCTACATTTTCATCTTTAAATAGTACAATTTCATTTTTATCCATTCTCATTTTCCTATTCAATATATTGATGTCATCACATGTTAAATTAGATGGTAATATTATACATCGTTCTACGTTTCGAATACAACTATTTTGTATATTTTGTATGTTCTATCATTTTTCTCTGTGGGTATTATATGAATTTCCTATACCCAAGTAATATGATTACACAAAACACAGTGAGCCTTCATAGAAACGTAGAAAACCCACTGTGATTTCGTTATCGAAATTAATGATTAAGAAGTATTCCTCTGTTTTATTAAATCATTTCTTCTCGCATAATATATTGCCTTCGCATTAATTTTTATCATTATTCAGAAAATCAATAATATAGTCCTTAGCAGACTTGGTTTTGAATCTTCCATTATTTTGCTATTGTTTGCAAAGTTCACTTGACAACACATGCAAAGTATACTATACTTTTATTGCAAAGCAAACATTGCAAGGAGGATATAAATGAAAACAAGAATTGCCGAATTGCGAAAAGAAAAAAGAATTTCGCAAGAAGAACTTGCTTTAGCTGTTGGCGTTACTCGACAAACCATTACTTCTATTGAAGTTGAAAAGTATGTAGCATCTTTACCTTTGGCATATAAGATTGCTCATTATTTCAATATGTCAATAGAAGAAGTATTTGATTTTTCTCAATTAGATGATTGATGGAGGGGTTAGATAATGGAACAATTCAGAAAAAAATTACAATCAAGAATATTATGGCTTTCGGCACTTTCACTCATTACTGCTTTGGTTGGAGTATATGATGTATTCTTTGCATCTGAAACACTAAAAAATATGACAGTATTTGAATTTCAAGGGGGAGCGTTAGCGGCTATATGTATTCTGTCTTCATTAAATATAATTAAATACAATAATATTTTAAAAGACGATAACAAGCTGAAATTGGAATGCAACAAAGAGAATGATGAAAGATTCAAAACAATTAAATGTAAAGCTGGCTTACCAATCGTACCTGTTTTATCAATCCTGATGATAATATCAGGAATTATTGCAGGGTACTTTAATATTACCATTTTCTATACACTAATTATTGTGGCTATGTGCCAAATTGTAATAAGCGGCTTTATCAAACTAATTTATATGAAAAGAATGTGAGGATGATAAATATGAACATACCTACATGGGTAGCATGGATTATTGTAGCAATACTTGCCATTATCTCTATTGCAATATTTATGGGCAAGGCTCCTTTTCTTATAGCTGGTTACAATACAGCAAATAAAGGAGAAAAAAGCAAATATAATATAAATACTTTAAGCAAGACAGTTGGTGGTGGTTTTGGTGTTATCACAGGCATTATAGCTTTAATTGTACTTTATAATGCGGAATTACCTTCGGCTATATCATGGTTAAACCCGTGGGGAATATTAGGCACAATAATTCTAATGATTATTATTGGAAATACTATTTGTAAACAGAAGCCGCAAACCTCCTAATTATCAGTATATTTGTGTGCGGGGATTTGTTCGAATCCCGTCTCGCGCTTAAAAAGAAAGAACTTATGTGAAGCATAGGTTCTTTTCTTTTTGTCCTCTTTTGTTACTAAGATTGGGGTGTCAAAAGGTCAACTTTGAATATAGCATCGTCAAATTGCACATAAGTTAACTTGAATAAAAGTGATATAGTAGCTCGTTCGATGCGCAACTGTATGAAGTCGTTGGTACTTAGGTCCTGTATTTTAGGACCTTATGTACCACTACGTACTTCATTCAAGC
>JAEWEO010000082.1 GCA_023389295.1 Bacillota bacterium
TTTACTGCCACCTGGGTAAAACAACATCAAAAATACGGAGCAAATGAAATTAAAGAACAGATACAAGGTGTATACGATGCTGGATATGAAGAATGGATTCTATGGAATGGTAGTAATCGGTATACAAAGAGTGGATTAGAGAATTCTGACTAATGTGATACTTAAGTTATACCATTAATCATTCTAAGTTAAATGATTTATAAAACAAAATGTGCCTTACACCTAAAATAAAGGAGTGTTATATGATTAAGTTAATAGATATGCATTGCGATACAATTACCGGACTATATGATCAAAGAGTGAAAGATGGAAGTAAAGATACGTTACGTAGTAATTCCATGCACATTGATATTGGGAAGCTAAGAAAAGGAAACTATATGCTTCAAAACTTTGCAATCTTTCAATCGCTTAAGAAGCATGAGAAGATGTTTGAAGATAGCATTAAGTATATAGACTACTTCTATCAGGAGATGGAAGCAAACAAGGAATCTATAGGTGTTGTACGTACCTATGAGGATATTATCAATAATGAAAAGCAAGGCAAGATATCTGCATTATTGACAATAGAAGAAGGTGGAGAAGCAGAAGGAAAATTGGAGTTTTTGCGAACATTCTATCGTTTAGGAGTAAGGATGATTACTCTTACATGGAATTATGAGAATGGAATTGGATACCCGAATTTTCATTATGAGGAAGGTAAAACATCGGATATGAAATCTCGTAATACAATTGACGGCTTAACAGAGTTTGGAATATCTTTTGTAGAAGAGATGGAGAGACTAGGTATGATAATCGATGTATCACACTTATCAGATGCTGGTTTTTATGATGTGCTGAGATATACTAAGAAACCATTTGTTGCAAGTCACTCCAATGCTATGCACTGTTGTAATCACTGTAGAAACCTAACAGATGATATGATACGCAGATTATCTGAAAGGGGTGGGGTAACAGGAATCAATTTTTATCCTTATTTCATTGACGAAGTACCACTAGATGAAGAAAGAGAAGCTTATACTAGTATCGAATACATAATTAATCACATTAAACATATAAAGAAGATAGGTGGAATAGAGTGTATTGGCTTAGGGACAGATTTTGATGGTATAGAAGGTGAGTTAGAGATCAAAGACGCGTCGTATATGAAGAAGTTAGTAGAAGGCCTAGAGAAGGCAGGTTTTAGCTCTACAGAGATAGAGGCAATATGTTATAAGAATGTTTTGAGAGTATATAAGGAAATATTAAGATAGATAAACGGTGCCAATTTGATAGAGTTCAAATTGGCGCTAGATCAATTATATTCCTACCCTGTTAAACTAAATTGAAATGCATAGAGATGAGTTCAATATAATTCTTAATATCACTCCCGTTTACTATTTCTATTACTTTCAAATCAAGCTTTTTGGCATCATTTAAAATATATTTACCAAATGCCAAATCATTATCCATATAATTTTGTAATGCTTGTTCTTGATTTGAACATTCTTTTAATCTTTCAAACAATTCTTGTCTTTTCATTTGATGTTTTTTATAGAATGTTTCATCTGCTACTAGCCATATTGCTTGACCAATATTGGTTATCACTTCCTTAATAAGCTTGGGGAGTAAATTAATACCTTCAACTAAGATCGGCTTATCAGCAGATAGTTTATTCAAATCTTCTAAAATCATTCCAAATTCCTCGCTGAATGAACTCGTAGCCCAATCTAAATATTCTTCAACATTCATACTAAGAATATCATTCCAACTAGCATTCGATATTTTGTTTAAATTTGGTTGTTCTTGTGGGTTCGATTTTTCGGTATGTTTTCCTATAAAATCATCACAGTGGTAAATTGTTAATCCATAATTTGCAGCAAGGGCGTTGGAAATTGTTGTTTTCCCTGCACAAGTTGAACCCCCGATCCAATAGATTAATGGTACATTATTAATTGTTTTCATATTTCCTCCATAAATTTGTCCAACTTTATTATCATTTCAACTAAATTAATTTCCGGTGATAATATATAAGAATTACTTTAAACAACTTAAGTTTCCAAGTTGCGAGTTAGATAGTATTATATAACAAATAGCTTAAAATGTCATTGGAATTTTGGATTAATATTCCATATTAATTTTATTTCTGAATTTATATAGAGATTTATGTATGAGAACTCTTATAATATGCTATATCACAAACGAGTATTTTTAAAACATAAAAAGATAGTATCTTCATGTACCTTTCAGCATAAACATAGAATAATCGAAACTAAAGGTTGTAGATGTATGAGGTTTACTAAGATGCACGGACTTGGAAACGACTACATATACATTAATGCCATTAATGATGCCGTTGATAATCCAAAGCAGTTAGCAGTGCAGATGAGTAGAAAACATTATGGTATAGGTGCAGATGGTTTGATTTTAATTAAACAATCTGATGTTGCAGACTTTAAGATGGATATATACAATGCCGATGGTTCAAGAGCAGAAATGTGTGGGAACGGAATCCGGTGTGTAGCAAAGTACGTATATGATAATAAATTGACAGAAAAAACGGATATTCTTATTGAGACATTGTCAGGAGTAAAACGTCTTTTCTTAGAAGTAGACGATAAAATTGTTAAAATGGTGACAGTGGAGATGGGGCAACCGAAGCTACAATCAACAAAAATACCAGTAGAATCTGATAAAGAGATAACAAAATGCGAAGAAATAGAAATTAATGGAGAGAAATACAATATCACGTGTGTCTCTATGGGAAACCCACATACTGTAATATTTGTTGAAGACATTAGAGACGTAAAACTTGAAGAAATTGGTCCAAAGATAGAGACGCATCCGATGTTTCCGAAGAAAACAAATGTAGAATTTGTTGAAGTAATTACGAATAATATTATCCGTATGAGAGTTTGGGAACGTGGAACAGGTATTACTCTTGCTTGTGGTACTGGAGCATGTGCAAGTGTGGTGGCTAGTATATTGAACGGCTACACAGATAGGAGAGTAGACGTAGTACTTGACGGTGGGATACTAACGGTTGACTGGAATGAATCAAATAATATGGTATCAATGCGGGGGCCGGCAGAGACTGTATTTGAAGGAAGTTATAGTATTTGAATGTATTTGAATGTATTTGTACTATTTGAAGGTGGTTGTGGATCGTATAGACTAATATATACGGGGATATTTAAGTATATTTATTGAAGTAACAAAGGTAGTATTTTAAAGAGGATTTGAATAATGAAAAGAAGAGCAAGAAGACAGGTGAATGTGTATTGTTCTTCTTTTTTTGTGCAATATTGCTAACAGTAATAGGATTTTCATGGTTATATTAACAGAACATGGAAAACATCTAGACCAAAAAAAGGGAATTTGTTATAATGACTAAAAAATTAAAAAAATTATCGATTTTTTGATTAATGTGTACATTGACAAATAATTAACAACAATATAAAATAGAGATTGTTAAAAGATAAACAATATCTCAACAGAAACAAAATTGTTAATATTTTAACGTTATGATTTAGTGAATAACGAAAAAATAAAATACCATTATATCACATATTTTATTTAGAGTAGTTAAAATTATATCCATGAAGCCGTATCAGAGGGGGAACCTACTGATATTAGGAAGATTTCAAAATTAGGAGGATAAACGTAATGGCAAAAAAAGAAGAACAAACTACAGTACAAGCAACTGGTTTAGTTGACAGCGTTGATGCATTAGTTGCAAAAATGAATGAGATTAGAGAAGCTCAAAAAATATTCGCAACATACACTCAAGAACAGGTAGATAAGATTTTCTTAGCTGCTGCAACAGCTGCTAACAAACAAAGAGTACCACTTGCTAAAATGGCAGTTGAAGAAACTGGTATGGGTATTGTTGAAGATAAAGTTATTAAAAACCACTACGCAGCTGAATATATTTATAACGCTTACAAAGACACGAAAACTTGTGGTGTTATAGAAGAAGATACTAGTTTTGGAATCAAGAAAATTGCTGAACCTATTGGTTTAATTGCAGCAGTTATCCCAACTACTAATCCAACTTCAACAGCAATTTTCAAAACATTAATCGCTTTAAAGACAAGAAACGCAATCATCATCAGCCCACATCCACGTGCTAAGAATTCTACAATCGCAGCAGCTAAAGTTGTACTTGATGCAGCAGTAGAAGCAGGTGCACCAGCTGGAATCATCGGTTGGATTGACGTTCCTTCATTAGAGTTAACGAACGAAGTTATGAAGAGTGCAGATATCATCTTAGCTACAGGTGGTCCTGGTATGGTT
>JAEWEO010000206.1 GCA_023389295.1 Bacillota bacterium
CATTCATACTTCTTCCACCGGATTGACACATTATATGGTATTGCTTCTCCTTCTTTAGGTATTTTGCAGGTGCCGTAAGTAACTGTCCCATAGGAATATTTTTAGCCGTTTTAATACTACCTTTTACATATTCGTAAGGCTCTCTGATATCAATCAGTGAAATATCCTCCAGTATATTATCCAGTTCAACCACGTGAACAGAATTTTGAATTCCTTTAAAAAATGATAGCATAATCTTCTCTCCTCTACTTTAACTGTAATCTTGTTATACCATAGCCTCTACTTAAAGTATGTGACAATATTACAAAACATTTCCTTAATTTTTTTATCATATTATTTTTATATGCATAGGATTGTTTTGATAATGTCATTGTTGCTTGCTCCATCCTATGATAAAATATGGATATGTCAGAATAAGAAAGGTGATTTCCATGATTGATTTAAAAGATTATACAATGGCAGATTATTTAAATAAAACTCTTGACTGCGAATGTGGGAAAGAACATTCTGCATCAACGAAACATGTTTTAATTTGTGAGGAGGCCCTTCATGAATTGCCAAAGCTTTTAAGTAAGAATGATTTTCATAAGTCATTTCTTATTTTTGATTCTACAACATATGAGCTAACGGGCGAAAAACTCGAACAAATCTTACATAATGCAGGTCATGCCTTTACCTCCTATCAAATACCGATGCCGGAACCAACACCGGATGAGAAAACGCTTGGCGAGATATTGATAAATTTTGATCGTACCTGTGATCATATCATAGCAATCGGAAGCGGTACCATAAATGACCTTAGCCGTTTTATTAGCTATCAACTAAAGCTACCTTATCTAATCATAGCGACCGCGCCCTCTATGGATGGCTATGCTTCCAATGTGGCTCCTTTGATCGTAAATCATATGAAAACCACCTTCGAAGCACACGTACCATTTGGGATTATTGCTGATACTAATCTACTCAAAGATGCACCGATTAAGATGATTGCCTCCGGTATCGGTGATATCTTAGGTAAATATACTTGTCTCTGTGATTGGAAAATTGCTCATTTGATTACCGGTGAATATTACTGTCAGACAGTAGAAAACATCGTGAGAAAATCCATGAATACAGTTGTATCAAATATAGATCATGCCGCAAATAGAGATCCTCATGCGATTAAGAGTATTATGGAGGCCCTGGTTCTTACAGGTATTGCCATGAGCTACGTTGGTAATTCAAGACCTGCCTCCGGAAGTGAACATCATCTTTCTCACTACTGGGAAATGATGTATTTGTTTGATGGTAAAAAGCCCGTCCTACATGGAACCAAAGTAGGTATTGGTACTGTAGCAGTCATTAAGGCTTACGAACTCCTTCTAACTAAGAAGATCGATTTTAATCAGGCTAAAGAAAAAGCAGCTACCTATTCGAAGCAAAACTGGGAAACGCTAATGAGGGATACTTACTCACTCGCTGCCGAATCCGTCATTACTTTGGAAAATGACATAGGAAAGAATAGGCCGGAAGCTGTGATAACTAGAATCACAGCTCTACAGGATAACTGGAATGAAGTAACAAATATGATACGACAATTACCTACTGCTGATACCATCCGTGGCTATTTAGATTCTTTGAAGGCTCCTTCTAATCCGATCTCCATTGGAATAGATAAAACCACCTTCGTAAATAGCTTTCTGGTAGCAAAAGAATTAAGAAACCGTTTTGGTTTATTGCAACTTCTATATGATCTTGGTTTGGCGGAGGAAATTGCAAACGAGCTATGGGAATACTTTACACAATTATAAGAAACACTTGCAATTTCTTTAGGTTCCCATTATCTAAGTAAAACTTTAGAATGAAATAACCTTATTGTTCACTTTAATTACTTTCCTTTTGCACGAGAAATAGCATCAGTTTCTAGGACCGATGCTATTTTCTTTCTCTATTTATTTTATTTATTCATTAATTACCCTTTTTTACCTTTGATCCATACAATTTATGATTATGATAAGTGGCAAGCAATCCTACCACTACCATTTGCCGTAATTACCGTATCATTACCCTCTACTATAAAGCTTCCGTTTTCTACGGAGTTAATACCAGTATTATTCACCAATACTACTTTATAATTCTTTGTTGTATCAACATCAATAGTAATTGTCTTAGCAAACTTAACTATTTCAGCCTTTAAGGCTACTTGTGCTTTCTCGTTATATACAACGGTGGTGGCAGGAGTATTCTCTAGTAACTCAAATACTTTTAATGTTACATTATCTGCATAATCATATACCGCATCCTCATCCTTTGCACCTACTGCAATGATACTTCCTTCTCTAACCATTAGCGGAATACTTAGATAACCATGCTTCTCTTTGTACCAACGACTTCCTTGTTTTACTTCACCTGTAAGGAAATTTGTCCAATTGCCCTCCGGTAAATAATAATTTGCAATTCCATCTTCATTAAATATTGGGGCAACCAACATAGAGTCACCTAGCATATATTGCTTATCTAGGTAAGCACAGGTAGGATCTTCACTAAATTCCATAACCATACTTCTCATGGACGGAATGCCATCCCTTGAGGTTTCAATTGCATTGCGATAGAGATAAGGCATGAAGGAAGCCTTTAATCTAGCAAAAAATCTTACAACATCAACTGATTCCTCATCATAAGCCCACGGTACACGGTAGGAAGAACTTCCATGCAGACGGGAATGTGTGGAAAGTAATCCAAAGGCACACCAACGTTTATATACATCCGGTGTAGAGGTGCTCTCAAACCCTCCAATATCGTGACTCCAGTAACCAAAACCGGACATGGTCAAAGACAATCCCCCGCGTAAGCTTTCTGCCATAGACTCATAGTCTGACCAACAATCTCCACCCCAATGAACCGGGAACTTTTGACCGCCAACGGTGGCGCTTCTAGCAAATAATACCGCTTCACCTTTGCCCCGCTTTCTTTCCAATAACTCAAATACTACTTTGTTATATAAATAAGTATAATAATTATGCATTTTCATCGGATCGGAGCCATCATGATATACTGCATCTGTAGGAATTCTCTCGCCAAAGTCTGTCTTAAAGCAATCAACGCCCAGATCAAGAAGTGCTTCTAGCTTATCTGAGAACCATTTGCAAGCCTCTGGGTTTGTAAAGTCTACAATAGCCATACCCGGCTGCCACATATCCCATTGCCATACATCACCATTCGGGCGCTTAATGAAATATCCACCTTTAACGCCTTCCTCAAATAGTTCAGATTCCTGTCCAATATAGCTATTAATCCATACACAGATCTTTAGCCCCTTAGCCTTTAAGCGTTTTAGCATACCTGCAGGGTCCGGGAACACTCTGGAATCCCAGATAAAGTTACTCCAATGGAAGTCTTTCATCCAAAAACAGTCAAAATGAAATACCTTTAACGGAATTCCTCTTTCTAACATTCCATCAACAAAGCTGCTAACCGTTGCTTCATCATAATTGGTTGTGAAGGAAGTGGAAAGCCATAAACCAAAGGTCCAAGCCGGAGGTAAGGAAGGTTTACCGGTTAAATCCGTATAACGCTTTAATACTTCCTTCATGGAAGGTCCGTTAATGATAAAGTAATCGAGACCCTCTCCTTCTACTGAGAACTGTACCTTCTTAACCATTTCGGAACTAACCTCAAAAGAAACCTTCTCAGGATGATTCACATATACTCCATAACCTCGATTAGAGATATAGAAGGGAATATTCTTATAAGATTGATCGGTAGAGGTTCCACCATCTTCGTTCCAGATATCTACCGTCTGACCATTTTTAACAAATGGAGTAAAACGCTCTCCCATACCATAGATTAATTCCCCTACGCTAAGAGAAAGACGCTCTCTCATATAGGTGTCATGCTTGCCACCATCATCATAGGCTAAGCCCTTCCAATCGGTCTTCACATAAGCGAGATCTCTCCAACCGCTATCCGTGATTTTCTCATTACCACGATAGAAAACCATCTTCCAATTGTCCTTGTTAATCTCAAGACGCAGACTACCGCTATGAAGGATAAGCATATTCTCTTGTTCTTCTACAGTAAGATGGTTATTTTCATCCATCTCTAGCTCAAAATCCGGGCCCTTCTTCAATACCCCCATATAATGGTCGGCTCTAATACGAAGCACCTCTGGTGCCGGTGCTGATATTCTTATTGTAAGATTTGGTCCCCCTAACGTATCTCCCCTATGATTAATCTTATGAGTAGGAGCACAAAGCTTTACGAAATTCCCCTCCTGCTTTGTAAAATACACTTCTGCAGGAGAAAACACTTCCGTCCCCTCCTTATGCATCCAACATCCATTACTAAATCTCATTGCTACCTCCTCACCATGCATTGCATGTATCAATATAATTATCTTTCGCTTCTGTAGATAATGAACTTCTATCTACGGATTAACCTATGAAAGAACTACATTCTAATCATAGCAAATCTGCTAATTAATAAAAATGTCATATCCTTTCATGCCAATGGAATATTTTCTATTCTTTCCTTCATCTTTCTCCAAATTATTGCAACGCTATTATTGTAAAACCATGGTAAAAGTTATATAATAAAGGAAATGTTAATTTTATATCAATACCTATTTTTTCATTACAACAAATCATAAAGAGGTGTAAATATGAACTTACGAAAGACAAGTAATATGGATAAGCAAGTTATTGATAAGATGCTTGATTTTAATTTTACTGAGGATTTGAATGCATCCGCTGATAAAATCGGTGGTAATTATTTATCATTGCATGCGAACTATAAGAAGTATTTTGAAGAGTTTAATGAGGATTTTGAAAATATCAAGCTCATCTCAGATCAAATGGAGGGTGTGGTTGATGGATTGGTAGATTCCTCTAACAACGTTCGAATGGCTGCTGAGTTCATAGCACAAGGTGCTCAAAGTCAAACGGAGGAAATTGCTACCTGCCAATCCGTTGCAGATATCATCGCAGATAAAATTACGACCATGAGTGATCGTTCCAAAAAACTCATTGATTCTGCTCACGAGATGGGTAATGTAAGTAACCATGGTAAAGTAGCTGTAGAGAATCTTTCTGAACATCAAACCAAGAACTTCGAAGCCAATAGCGCAATTACTACTGAGATTTACACCTTACTAGATAAAACCAAAGCAATCAATGAGATTACTAAGGTTCTCTATGATATTGCAAGCCAGACCAATCTTCTATCCTTAAACGCCTCAATTGAAGCTGCTAGAGCTGGGGATGCAGGTAAGGGCTTTGCAGTTGTTGCTAATGAAGTAAGAAAACTTGCTGAACGTAGCCGTGAAGCCAGCATTACCATAAATGAAAATATCACTGAAATTAACCAACAGCTTAGCCATTTAAGAAGTGTGGTGGATGGCTCTAAGGAAACCTTTAGTAACCAAGCTTCTGCTGTAACTGAAGTTATCCAATCCTTTGAACAAATCAATACCTATGTGGATGGTTTTGTTAACAGCCAACAGGAGTTCTATAGTGAAGTAAAAGAGCTTTCTGAGGAAAAGGAGCGTCTTATTGATTCCTTTTGCAGTATCGCTTCTGTAATAGAGGAATCCTCCGCAACTACAGAGGAAGTAGCCTCCTTAACCATAGCACAAAGCAGTACCGCGAATATCATCTTTAAGATGGCTCAGGATTTACATACCAAGGTTGAAACCATATCCAAAAACTCCTCGAAGATTAAGACCAATCATGTTGCAAAACGTCAAAAAAGAATTGCGGCAATCTTTGATATTGATGACCCTTTCTGGGTTCCTGCAAGAAACGAAGGAAAAAAAACGGCAAAAGCCTTAAACTTCTATATCGAATTCTTTGCACCTAAAAATAGAGAAAATGGCGTTACTGATATGCTTAACGCAATCAATGATTTTACAGCAAGAAGCTTCGATGCTATTATCATAAGCCCCATTGACAGTCCTGAAATTCAAGCTGCACTTAAAAAAGCCACAGAAAAGGGAATTAAGATCATCTTCATTAATTCCTCCTTCGACGGCGTTCCTTATGAATCTTTGATTGAAACAAATAGCATTGAATTAGGTAAAAATGCTGCCAAGACAATCAAACAGTTAATGAATAATCAAGGAGAAGTATTTGTGAATCAGTGGAGTGATGTCAAGGTATCCTCCATTGAAAAACGTGCGGATGGATTTATTGAAGAATTGACAAAGAACTCAAACATAAAGGTTCATCCAATTAAGGTATTAAGCACTCCAACTGATGATCAACTAAATAAAATTTTCACATCCTTGCAAGTGAATTATCCTAATGCCAAGACCTTCTATGCGACAAACGGCGCTTGGGGTGTTGCCTTGGCTGAATATGTAGGAAAGAATCGATTAAATTATGAAATCATAACGGTAGACTTAAGAAGGGATGTGGCAGATTTAATTAAAGAAGGTAAAATCAAAGCCGCGATCTCACAGAGAGCCTTTACCTGGGTTACCATGGCTCTTGAGATCCTTATCGATGTCTTCCAGAATAAAAAAGTTGTTAAATATACGGATACCGGAACTTATGAAGTGAACAAAACCAATATTTCCATCTACGAACGTAGATTATAATTGGATTTATTCTAGCTGTACGAATAGAGCACCTAAAACAATAGAAAATCTACTGTAAAGGTGCTCTATTCTTGCCTACCATCTACAAATTTGGTATCTATACTACTCCATTAATTCAAACCCGGCATTCGTTCCTATTCCTTCATATAATACACGCCCGGTACGATCCGAAAACCTTACTTTTATTACAGCGCCAATGCTTTCAATCACACTTCTACTCATTTGCCCATTTACCGGACCACGTATGCTACCGCCCTGCGAATAAGTAATGCTTACATCCAAACGAAACCGACAATCTTTAAAGGTTATTCTTATTTTATTCTTATTCTGAATGCATCTGCTAACCCAGGCTCCGGAATAGGTTGTGAACATAAAGATACGATCCTTGTAGCGAAACATTGTGATAAAGCCGGTGAAACTTCCAATAAGACAAGGAATTTTTGCCACACTCAGAGATATCGATACATCATCCGGTTGAAAATGATTGGATTCACACCAAATCCAAGATTGTGGCATGGAGCGTCCCCAATCCTTCTCTATATAGCCAATTCCTCCGGTAAAATCAACGTTCTTACCGCTGATCTTTAAATGTCCAACAATATCATGTTGAATATTTACGATATCATGATAACATTCCATCCACGGTATGAAAAGAAAAGGCCCCATAACCCCAGGACAAAAAAAGTTTCTTGGATACTCCATAATATTAAAAAAATACAGATCTCCTAGTAGACTAATATTATTGCCGACCAAATTGAGACGGATTCTACTTTGCGAAAAATAATTGTCACCGATCATGATCTCGAATTTTTGATCATCGTATTGAAAATCACGCAACTCATAGTGAAAATAGCTCACGTTATTATCCGAATCAAGAACCTGAATAAAAGCATGAGTATCCCACTCTCCAATTGAGACTCCAGGGATAATCGCATAGGCTTTTTCTGCTTTCTCATCTACAATTTTGAAATACCAACCTTCAAAATATTTCTTCCTCTTGTTCTTTCCCTGAAAAATATCCGGATGTATCAGTTTATTTATACAATACATATTCTTTATTCCTTTTCTGATCCATTTACATACTTACTGTTTTTCAGCCATAGCCAAAGCATCTAAAGCAGTATTGCAAGGCTCTTTAAAATCCCCTCTCATCGTCTTTAAGGCAGTCTTTTCTTCATTGATTTCTTCACAAGTGCGTACACCCCATCTACGAATCAAGGGTAGGGAAGGGCACCAACCAAAGATGGCATGTTGCATCATAAAGACAGCAACTGCACCTGTAAATAAAAACCAGCTACGACTCATTTTTATTCCCAGATAAGAACTAAGAAAAATGAGGATAGATGCTTTCACTTCTATAAAGCGCTCCGTATCCCATTCTTGATTTAATTTTTTAATACGATCTCCGATTGCAGCTTCATCACAATTTTTATAAAGATTCAGATTTTGTATCGTTTGATTTCTGATTTCAGCATTCGCTTGAGGATCTGTTCGAAGAAAGACTCTTTGCGCTGTCGGAGGAAATAAGTTGTTTTTCTTCATTTCATCACCACCATTTCAAATAATTTCAATTAGTATGTGTTATATCAGGTAAAATATACAGTTAATGAAAGTGTAATAAATTTTAATAAATCGAAAAAAAGCAAGACATTTCTGATAACCTATAGTAGAATAATCTAAGTGCGACTATAGATTATACACACATAGAGGTGATCTTTTGCAGTATTAATGATTCCTCATGATTACAAGGAGGTGAAGTTTCTCCCTTGCACGACGGAGAAATTAGACATGAAATTATTATTTAGACTCAGTAAAGAAGCAATTAGGTACAAGGCACTCTACATAATTGCTATTCTTTCAACTTTTTCATTGACACTTATTAACCTAACAGCTCCCAAGCTGCTTTCTTCCATGACAGCCTTAGTAGAACAGGGCAAAGGTGAGGATTGGTCACAGCAGTTAACCAAACTAACCTTGATCCTCATCCTCTTATATGTCCTTCGCATCGTTTTCCGGTATATAAGTAATTATCTAGCTCATAAAGCTGCTTGGAATCTCGTGGAAGATCTTCGAGTACGTTTATATAGCAAGATACAGGATTTATCCATGAATTTCTTTCATGACAAACAAACTGGAGAGTTGATGAGTAGGGTTGTCAATGATACCGCTACCTTTGAACTTTTATATGCTCATATTATCCCCGATATGGTTACAAACATTGTTACCGTTCTAGGAGTTATGATTATATTACTAGGTATCAATGCAAAATTAGCTTTACTCACTTGCATTCCTATTCCTCTAATTCTTGTTTCGGGATGGATCTTCTCAACTAAAATACGTCCAAACTTTATAATCTCGCAGAAATCTCTTGCTAAATTAAATGCTAAATTACAGGATAACTTCTCTGGAATTCATGAAATTCAAGCCTTTGGTCAGGAAAAATATGAACAGGAAGAAGTCTCAAAAGGTGCAAAAGCGTATACCAAAGCAACGCTTCATGCTTTAAATTTAAGCTCTATCTTTCATCCTAGTGTTGAGTTTTTATCTTCTAGCGGAACTGTTATTGTCGTGGGCGTTGGAGGTATTCTTGCTTTTGCCGGTGAACTTTCCGTGTCAGATATTGTAGCCTTTCTACTTTATCTCTCCCTGTTCTATGCACCCATCACAAGTCTTGCGAAAACCTTGGAAGATATTCAGCATTCCTATGCCTGTGCAGAACGTGTAATGGCAATCTTAGATACACCAAACGATATAGCAAACGCTCCTGATGCTAAGGAACTTACACAAGTACAAGGAAGCATTATGTTTGACAATGTTGATTTTCAATACGAAGAGAATGTTCCGGTTGTCAGAGACATCAATTTCTCCTGTAAGCCAGGTCAGATGGTAGCTTTAGTTGGTCCGACCGGTGTAGGTAAAACAACCTTAACTCAACTAATATCCCGCTTTTATGACCCAAGCCATGGCCGTATCTTAATTGATGGTATTGACATCAAAAATGTAACTCTGCAAAGTTTAAGAAAAAACATTGCCCCTGTCCTTCAGGATACCTTTTTATTTAACGGTACCATTGCTGAAAATATTGGTTATGCCGATCCAAAGGCCGACCAAAATGAAATAATTGCTGCTGCAAAGGCTGCAAGAATCCATGATAATATTATGGATATGCCAAATCAGTACGACACCCAGGTAGGTGAACGTGGTATGCGCTTATCCGGTGGTCAAAAGCAGCGTATCGCCATCGCACGTGCAATCCTACGTAAAGCACCGATTATTATTCTTGATGAAGCAACCGCTTCTGTCGATGTTGAAACAGAAAGAGAAATACAGAATGCAATTGCGGATCTCGCAGGAACCAGAACGGTCATTGCCATAGCCCATCGCTTATCAACAATTCAAAATGCTGACATGATATTGGTACTTGAAGAGGGTAAAATCGTACAAAGTGGCACACACAAAGAATTAATAGAACAAGAAGGATTATACCGCAGATTAAATCAGGCTCAAGCTATTTCATAGT
>JAEWEO010000037.1 GCA_023389295.1 Bacillota bacterium
ATGCTATCGCCAGCGAGCTTACACAGTTAACTGAGGAGATTGATCGTATTGCTACGTCGACAGAGTTTAATACTAAGACTCTTATGAGCGGGACATTCTCAGTGGCTACTGATGCATTGAAATTCCAAGTTGGTGCAAATAGTGGTCAGTTTATTGAACTTAAGATAGGTGATATGCGAGCTGCCAAGTTAGCTACAGACCTAGAAAAAGTTGATAAAAAGATGTCACAAGCTAGTTTGGCTACAAAAGCTATCACTACAATTAATAGTGCTATTACTAAAGTATCTAACCAGAGATCCTCTCTTGGTGCTGTTCAGAACAGATTAGAGCATACGATTGCGAATGCAGATAATACTGCTGAAAACTTACAAGCAGCTGAATCTCGAGTACGTGACGTTGATATGGCAAAAGAAATGGTGAAATACTCAAAGAGTAACATTCTACAGCAGGCTGCTCAGTCTATGCTTGCTCAGGCTAACCAGTCAACACAAGGTGTATTGTCATTACTACAGTAATAATACTTCAAAAAAGGACTGACCTTTAGTCGGTCCTTTTTTTGTAAATGGGGGAAATAACTTTATGTTGAAACAAAAGTTAATGGAAACATTAGAATTAATTAGTGAAACAACACAATTATTTTATCAGAATAAACCAGAAGAAGGATACCAACAATTGCAAAGTTTATTAACAGTAATTGGTATTCGAATTAATGAAATAGATGAATACAAAAAAGCCGATAACGAAATCGGAATCGATGAAACTGCACTAGTAGATGTACTAAATCAAGCCCTAGCTACATTAGAAAACAATGACACCTTACTCTTTTCCGATATATTTGAATATGATTTGAAGGAATTATTGAACAAAATAATAGAAGTTTTATAAATAAAGTTAAAAGAGATAGTTATAATTAATAGGAGCTAAGTGGATGGATGGAACGATATAATCTTAATATAGAGAGTTTAAAGAAGCACCATATGGATTTATATCTAAAGATAAAAGATTTGGATGATACAGCGAATATCATAAACAGACCGGAAGAAATTAAAAATATTAGGGCAAGGAATGATGAGAGTGTTTTAGTTGTTACAAGTGCATCCATAGAATACCGAATGAATAGCCTTTATAACCCTACTGCGGAAGCAAAAAAATGGGCTGACCAGTTTAAATTCCAAAATGATAATAACATCATATCCTTGTTTGGATTAGGTAACGGTGCTTTTGCAAAAGCAATTATGGAAAAAATGCATGAAAATGATTTTTTGATTATTTACGAGCCTTCCTACCCTATCTTTGATTTTGTAATGCATAATTATGATTTGACAGAACTTTTTGAGGATAACAGAGTTTTTTTTGCAATCGAAGGAATCAATGATTTTGAGTTTCATCTTATCTTATTACAATTAATTAATTTGACAAATATAAAAACACAGCAACAATGCATAAGTCCTAATTATGATAAATTATTTATGGAAAGCTGTGTTCGCTTTTATAGAGAAATAAAAGAAAGTCTTACAACAGCACTTGTGAATGTTAATTCAACGATAGCTTTTGGTGAAAAAAATATTTATAATACATTGAAAAATATGTGTTTTCTGTCAGAAAGCATCTCACTTATAGATTTAATGAAGGTAATTCCAAAAGATGTGCCGGCAATTGTAGTTGCGGCTGGCCCGTCAGTAGAAGAAAATATTGAATATTTAAAGAGAAGTAAAGGGAAAGCGATAATTTTTGCTGTAGACCGAATACTGGATTATCTACTGGATCAAGATGTTGAACCAGATTTTGTTGTAACATTAGATCCTAAGAAACAAATGAAACATTTTTCAAAGCGAGAAGATGTGACAGTTCCTTTAATTTGTTATTTTGAATCAAATCATGATATCCTAGTAAAGCATAAAGGGAAAAAAATATTCTGCACGAGTGATTCCTTTAGTGAAGAAGTCTATCATAGAACAAAGAAGATATCCCCAAATCTTATTACCAGCGGTTCCGTTGCCATTGTGGCTTATAGTGCCTGTGTGAAACTAGGATTTCAAAGAATTGTATTAGTAGGACAGGATTTGGCTTACCATAATAATGCAAGTCATGCCGGAGGTGAAACGGATCAGTTAGATTCTAATGCAGATGTTTTTGTTGAAGGACTGGATGGAAATCAAGTTAAATCAAGATATGACTGGAAAGAATTTATAACACGCTATCAGGATTTTATTAAACTGAATCCCGATATTGAAGTTATTGATGTAAAGAAATCGGGAGCAAAAATTAAGGGTACTGTTCATATGCCTTTTGGTGAAGTGTTAGAAAAATATTGTCAGAGCTCTTTTGATCCTATCAATTGTGACTTTAATATATTTTCAAAAGATGATATGGAGCTCATCAAAGACTATATAGAAGAGCAGATTTCTATTATTATGAGAATAAAAGAGAAAGCTCAGAACGCTGTTAAGGTATGTAACCAACTACTTAAATCACAAAAAAATGAAAGATTTACTTTTAATGGTGACAAAAGTCTAAAGAAGTTAAGTAAAATAAACTCATATATAATGGAACAAAAAATATACGGGTTGATTGATTCTTTTGTTACAGCTAAAACAGCACAATATCTTTCTGAAATATTAATTTTTACAGAGGATGAAAAAGAAAATAATCGCTCTACCTTCTATAAATCGAAGGCAATCTATCAGGCTGTTATAGAGGCGGCGGATTTCACAAAGAAGTATCTGGACGAAGCCATATTCGATCTTTAAATATAGTATACGGAGGTATGTAGAATGTTACATACCTTTTTGCTAACATAAAGTATTGTCGATATAATTACAAAAACTATAGAGTCTCGCAATTACCTAAACATAAACTATTGATCCGGAGGTTAACATGAACAAATTCAAGATAGGTAATCGTTATGTTGGAGAGGAGTTTCCACCCTTAGTAATAGCAGAGATTGGTATCAATCATAACGGGAGTTTTAAAATTGCTAAAGAAATGGTAGATGCAGCGAAGAGAGCCGGCGCAGAAAT
Organism: Bacillota bacterium; assembly: GCA_023389295.1. Lineage (GTDB taxonomy): Bacteria > Bacillota > Clostridia > Lachnospirales > Lachnospiraceae > Mobilitalea. The sequence goes on from JAEWEO010000037.1 coordinate 3,021, forward strand.
CGTTAAGCATCAAACACACGTGATAGAGGATGAGATGTCTCTGGAAGCAAAGAAGGTTATTCCGGGGAATTCAGATAAATCTATTTATGAGATTATGGCAGAGGCTGCATTATCAGAGGAAGAGGAACTGGAATTAAAAAAATATGTGGAACAGCAGGGAATGATATTTATATCAACTCCTTTTTCCAGAGCAGCGGCGGATCGCTTGAATAAATGGGATGTACCGGCTTATAAAATAGGTTCGGGTGAATGCAATAACTATCCACTTATCAAACATATAGCATCCTTTGGTAAGCCGATGATTCTATCTACCGGAATGAATGATGTAGCGAGTGTTAAGAAAGCGGTAGATATTATAGAAAGCTACCAGGTACCTTATGCATTACTTCATACTACGAATTTATATCCCACTCCGCCAGAGCTTGTTCGTCTGGGAGGAATGTTAGAATTAAAAGAAGCATTTCCTAACGCAGTAATCGGACTATCGGATCATACTTTGAATAATAATGCCTGTTTAGCAGCGACAGCCTTAGGAGCTTGTATTCTGGAACGTCATTTTACGGATTCAAAGGACCGTGTTGGGCCTGATATTATTAATTCAATGGATCCGACGGAGATGTCAGAATTGATCAAAGGATCCGAGGAAATTCGCAAAATGCGCGGTGGAAAAAAGGAAGCTGCAAAAGAAGAACAGGTAACGATTGATTTTGCCTTTGCTACCGTAGTTACAATAAAAGAGATTAAAAAAGGTGAAGTTCTAAGTAAGGATAATGTATGGGTGAAGAGACCGGGAACCGGTGAGATTAAGGCAGAATTCTATGAGGAGTTATTAGGTAAAAAAACTCTTATTGACATGCCAAAGGATCACCATTTGAAATGGAAGGAGTTCGAGTAATGAAAAAAGTGTTATTTGTTACAGGGACTCGTGCCGACTATGGAAAAATAAAACCTCTAATGAAAGAAGTACTTAATTTAGAGGATTACGAATTGCAAATATTTGTTACAGGAATGCATATGCTATCCAAGTATGGCTCAACTCATTTGGAATTAGAGAAAGATGGATTTGGTAACCTGTATAAATACATCAACCAGACCGATAGTACAAGCATGGATCTGGTTCTTAGTAATACTATCTTAGGCATAAGCAATTATGTTAATGAATATAAGGTGGACTTAATTGTCGTTCACGGAGATAGAGTGGAAGCCTTAGCCGGTGCTATTGTTGGAGCACTCAATAACATTCGAGTCGCCCATGTGGAAGGGGGCGAGGTATCAGGTACCATTGATGAATCCATAAGGCATGCAATATCAAAATTTTCACATATTCATTTTGTAGCAAATGAAGAGGCAAAAAAAAGATTAATTCAATTGGGAGAAGAAACGAGCAATGTATACATAATTGGCTCTCCTGATATTGATATCATGCTCTCGAACCAACTTCCGGGGATAGATAAAGTGAAAGAAAGGTATGGTATACCATTTGATGACTATGCGGTTCTGATGTATCATCCGGTTACAACAGAAGTGGAGCAGATGAAAGAAAAAATTAAAGAAGTAGTAGATGCTGTCATAGAGAGTAGTAGGAATTACATAGTGATATATCCAAACAATGACAACGGGTCTTCGGATATATTAAATGAATATAAGAGATTTAGCAAATGTACGAATATAAAAATATATCCTTCCATTAAATTTGAGTACTTTTTATCAATGTTAAAACACGCTAAGTTTATGATAGGTAATTCAAGCGCAGGAATAAGAGAAGCCGGTATCTATCAGGTGCCTGCAATTGATATCGGATCAAGACAGAACGGTAGATATAGTAGTAGGTCAAAAGGCATAGTACATTCTGAAGAAGCAAAAGATGAGATTTTAAGCTGTATTAAGGACATTGATAAAACAAGAGAGTTTTTAGTGGATGGACAAAGTGAATACGGTGATGGAAAAAGTAGTATGCGTTTCATGGAAATTCTAAAAGGGAATGATATATGGAAATGTGAGATACAAAAGAAATTTATCGATGTGGAGTGATTGCTCATGTATAAGGATAAAAAAATTGCCGCTATCATACCAGCCAGAAAGGGAAGTAAAGGCATCCCTAATAAAAATGTAATTTTGCTAAACGGATTGCCTTTAATAGCACACAGCATAATTGAGGCCAAGAAATCTACTCTTATGGATGATGTTATTGTTTCCACGGATTCAGAGCATATCATAAAGATAGCTAGGGAGTATGGTGCGTATACAAAGGGATTACGTCCGACTAATTTATCCAATGACACAGCCATACTTTATGATGTGTTAAAATATGAAGTTGAAAATCATGGATTAGTAGAGAGAGGATTTGATATCCTGGTACTACTACAACCCACTTCTCCTTTAAGGCGTAGCTATATGATTGATGATGCTCTAAAAAGATTTATCGATGAGCAGCAAACTTCTGCAGTTGCAGTTTCAGAGGTTGAGGAGCATCCGATTTTAATGAGAACAGTAAATAAATTAGGACATTTAGATAGAATATTGCAGGTGGATTCTACGGTAAGGCGACAAGACCTGCCCAAATACTATAAAGTAAATGGAATGATATATATTAATTATATCTCTGATATCATGGCCGGTTACGTTAGTTTTAACGACAATCAGTCTCCCATTATAATCCCTAAGGAGTATAATGTTGATATTGATGAAATAAGTGATTTGGAAGAAGCAGAAGCGAGGATTAGAAAGTTGTTTTCTTTATAATAGGATTTAAAGTCAATCTTAAGGGTAATATCTTTGATTTCGCATTTTACAAATAGAAAAGGGACATATATATGAAGAGGATTACTATTATAGGAACAGGTTATGTAGGGTTAGTAAGTGGTGTTTTATTAAGTGAATTTGGAAATAAAGTGATTTGCGTTGATAATGATGCAACCAAAATTGAGTGCTTAAAAAGTGAAAAATGCCCTATTTATGAACCTGGACTAGAAGAATTATTAGTAAAGAATAGTAAGAATAAGAAACTTGAATTTTCAACGAATTTAGAATATGCAGTTAAGGATGCAGAGGTAATTTTTATTGCTGTTGGAACACCACCGAATGAAAATGGAAGTGCTGATCTGTCCTATGTATATAAGGTTGCTACTGACATTGGAAGGTTTATAAACAATTACAAAGTAATTGTAGATAAATCCACAGTTCCTATAGGAACAGGAAAAATAGTACGTGAAATAATACAAAGTGAAATTAACAAACGTAACGAAACGATTGAGTTTGATATAGTGTCTAATCCGGAATTCTTAAGAG
>JAEWEO010000049.1 GCA_023389295.1 Bacillota bacterium
GAAAAAAATATATTAAATAACAAAAAACTATGGTATGATTACTTTATTACCAATATAAACCATAAAAGTTTATGAAACATTATACTAGAACCCCGACCTGATTATAAATACAGATACTGAAAATTTATTATGCAAGCATTCATTCTCAGAACATGGAGGCAAATATGTATAAGGTCTTTTTGGTGGAAGATGAAATTGTAATACGAGAAGGTATTAAGAACAAAATTCAATGGGATGATGAGGGATTTAAGATTGTCGGGGATGAAAGTGACGGTGAATTGGCATATCCGATGATTAAAAGGGAACAGCCGGATATTCTGATAACAGATATAAAAATGCCGTTCATGGATGGACTTGAATTAAGTAAATTATTAAAGAAAGATATGCCTCAGCTGAAAATAATTATTATAAGCGGATATAGTGATTTTGGATATGCACAACAAGCAATAGATATTGGCGTCAGCGAATATCTGCTAAAACCAGTAACATCGAATAAACTTATGGCTGCCGTAAAAAATGCAGCTGCAGCAATTGAAAAGGAACGGAAGGAAAAACAATTACTGGAGCAGTATCAGCTTTTGGTTTACCAGAAACAGGGAGAAAAAAGAAAGGATTTTTTTAATGCGTTAGTAAGCGGAAAAATGTCTCTTTCACAAATTATTGAACAGGAAGAGGAACTTGGAATTGATATGGTGGCAAGTGTTTTTTGTGTTTTGCTGTTTCAATTCAAAGTACAGGAGGACATGTATGAATATTCCAATGAAATAGTACAATGTGAAGCAAGAATGATGCAAGAACTAATGAAGTTCCCTAATATAAAAGCATTTGAACGTGGTATGGATGGCTGGGCTTTTATTCTTCTGGGAGAAACTGAATTACAAATTAATGAGTTGACCCAGGAATTATGTAATTTACTAATTGGCATCTGTAGCGAGAAGGTACATTATTTTGGGGGAATTGGTCGGTGTGTTCATCGTGTCCGTGACTTACATAAGTCCTATCTAGATGCTAATAGTGCTTTTTCTTTACGTTATTTTGAAAACAGAGATCAGTTCCTATCTTATAATGACGTCCGCAATATTAAGTCGCAAATAGGAAATCGGATTAGTGTTAGTGAATTGAATCTTGAGAAGCTTGATAGGAATTTACTGGAGGATTTCTTGAAGAGAGGAACCGTTGCAGATGTAGATGAATTTGTAGATAGCTATTTTGATGGCTTCAGTTCGAGTGCTATGAGTTCAGCCCTTTTCAGGCAATATATTATAATGGATGGATATTCAGCTATCATGAAATTCCTTAAAAATCTTCAGTATCCAAAGGAAAAGCTAGACAACTGTCTTAAGAGTATGAATAGTGTAACTGATCAGCTTTCCAGCTTGGAGGACTGCTCTGAATTTTACAAATCAATATTGAAGGAAGCAATTGATTTACGTAATAAGAATAGTCAGAGAAGATATGCCGGTCTGATTGAAAAGGCAAAGGAATACATGCATCTTAATTTTGCAATGAGCGATCTTACGCTTGATAAGGTTGCATCTAAGGTTAATGTTAGCCCCAATTACTTCAGTTCACTTTTTAATCAGGAAACTGGTATGACTTTTATTGAATATCTGACGGATTTACGTATGGAGAAAGCAAAGGATTATTTAAGATGTTCCAGTAGAAGGATTACTGAAATTGGATTTTTAGTAGGATATCAGGATTCTCATTATTTCAGTTACATATTTAAAAAGACACAAAATTGCACACCGTCGGAATACAGGCTGCAGGGAAAAGGTGAAGAATGACAAACGATATTCATGGAAAACCAATCAAATATCCCTTAAGGCTGAAGCTATTTATGGTAGCTGCTATCATCATCATACCGATGATTATTCTTTCACTTTACCAGATTGTAGCTCTTTATAATTATAGTACGGCTTATGATACCATAGTGCGAAGGATTACATCAGCTAATAACTACAACCTCAATTTTAAAGAGGAAATGGATGAAAGTATGTATAAGATTGTAGTGGAAGCAGAAACATTTGAATCAATTAATGAAAATAATGATCTAAAAAATCCATATAAGCTCATTGACGCTGCTAGAGACAATTTTACTAAGTTGCAGGAAATAACCTCCAGCAGAGAGAGTCTTGATTGGATTAAACGTATTCTACTCAATCTTGAAACCCTTAAGGATAGAATTAATGAAATACGTGATAACCTAAATCAGACCGGTCATTATGAAGAAAATATTGAAATGCTGGAATCAGACATTTATATTTTAACCGAGCTGTTTCAGGAGGAAATCCAGTATTACATTTATTATGAAACACAGAATTTTGAAGCCATAAGACAGAGCCTTAATGAGCAAGTAACCAATGTGATTGTGACAATGATAGTGGCACTGTCATCCATTATTATTGCATCCGTATTGGTTAATATTCTAGTAACAGATAGCATTACAAAACCAATCAGAACGTTGTGCGACAAGACTGCCATGGTAGCTAAGGGAGACTTTACAACGAGGACAACCTGCGATAATCATGATGAATTATCAATCTTATCCGATAGCTTTAACGACATGGCATCTAAGCTAGAGCAGCAAGTGAAAAGCATAAGGTTAGAGCAGGAAAACTTACGGTATATGGAATCAAAGCTTTTGCAAACGCAGATCAACCCTCATTTTTTATACAACACGTTAGATACTATTATCTGGTTGATTGAAGGGGATAAAAACAAAGAAGCAATCGATATTGTTGTAGCTCTGTCAGACTTTTTTCGCATTGTTGTGAGTAAGGGAAAAGATTTCATTACGATTCGTGAAGAAGAAATCCATATTAAGAGTTATCTACAGATACAACAGTCACGCTATAAAGATATTTTAGACTATGAGATTATTATCCCTAAAGAACTATATGGATATCAAATTTTGAAGCTGACTTTGCAACCACTTATAGAAAATTCACTGTACCATGGTATTAAGATGTTAAGGGCAAGAGGGAAAATAACAGTTACTGGAGAAATAATAGACGAGGTCATCTGCTTCCATGTCATTGATAATGGAATTGGAATGAGTGAAGAGGAGTTACAAGCTCTACGGATCGAAGTTGAAGTACCAGGAAGTGAGCACAGTACCGGTTTTGGTCTTGCAAATGTAAATAAACGAATTAAATTAAACTATGGTAATAGGTACGGACTAGAGATACAAAGCAAAAAGGGAGAGGGCACGGATATCATGATCAAAATTCCAGCAAGACTAGGGTGATGATAAAAAATATGAAATGTCTATTGAGGGATAGCCCGCTAGAGATAAATCAATGGAGGTAGGATGTGAGCAAAAAGATTAAATTCATTTTATGGATTTTGTTTCTAGGATTGATTGTACTCGCTAGTTGTAGTCTTAGACCGTCGAAAAATCTTCAAGTTAAAGAACCTGAAAATACAGAGGATATGATTGATTCCGATCTGATTATTGTTGGTTTCTCGCAGCTTGGTTCTGAATCTGACTGGCGCACGGCTAATACAAAATCAATCCAGAAAGCTCTAATAAAAGAAAATGGGTTTTCGCTCATTTTTGCTAATGGAAGGCAGAGTCAAGAGAATCAGATTAAGGATGTAAGAAGTTTTATTTTTCAGGAGGTAGATTATATTTTAATTGCACCGGTCATGGAAACCGGATGGGATACGGTACTTACGGAGGCTAAGGAAGCAGGTATTCCGGTTATTATCGTGGATCGTATGATTGATACGGAAGATGAAAGTCTTTATGTCGCATGCGTGGGTACCGATAAATATGCAGAAGGCGTAAAGGCAGGTCAGTGGCTGGAAAAATATCTAAAGGAGCAAAAAAGAAATGATAATACTTCAAAGGAAAAGAAAACTTTAGATAAGAAATTGATAGCAGAAGAAACCTCAGCCAAGGAAAAACATGGACAAGATGAGGATATTATTAATATTGTTGTGCTTGAGGGTAATCCCAATTCAACTGCTCAAATTGGTCGTTCGCAGGGGTTTGAGGATATCGCTTCACTTCATGAGAACTGGAACATTCTTGCACATGATAGTGGTGATTTTACCAAAGCAAAGGGCAAAGAAGTGATGATGAAGTATTTAAAGGAATTTGATAATATTGATGTTTTGGTTTCTCAAAATGATGACATGACCTTTGGAGCTATCGAGGCAATACAAGAAGCTGGATTAACCTGTGGGGTAGATGGTGAAATCACAATCATTTCTTTTGATGCGGTATCAGAGGCCTTTGATATGATGGAAAAGGGGTTAATTAATGTAGATATTGAATGTAATCCCCTACAGGGAGAGTTAATCGCCAAGATAATAGAACGTCTGGAAAAAGGGGAAAAGCCCCCGAAGATATCTTATGTGGACGGAAGGGTTTTTGAAGCCGAAAATGCTGCAATAGAACGTGTTGGCCGAAGTTATTAAACCTTAAAAAAACAAACCAAATTCATAGAAATCTTAACCATAAACCAATTGATGTCAAAACATAGTAAAAATAACTACAAACACAGGAATAATTTCTGTATTTTTTATTCCTGGATTTGGAATATACTTGTGCTACATTCAAATAATCTCAATAGGTTGAGTGAAAAATGATAGGAGGAGATATCTATGAGAAAATTAATTTATTTCGTTTTGGTATTAACAATGGTTCTATCACTTGCAGCGTGTGGCAACAAAGATAGTAAGACTTCAGGAAAAGGAAACAAAAAAGTTACGGTAGGTGTTGTTCAGACAAATGCAAACGAGTCAGACTGGAGAACTGCAAATACAAAATCCTTTAATGAAGCTTTCGAGGAAGCTGGTTTTGAGATTAAAATGGTTTTTGGTGAAGGTGATCATGCAAAACAGATATCACAAGCACAGCAGTTGATTCAGGAGGAGGTTGACTATCTTGTTGTTTTAGGACTTCAGTCAGCAGGCTGGGAAGATGTAGCAAAAGCAGCGAAGGAAGCCGGAATTCCTTTTATTATGGCTGATCGTAAACTTGAGCTATCTGAAGATCTTTATACCGCGATGGTATGCTCCGATTTTGAAGCCGAAGGTAATAAGGCTGTTAATTGGCTAAAAGATCAGGCACTAGATAGTTATAAAATTGTTGTGCTTGGCGGTGATACCGGATCTTCTGCACAACTTGGTCGTTCCAAAGCAATTGAAGATGGCGCAGCTGCAAACGGCTGGGAAATAGTATTCAATCAAAACATGAAGGGTTGGGACGAAACTCTTGCAAAGCAGGCAGTTGCAGATCTTATCGCTGGTGGTACAGAGTTTACTGTAATCTATGCTGAAAATGATAACATGGCTCGTGGCGCTTGTGATGCAATGGATGCTGCTGGTATTACATATGGTAAGGACGGCGATGTAAAGGTTATCGCTTTTGATGCGAATAAATGGGCACTTGAAAAGGTTCTTGCAGGACAATTCAACCTTGATGTAGAGTGTAATCCTCTTCATGGACCTCGTATTGTTAAATTAATCAATCAGCTTGAAGCTGGAGAAAATGTTGAAAAGAATGCTTATGTTGATGAGGAAATGTTTGATTGTGAAACTATCACACAAGAGATTGTTGATGCACGTTCTTATTAATTCGAAAGGATTCGAAAGGACTGATATAAAAAGGTGGCTTTCATTCCTATGATGGCAACATCAGTCAGAAAGTCTAATATTTTTGTCAATAATAAAGGTAAGATTTGATTTAAATGCGCGGCGCCGAGTATGTGAATATTGTTCGCAGATTCTAGCACCGCGCTTTTATCTTACAGAAGACAGGTGACAGGTCACCTGTCATTATTCATGACAACTTAATTTCTTGCGAAGCATGAAATTAACATAAACGGTTGGTATGGGTGGGCGTTGTTGTTTAATCATAGAAATGACCGGATAATGTTCAATTATCGTACCTGAACGGAGGTTTAAATATATTATTATGCAGGACACAGTACTTACAATGAGAGGTATCTATAAAAGCTTTCCCGGAGTACGGGCTTTACAGAATGTGGATTTTACTTTATGCGAAGGTGAAATACACGCTTTGATGGGTGAAAACGGTGCAGGAAAGTCCACCTTAATTAAGGTTTTGACCGGAGTATATACTAAGGATGCCGGAGAAATCTGTATGAAAGGAATGGATAAGCCGGTTCGTATCAAATCGCCTCAGGAAGCACAGAAACTGGGCATAAGTACAGTTTATCAAGAAATCACATTGTGCCCAAACCTGACGGTTGCCGAAAATCTATTTATTGGCAGGACGAATGATTTACTTGTTGACTGGAAGAAAAGTAACAAAAGGGCAGAAAGTATTCTGTCGAGTCTAGGAATACCGGTAAAGCCAACAAAGCAATTATCAAATTGCTCCATAGCGGTTCAGCAGATGGTAGCCATCGCCCGTGCGGTTGATATGGACTGCAAGGTATTGATATTTGATGAGCCTACCTCATCACTTGATGAACAGGAGGTTGCCAAACTTTTTACACTAATGCGTGCACTTAGGGATAGAGGAGTAGGTATCATTTTTGTTACCCATTTTCTAGATCAAGTGTACGAGTTATGTGATAAAATTACAGTTTTGCGAGGTGGTGAGCTTGTAGGAGAATATCAGATTAAGGAATTACCTAAGGTAGAGCTTGTTGCAAAAATGATGGGCAAGGAACTTGGAGATTTATCGAACATACATAACGAAGTAATATCTGAACATGATGACCAGAAAGAAATTATCATTGATGCGAAAGGGCTTGCCAGCACTTCCGGAATAAAACCGTTCAATTTTACCGCATACAAAGGTGAAGTAACGGGCTTTGCAGGACTACTAGGATCCGGCCGTAGTGAGTGTGTGCGGGCTATTTTTGGCGCAGATAAAGTGATAAAAGGTGAATTAAAAATTAAAGATGAGCATGTTAATATTTCTTCACCAAAGAAAGCTATGAAGAAGGGAATTGGATATCTTTCGGAAGATCGAAAACGGGATGGAATTATAGGAGATTTATCAGTGCGAGAGAATATCATACTTGCACTACAGGTTATGAAAGGCTTCTTTAAGCCTTTTACTAAGGCTCAGGCACAAGCCTTTGCGGATGAATATATTAAGTTGCTCGGTATAAAAACCGCTTCGGCGGATACTCCCATTAACTCCTTATCCGGAGGAAATCAGCAAAAGGTAATCTTGGCTCGTTGGCTTCTTACTCACCCGGAATACCTTATTCTTGATGAGCCAACACGCGGAATTGATATTGGTACGAAGGTGGAGATTCAAAAGCTAGTGTTAAAACTTGCTGGAGAGGGTATGAGTATCACATTTATATCATCCGAAATTGATGAGATGCTTCGTACCTGTTCTAGATTAGTTGTTATGCGAGATTTGAATGTCGTTGGAGAATTAAAGGGTGATGATATGACGCAGGATAAAATAATGTATACGATAGCGGGGGGAGTAAGTCAAAATGTCCAGAAACAATAACAAACATGATACCGATGGTTCCGTATCGATTCTTCAAGCATTTATAAGGCACAGATTGTTTATCCCCATAGTGTTTCTGGCCTTTTTGCTGTTAATCAATGTGTTTCTAAATCCAAGCTTCCTAAAAATCAACATGGGTAGAGATAGTAACGGTAATCCTGTCTTGATAGGAAATATTATTAATATCCTGAATAACGCGACTGAGCTTGTTATACTAGCCATAGGAATGACACTCGTTACGGCATCTTCTAGAGGTCAGGATATTAGTGTAGGCGCAACAGTCGCAATCGTCGGCGGGGTGATTATGCGAGTACTATGTGGGAATGAAACACAGCCTGCACAATTACATGCTCCAATTATTGTTGCACTCTTACTGGGTTGCGTTGCCGGTATCGCCTGTGGGGTCTTTAACGGTATCCTTGTTGCCAAATTTAATATACAGCCTATGGTAGCAACACTCATACTCTTTACTGCAGGAAGGTCTATAGGTTCAATGGCTATGGGTGGACTTAAGCCCAAGGCAGCTGCTAGCTTTGGATATTACGGCAACTTTATTCCGGGATTTCCTATTCCTACGCCAATACTCATTACGATTACTGTTGTTGCACTAACATTTCTTGCGTTGAAAAAAACGAACCTTGGTTTGTACACTCGGGCGGTAGGAATCAATGATAAATCCTCGAGCTTGAACGGTCTTAACCCTGCTTTAATAAAGTTTATGACATTTGTTATTTTAGGCCTTTGTGTCGGTATTGCCGGTTTCGTTCAGTCAAGTAGGGTGCAGACGGTAAATCCGTATACCATTGTACCCAGTATTGAAATGGACGTTATTTTAGCTGTCGCCCTGGGCGGTAATTCACTTGGCGGTGGTAAATTTAATATGACTGGATCGATTATCGGAGCATATACCATACAGACCCTTACCTCGATGTTGACTACGCTTAATGTTAATACAAACGCTGTTCCAGTCTTCAAGGCAGTTATAATTATCATACTTGTGGCCATTCAAACACCTTTAGTCAAAAGCTTTTTTAGGAAAAAAGTCACATTTTCCAAATTGGCCGTAGGCAATGGAAAGGAGCGTGGTTAGTATGAAGAATCAAGATACTGCACACAGTAAATTTATGATGTCCGGGAAGCTCATGAGGAATTGGAAACCAAAACGCAAAGAGGCTTTTACTGATACTGCTTTCCTACTGACGATTACGGTTACACTATTTATATTAATTTATATACTCTCTATCATTTTTCTTGGTGATAAAGGCTTCAGTAAAATTCAGATGTTTTTTAACCTCTTCAACGAAAACGCTGCATTAATTGTAATAGCCTGCGGACTTTCGATTGTTATGATAACAGGCAGTATTGATATATCCGTAGGTGGTTCTACTGCACTTATTTGTACTGCTTGTATTGTTTGTTTAAATAATTATGGCTTCAACTTTTTTACTTCCTTAGTGCTGGCGTTGACAATCGGTCTTGTGTTTGGTGCTGTGCAGGGATTTCTGATTGCATATTTGGAGATGCAGCCATTTATTGTTACCCTGGCAGGAATGTTTTTAGGCCGAGGTTTAGTTGCCCTGATAGAAGTTAATCAAATTCAGGTTGATAACGCAGGATTTGAGCTATTGTCAGGTGCACGAGTACAAATTCCATTTCTAGGGGATTTCAATAAGAAGGGTGTTTTTATTCAATCAAAGTTGGAATACGGCGTTATTGTAGCATTAATTATAGTCTTCCTAATGTATTGGCTACTTAAGAAGACAAGACTCGGACGTAGCTTTTATGCTGTAGGTGGGAATTCACAAAGCGCCCTGATGCTTGGTATAAATGTCAAGAGAACCAAATTTTACGCCCATTTGCTCTGCGGTTTACTAGCAGGTATCGGCGGGTTCCTGTACCTTTTTCACACCCGTTCCGGTTCGGTTCAACAGGCAACAGGCCTTGAGATGGATGCTATCGCTGCCTCAATTATTGGTGGAACACTACTTACCGGAGGAGTAGGTAATATCTTTGGTACACTATTTGGCGTATTAACAAGTGGAATCGTATTACTGATCGTTACTGCAATAGGCAGTCAGGATCCGTGGTGGCCGCAGATTACACGCGCTGCTTTGCTCTGCTTCTTTATTGTGCTTCAGAGTGTCATTTGTTCACGAAAGAAGAAGTAACGAGAAGATACGGTACTTTATCCACTAACGCATCATCTTGATAAGATTTAAGACTATCATAAAGCTGTTATGTAGAACAGATACTCGAAAGGGTATCTGTTTTTAAGTTGGTGTTTTGTAAGATATTTGACCCAAACAGATATTTTTATGATATCATTAAGTTATAATAGTGATACAACCGTAGTAAACGGTAACCGTAGCAAAACCGTAGGAGGAGTATAGTTTAATATGAATAGCAAATCAATCTTTCAGTCGATTCAGCAGGGGATATTAATCTGCAACAAAGATGGAAAAATTGTGTATTTTAATGAAGTATATGCAGATTTTATTGGAAAAGAGCTAAAGGACGTGGTGGGGTTACCAATTAAACGGATCCGTCCCGGTTCTGTTATTCTACAGGTTCTTCGTAGTGGAAAAAAAAGAGAGAATCTGTACCGTGTAGAAGGGGAACAAGAATATTATGCAAATGTATATCCAGTAATTGAGGATAATAAAATTACTGGTACAATTTCTATTGTAACAATGATTGATAAGGAGAAATTAAAAAAGAAACAAGAAAAAACCCTACAAGAAAGGGTGAAAGAATTCGAAAAAAAGGAAATAGAAGAGATGATGTTTCTATATGGATACGACACACAAGGCAAAAAGGCAGTAGCCAAAGAGCTTGGTATCTCTCTAGCAACATTATATAACAAACTTCAATTCTAAAATTCTAGAAAAAATCATAAAGTCTATTTCACATTGTTGCCCTCAATCCTATAATGAATATAAAAGAGAAGGAAAGAGGTGCAACGTCTTGAAAAAAATTCGAATCGGTAGTGGAGCAGGTTATGGCGGCGATCGGATTGAGCCAGCAGTAGAACTAATGGAACAGGGAGATCTTGATTACATTATTTTTGAATGCCTAGCGGAGCGGACCATTGCCTTGGGTCAAAAGGAAAAGCAAATAGATAATAAGCGAGGATATAATCCTTTGTTAGAATATCGTATGACGAAAATACTTCCCTTGGTGAAAGAGAAGAAGGTGAAAGTAATTACCAATATGGGAGCGGCCAATGTACAAAGTGCAGCCACCAAAACCTTAGAAATTGCACAAAGCCTTGGACTTAAGGGATTAAAAATCGCTTATGTATTGGGTGATGATATCACAGAGAATCTAGAAAAGTATTCTGAGCATGAAGTGTTAGAGACTGGTGGGAGGCTAAAAGATTTAGATGCAAAGATCCTATCTGCAAATGCTTATTTGGGATGTGATGCAATTGTAGAAGCACTCAAGGGGGGAGCAGACATTGTAATCACAGGTAGAGTATCCGATCCATCTCTTGTGATTGGACCGCTATTATACGATTTTGGATGGGATATCGATAAGGATAAGGATAGAATAGGACAAGCGGTTTTAGCTGGACATTTGTTAGAATGTGCAGGTCAAGTAACGGGAGGATATTATGCAGATCCCGGATATAAGGAAGTTCCGAATTTGGAACGATTAGGATTTCCTCTTGTGGAAATAGATGAAGATGGATGTTTTGTTATCACAAAGGTAGAAGGTTCTGGAGGACTCGTTACTACTGATACCTGTAAAGAGCAGATGCTATATGAAATTCATAATCCGAAAGAATATTTTACACCAGATGCTATCGCAGATTTTTCCTCGGTAACATTTACTCAGATTGGTAAGGACAGAGTATTATCAGAACATGCTACCTCTCATGGGAAGCCGGACATGTTAAAAGTAAGTATTGGTTATGAAGATTGTTACATAGGAGAAGGAGAAATCTCCTATGGAGGAAGTAACTGTATGGAACGAGCAAAATTGGCAGAAGATATTGTTCGTAAGAGACTGGACATTATCGGTGTAAGACTTGAGGAATATCGTTGTGACTATATTGGTCTAAATTCCTTATATGGTGATAAAATATCGGATGCACTAAAAGCTGGAACACTTTCTGAAATCCGACTTCGAATTAGCGGGAGAACAAAAGAGGAATGGGATGCTACTATGATTGCAAATGAAGTGGAGACTCTTTATACTAACGGTCCGGCTGGAGGTGGAGGAGCAACGAAACGTGTTGAGCAAGTAGTATCCGTCTGTTCTATTTTTATTCCGAGAACGGAAGTTCAAGCTGAGGTGAATTATTACATTTCCTAAGTGGAATAAGAAATTTTTTCGGATGTAAATTACAAAAGAGATAGTAAGCTCCTAATTAGAGAGGATGTGAGTAATTATGAAATTGAAAGAGATTGCCCATGCAAGGACAGGTGATAAAGGCGATATATCGAATATCTCTGTAATCGCCTATAGCGAAAAAGATTATCATATAATAAAAGAAAAGGTTACATGTGATAAAGTAAAGGAATTCTTTGAAGAAATTTGTAGGGGTGAAGTGGTTCGATATGAGCTGGATCAATTATGGTCGTTAAACTTTGTACTGGATAAAACTCTTGGCGGTGGTGTAACCCGCTCCCTCGCTTTGGATAAGCATGGCAAATCACTTGGGATGGCATTGCTAGAAATGGAGTTATAATTGTCGCGATGAGAGGGAGGTAATCATATTAAATGAGTGAAGAAAATCGAAATCAAGCATTTGATTATATCAAATTCATATCAGATAAAATAAGACATGATTATGAGAATAGTGGTGTTAATATTACATACACAACCGTTTCAACTGAATTGGTTCTTTTACCGATGCGAGATGGAATTAAGCTTAAAACAACAATTTATAGGCCATGTAATGCTCCTGGAGTAAAACAAGATAAGCCTATGCCGGTAATCTTAGAACGCAGTTGTTATCCGAATAATGAACAATTTTCCAGAATTCACGGTGAGAATTTGGCTAAGCGAGGCTACATTTTTGTATCCCAGTATTGTCGAGGAACCGGCGGATCAGAAGGAGTATGGGAACCGAATGTGAATGAAAGAGCTGATGGACTTGATACGGTGAATTGGCTGAATGAACAAGATTGGGTGGAATCCATAGGTTACTGGGGAAATTCCTATTTGGCTTTGACTGGCTGGGCAATCGCAGATAAGGTTCCGGATAAGGTTAGAGGAATGTGCCTGACTCATTATGGTACGGATCGATTTACCTCAGCCTATGAAAAAGGAATGTTTCGGCAGGATGTTCTTACCTCATGGGCAAAGGAGAATGCAGGATTTAAAGTAAACGCTGATTATATAGAATCTTGCAAATTTATGCCTCATTTTGAAGTGGATGAAAAACTATGGGGCAAGAAGATTCCTTGGTATAGAGAATGGATTGTAAATACTCATAGAGAGGATGCATATTGGCAGCAGGGATGGTGGAAGGAACTTTACGATATTCCAGCCAAGGTTACTGTTCCACTGTACATAAGGAGTGGATGGTATGACCACCATCATGGAAGCTCCATGATAACTTGGAATAACCTTTCGAAGGAAACCAAAAAGTATTCATGGTTAGATATTGGAGGGTGGAATCATGGGTTTATGCCTTGTCTAAAGGATTGTGATACCGAGCATATGGGAGG
The DNA here is from genome assembly GCA_023389295.1 of Bacillota bacterium. GTDB lineage: Bacteria > Bacillota > Clostridia > Lachnospirales > Lachnospiraceae > Mobilitalea. The sequence continues at coordinate 13,135 of JAEWEO010000049.1, forward strand.
TAGCGAAGTTCATGCAATTTTGGAATGGTTCGATGTTGTGTTAAAACAGAAAAAAATTCCAAAGCCGAGATACCGTACCTACGAAATTGGAGCGGATAAGTGGATAGAACAGGAAAATTGGCCAGTAGAGGATGTAACTTGGAAGAAGTTCTATTTACAAAATGATAAAATGAAGGGACAAGTTGGTAAATTAGATACAATAGAACAAGAAGTGATAGAATCTGCAACCTATCTCTATGAACCTGAAAATCCGGTGATATCACATGGCTCAGAATCCTTACTGAAGAATATCATGAGTAATGGTAGTTTGGATCAGCCAGAACCCGGATACCGTCAGGATGTTCTTAGTTTTATCTCTAAACCTTTATCGGAACCTTTATGTATCTGTGGTAAGATGAAAGTTCAGCTATATGTTTCATCAGACTGTGATGACACAGCATTTACAGCTAAAGTAATGGAAGTACGAAAAAATGGAAAGGCATATAATATTCGGTCTTCTATTACGAGTATCTGCCATGATATTGGACAGGAATATCAACCTGGTTCCGTAGTAGAAGTCACAATCCAAATGTGGGACATCGTTTATCAAGTCAAAGAAGGTTCAAGATTACGGATTGATATCTCATCCTCTGATTTCCCTCAATACCATATCCATAGCAATTATGCAGGCATTTGGTCAAAACAGGAGAAGATTAGAAACGCAAATCAGACTATTTACAGCGGAGGAATCTATCCTTCAGCAATTAGGATACCGACCAAGGGATGAAGTAAGAATCAAACAATGCTTATCACCTTGAAAATTTTGCAAAATCGGTGACACATACTCAATTGCTAGCTAAGAAACTACTATATAAGGATATGCTTAGTTTATATGAAATCTATGGATTGTAGGTGAGTATATGAGATTGAAAGAAGAAGCAATAGCATTTTGCAGTACATTTAAGAATGTGATGGAGGACTATCCGTTTCATGATAGTAACTGGGCTCTTATGCGACACAAAGAAAACAAAAAAACATTTGCATGCATCTATGAACGTCAGGGTAATATCTGGATTAATGTCAAATGTGATGTAGAATGGCGTGATTTTTGGAGAAGTGCATTTTCATCCATTGTACCTGCATATCATATGAATAAAGAACATTGGAATTCAATTATTTTGGATGGTACAGTTCCTGAAACTGATATTAAGAGAATGATTAAGGAAAGCTATGAACTTACAAAACCAAAACCAAAGAATAAGAAGTTTATATCAAGAGAAGCAAACCTATAAAAATTTGATGTTCTATTGAAAGAATAATAAATGGAAGAAAATTTTCTAAGTTCAAAGAACGAGTCACATATTGTCGAAAATTGAATATGATATAATAGCTTAATATTAATTATATTATTGCTAATTTATTCAAAAAGAGGTGAGTGTATGAGCTTTAGTAGAAATGATTCTTTCAGAGGGCATAACTTTTATGGTGAACGAGACAGTTCAATGAGTTGGTCAAATCGTAGTAGAAGTAGGTCACGTAGTAGATCGAATATGGGTTCTAATTCAAGATCAAACGAAAGATCAAACGAAAGATCAAGATCTATGAGTAGATCTTCTTCTAGATCATTTAGCAGGCATTTTAGTAGATCATTTTAGTTTTGTATCGACTATGAGCCTTCATATCAAGAAAAGGAACAGTAAGGTTGACAAATATTATAATGAAAATGATACGGTAGACATTTATACTATTCAACAATTATTGGGAGAGGGGCGATATGGGATAGTATATTTGGCTCTTGATGAGAAGCAAAATAAATACGTTGTAAAACAACTAAAAAATGAAATGATTAAAAAAAGTAATAACAATTTGTTTTTCGAAGAAAAGATATTAAAAAAATTGCATCATCCTTACTTTCCTAAATTTATATCAAGTTTTAAAGATGAGGGTAGAGAAGGCTATATACTAGAGTATATAGAAGGTGAAGTGTATGAAGATATCCTTCGAAAGGATAGATATCAATTTACTCGTGAAGAAATTTACGAAGTATGTGGGCAGCTGCTTAATTTTATTGAGATATTGCACAGCTGCAATATTGTTCATCGGGACATCAGACTGCCTAATGTAATTAAAAAAGATAATAATGAACTTTCACTAATAGATTTTGGCCTTGCGAGGATAATGGATCATGATAAATATACTAAGGAATTAGATTACTGGTATATTGGAGATTTTTTAATTCATCTCTATTACTCAACCTACCAAAAAACAAGTAGAATTGACAGACCATGGTTTAAAGAGCTTAACCTTAATCCAGAAGAAAAAGAACTGTTAAGAAGACTTATGGGTATTGATGAAACCTATGGAAGTATTACAGAGATCAGACAACAGCTGAATAAAATAAAGAATGGTAATTAAATGATAGGAACCATGTGGCTTTA
>JAEWEO010000055.1 GCA_023389295.1 Bacillota bacterium
ACAGGCAAGAGGCTTATTTGGCATGCCCAAAAACATGAATTATAGAAACCTAACATTAAAATAGCTCTAAATACAGTAATGGAGTGGGATTCCATGAATCCCACCCCAACTATTGACAAAGAGCCAATATTCCTTCGAAGCTTCTCTTTTTCAAGATAAATAACTAGCTTGCTAATTCATCTAGTTATCATAAAGTCAGTTACAATAAAATTGATACAACTCGGTGTGCCAGCATGCAAGTATAGGTTTATTCTGCTAATGCCTTCACTTCCTGATATTTCTTTAAATCGATGTATAATTCACTTCTATATGGATTTCTTTTTGTCTTAACCACTTTGTAAATCATGTATATTACTACAGCGATATTAGCTACAAGAGCTAAGAAGCTGAAGATAAAGAGCGGTGTTTCATTATAGGTAGATGCTACCGCAAACTTTCCTTCATCAATAAAGGCCGGGAAGGTCTGTGCAAACATACACCATAGCGCCAAGGTCTGTGCGCGGTGTTGCAACCAAGCTCCTTTTCCTACTGTAAAAGCACATAAAGTTGGAGCTAACAGTAAAGCAAAGCCACAATACCAGGCATGTGCCGGTAAACAGTTGTAGGTATATGCGAAATTCCATAAATCGTATGCAATAATCCAGAACCATAACATATCCGGCCATAGCATATCCATACTACCATCCTGCTTAGTCTTTTTGCGGATACAAATTCCAAACCATCCAGTAATGGTAATAATATTTAAGATACCTGCGATAGCATTCATATAATTCCAGGAGCCACCAAGGACATACATGCCATCATCGGCAAGGATGCCACCACCCGCATATTGTAGACCAACTTGCAAATCACGCGCTACTGCTTCCAAAATATTAATTGCAAGAATTAGAGGTGGAAAGCATAAAGCTATTTTATTATCGGCTAGTCTCCATTCCTTGCCGGTCTTCTTGTTTCTACCATGCAGATGTCTGATTAGCCAGAAACCGATGCAGCCGGCTGTAGAAGAATAAACCTTTGCCAAATGGAACCAATCCGTATAGGTAGTATCTTTTAGTATTGTAAACCAAAGTACAGATAATACCGTAGGTAATACAATAAAACATAAGAACCCAAAGATTTTAAAACGTCTTGCTAATTCATTCATACCGAATAGAATAGCAAATACCATCACCCATACCAACCATACACTAAGTACGGTTGCTCCGCTTTCATAATTAAATTGAAACATAATTGTTTCCTCCTTTATTTAACAGCAAATTATTTCTTTGATGTAGAATTCCTTGCCACTTAGCATCTCCCAGTTCTTAGTAAGACATTTGGGACAGATACCATTTTGTTCCATCAGACGAAATACCTTTTCACAATCCTTACAAAGGGCATTTGCAGGTAAAATCTCAATTTCTAATTCTGACCCCGCAAGTATTGTATCCTCGATTGCTGCAGGGTAGAGGGTTTTCATGTATTTTGGAATCATGGAGGATAGTTCCCCTATTTGTAAAACTAAGGTAGCAATTTTCTCAACCTCATTCTCTTGTGCGAAACGCTCCACCGTTTTAACTACCTCAAGTAATACTCCAATCTCGTGCATATCTAATCCCCCTCTATAAATAAAAAACTTTAGTCAGCTTTGAAGGTACTCAAAGCCTTTTTGATCATAATCTTACCTTTACGTTTTAGGACCTGTTTTATTACAACCGGTTTTAGGTCTTCAAAAGCTACCCCTTCCCCATTATAAGTTCTAACTAGGGAGATGGCATCAAACTTACACTTTGTAGTACATGCACCACAGCCCACGCACAAATACTGATCTACCATCGTTGCACCACAACCAAGGCAACGTTCTGTCTCTTTCTTAACCTGCTCTTCGGTAAAGGTTTTACGAAGATCCTTGAAGGTCTCTTTCGACTTCATTTCCTCCGCGTGGCTTGCCCTTTGTCTTGGTATTTGATCATATCCATCCAAATTGATATTTTGTTTGTCAATGGCTTTGTACTCTCTTCGATCACGTCCGATGATTAAGCTTTGGCCCGGCTGAACATATCGATGAATAGATATTGCTCCTTGCTTGCCTGCAGCAATTGCATCAATAGCAAAGCGTGGCCCCGTATAGACATCTCCACCAGTAAACACATCCGGCTCTCCGGTTTGGTAAGTAAGTGCGTCTGCAACGATTGTCTTATTCGGATTTAATGCAATCTTACTATCTTCCAATAGACTACCATAATCCATTGCCTGACCAACAGATAGGATTACATAATCAGCTTTCACAAGTCTTGTATCATCCTCATCATATACGGGATGAAATCTTCCGGTTTCATCAAATAGCTCGATGCATTTCTTAAACTCAACGCCGATTACTCGATTATTTTCCGTAAGGATTCGCTTCGGCCCCCAGCAGTTATTAATCTGAATATCTTCAGCAATGGCTTCTTCTATTTCTTCATCCAATGCCGGCATCTTATCTCTACTTTCCAAGCAATACATACTAACCAAGTTATCACCTGCTCGAACTGCAGTCCTAGCTACATCAATAGCCACATTACCGCCACCGATAACAACAACATTGCCATTTAGTTTTGTATCTGTACCTAGGTTCACCTCACGAAGGAAATCTACACCGGCGATTACGCCCTCAGCCTCTTCTCCATCAATTCCCAGCTTTCTTCCCTCTTGCGCTCCGATTGCCAGATAGAAGGCTTCATAACCTTGCTTTCTTAACTCCTTAAGTTTGATATCCTTACCAACTTCTACACCGGTTTTAAACTCGACTCCAAGTTCTTTTAATATCTCTATCTCTGCTTCCACTACGTCTTTTTCTAGTCGGAAGGAGGGGATACCAAGCGTCAGCATACCACCAAGTACCTTCTGTTTTTCAAATACCGTTACCTTATAACCATCAATCGCCAGGTAATACGCACAGGAGAGACCGGCCGGACCACCGCCAATGACAGCAATCTTATTACCATAAGCATGACGTTTTTTTGGTATAAAACGTTTTTCACGATTAAGATCCTGCTCTGCAATAAACTTTTTAATTTCATCAATGGCAACCGGTGAATCGATATCTCCTCTGGTACAAGCTGATTCACATTTTCGAGGGCAGATACGACCACATACTGCAGGAAATGGATTCTCATGTTTTATCAGTTCCAAGGCTTCGTTGTATTTCCCCTGGGATGCCAACTTAATATATCCTTGTATCGCTATATGAGCCGGACATTCTGTTTTACAAGGGCTGGTTCCACTCTCTGACACATCCTTACGGTTAATTCTATAATCCGGGTTCCATTTCTCAGGTCCCCACTCCATATCTCTTGGTGTTTCTATCCTCTTTTTGGGAATTGCTTCTGTGCTGCACAGCTTCTGACCCAAGGTGAGTGCATTTACGGGGCAGGTTTCAACACATTCTCCACAAGCAACACATTTATCCTTATCCACACTAGATACATAGTTGGAGCGAACCATATCTACATTCTTAAACATGGATGCAGTTCGGAGGGAAAGACAGGAGCAACCACAGCAATTACAAATGGCATGTGTTTTACCAGATCCATCCAAGTTAGGAATTTGATGCATCAGGCCATCTTCCTCAGCTTTTTTGATAATTTCAAAGGCTTCATCTCTTGTGATTTGACGACCTCTTCCGGTTCGTATGTAATATTCAGCTGCGTGACCCATTTGAATACACATATCCTTTGCCAAATGTCCACAGCCTTCTCCCATTATTTTTCTTGAGACTCTACAAGAACAATCGGATACCGTAAAGAGATCATTTTCATTCAAATACTTTGATATTTCTTCATAGGAGGCCCTTCTGGTTTCACCATCAATAGCCTGTTCGATGGGGATAACACGCATCAGACCAACCCCTACCGGAAATGCACCGGTGGACTTTGGTCCTCTTACACGTCCATATGCTTCAAAGGCTTGGGCTATCTGAGGATATTTGATTGGATTTGTCTTATGATTCACCATCATTTCCATAATGCCTGGAACCCAAGTATCATACCAATAGTGATCCACTCCATCAATATTATTTACAAAACAAACTCCGGCATCCGCCAGTTCCCACAAAAGCTTTTCTGTTTCCTCTACTGATTTTCCACACAAAGGAGCCAACTCATTGGCTGTTGCCTTCTTACGGATCTGCATACATAATGCAACCTCTGCCATTTCTTCAGATACTACAGGCTCTAAGATCATATATTCCGGATCCGTTGCCTTAATTTCGTTTTTTGTACCACGCTTCTTCCTACTAATATGATTTGCTAGATCTAATACCTTTTCTTTTACCGCCACCTGTTTTCCTCCATATCAATTTTATTTAATGATTGTTCCAATTATTAACCTGTTCACGTAACCAATCAGCAAATTCATTGATGCCTTCTCCTGTTTTAGCAGAGATTGATATTATTTTAACATTTGGATTTAAATTTTTTGCACGCTTTATGCATGCCTCTAAGTCAAAGTCAAAATACTGCATAACGTCTATTTTATTAATTAATAAAACATCGACAATAGAAA
>JAEWEO010000069.1 GCA_023389295.1 Bacillota bacterium
ACAGGCAAGAGGCTTATTTGGCATGCCCAAAAACATGAATTATAGAAACCTAACATTAAAATAGCTCTAAATACAGTAATGGAGTGGGATTCCATGAATCCCACCCCAACTATTGACAAAGAGCCAAAAAAACAGCACTAAAAGTGCTGTTTTTTGTGGCTTTCTTATTCACCGCCAGGGCCGCTGCGACCAGCTCCCTTACCTGGATTCTGTGAATGTGTATCTTTCATGGAGCCATTCTGGCTACGATTTGAACTGCCAGATTGAGCCTTGTTGCTGCTGGAAGTATTGTTTTTGCTGCTTCCGGAAACATTATTTTTAGAACGGTTGTTATTATTATTCTTTTCCATAGTGATCTCCTTTCTAAAATATCATCTTTATTATTGCTAGAAAGAAGAAAATTATACAGTTTCCTGCTAGGATATCGAATAAAAATTATAAACCGTAGTAATCATTAGTCAGCAAGAGTTAAACTTCCCATGGTAATGGATTTTAATGCACGATCGTTCATGCTATAGTCATATTTTTCTTGTATTTTTTTGTATACTTCGTCAAAGCCTTCATTTTCTGCAGTTGTAATTGCTTCCTCAACTGCATTATCATAACTTTCAGAGGAATTATTATTTACCATGCGAACGATGTAATAACCTTTTTCCTCTTCATAAATCTCACTTACATCACCATTTTCCATAGCGATCATCATAGCTTCAAATTCATCGGAATAAGTTGTATCACTTTCAATGAAGTTGGTCTTGGAGTAAGTAACTTCTTCTTCCTCATCCGGAAGTAATTTGGACCAATCCTCAGTTGTCTTAGCGGTTTCATAATAAGAATTAAGCTTATCATAAGCAGTTTTCTTCTCCTCATCAGATAAAGCTACACTATTGCCTTCTTCATCTGTTGTGGTAGTTGAGACATATAAATATTCTATATCATATTGTCTATAGTCTTCATATTTAATCTCTGCTTTGAGTGCTTCATCATCGATATCAAGCGCATCAATTTTATCCTGACGGAAACGTTCTACAAGAGCTGATTTGCTTAGTACTTCGGTTAAGTATGCCTCTGTAAAGTCATTCTTTTTAATGGTAGCTTTGGATAACTGACTCAGCAGGTTAGAAACATTCGTGTTGACGGTTTCTTTCTCCTCATCAGTAAGAGCATAGCCTTCTGCTGTAGCTTCTTTATAGAGAATTTCTGTATAAAGAGCACTATCCATTGCTTCACTTTTAGCAAGATCACGTACTGTAGTGCCGTCTTCATCAAAAGACATGTTCCAATAAGTACCGCCACCGCCAAACATCTGATCATAATAATCGTATTGATATTCAATGGTATAAAAATAATAGCGTAAATCACTCATCTTGTATTTTTCACCATTTACTGTTAACAGAGTACTTTCATAAAATTCATCAACTAACAAGCCAACAATTAAAACAACGATTAATATAGCAGATACAATCAGCCAAGGTTTGGAAATTTTAGTAATGGGTTTTTGTTCTATAAGCCTGTCCTTTTTTACCTTTTTCGTTTTCAATTTTTTAGAATTGTTCACCTTTTTGCTACCTCCATAGTATTCTCATGAAATTAATTTTAATCATTTTATAGGATAAGTCAATACTAAAGCACCTAGTTCACAAAAATATCGCATTCATTTACACACTTGGGTAGATTTCAAATCTAAATATTTGAATCCTATGATTGGTGTGTTATAATAAACAATAAATTACAAAGATAGGAAGTGGATGACAAATGGATGCATATTATAAAAAAGCCCATCAGGTACTGGAAGAAGTAAATAAGGTAGTAGTCGGAAAGCGAATGATCGTTTCAAAAGTTTTAGAGGCGATTCTAGCTAAGGGGCATATATTACTAGAAGATAATCCGGGCGTTGGGAAGACTACATTAGCGCTGGCTTTTTCGAAAGCAATGGCACTAGAGCATCATCGTTTGCAATTTACACCGGATGTATTGCCAACGGATGTTGTCGGCTTTCATCTACTGAGTAAGGATGGGGAAAGTTATCAATATAAACCCGGTGCTATTATGTGCAATCTTTTTCTTGCAGATGAGATTAATCGTACATCTTCGAAAACCCAATCTGCATTGCTTGAGGTTATGGAAGAGGGTAAGGTTACGGTAGACAGCATTACTAGAGAGGTGCCTAAGCCCTTTTTTGTTATGGCAACTCAAAACCCCATAGGCTCCATTGGAACACAGATGTTGCCTGAATCACAGTTGGATCGCTTTATGATACGATTAACCATGGGATATCCGGATAGAAGAAGTGAAATCGATATCTTAAAAGAACGCCAGAATGTAAATCCGCTTGATTATGTTTCAAGCGTCGTTGATCAGGAGGAAATCCTTATGATGCAGAGTATGGTGGAAAATGTATTTGTACACGATTCTATTTATGAATATCTTACTATGTTAGTACAGCAAACCAGAGAAAATCCCCTCGTTGATTTGGGAGTTAGTCCAAGAGGATCGCTTGCAATTATGAATATGATGAAAGCAAATGCTTTTTTAAATAGACGTGATTATGTCATTCCCTCCGATGTACAATACATTTTTAAGGATGTTGCAGCACATCGTATGATTTTAAAGCCTAAGGCCAGAATCAACAATGTTACTGTGGACAACCTATTGGACGATATTTTGCGCATGATTAAAGCACCTAGAATTGTTGCGAAGGAATATTATTCATAGAAAGGTATGTGGTAGAACATGCATCGGAATAAATTGTACTATCTGCTACTTTTGATGGCAGTAGCGCTACTAGCGGTACTTTATAATAATTACAACATGGGAATTATATTTCTGACAGTTCTTATACTGCCATTTTTTATGCTTGGCCTGTTATGCTATCAGTTTGGGAAAGTGAAGGTAGAGATAGTCTCTACGGCTCATATCGTGAACAAAGGGGAACGGATACCCATTACAATTTTAGTTGATAATCCGACCATTTTTCCAATCGCGAATCTTAAGATATATCTTACCTATAAGAACAATTATATGAAAGATAAATTTAAGAAGGAATATCAGGTATCTGTAGACGGTAGAACAAAAACCACCGTCGTTTGTAAATTATCAAGCGAGTATGCGGGTAATCTGGAGATTTCTTTCAAAGGTATGAGAATTTATGATTATCTTAAAATTTTTTCTTTGAAAAGGAGAAATCTAGGAGAAATTAAGGTAGCTGTATTGCCGGTTTACTATGAAATAAATCAAAGAGATAGCTTTGACAGAAAGATTAGGATGATGGAAAGTGATCAATATTCCTATTATAGAAGTGGTGATGATCCTTCTGAGGTGTTTAATATTCGTGAATACCGGGAGGGAGATCGTTTGCAGCGGATTCATTGGAAGCTAAGTAGAAAACAGGGACAGCTGATGATTAAGGAGTTTAGTGACCCTATGAACTGTTCCATCTTATTATTAATTAATCTTTGTACTCCAAGTATGGAGGAAACCCTGTTTTATATGGATGCCATTTTGGAATGCGCACTCTCTCTAGCCTATACATTCCTAAGGAATGGACAACCCTATTTAATAACCTGGTATGATCTAAAAACAGGGGGCTTTAGAACAGTTAGAGTGGAACAGGAAAAGGATCTTTATGAGGCAGTTGATGGTCTTTTACAGGCCAAACCATATGCTCAAAACATTGAGGTGTTGTCGACCTATCTCGCAGAACATCCAAGAGGGGTATATACAGATCTTTATTATTTGACAGGTGATATTCCTAAGAATGATATAGAGATGTTGTCCATCATTAGGGCGGAATCAAAACAACTAATCTATATAAATGAAGAAAATCAAGCATACGATGAGCAGGAGCTATCGGAGGATCAAGTGGAGAAATTCAAGGAGATAGGTGTTGATTTGTGGCCGGTTAACCTATCGAGTGTACGAAATGATTTGGAGCAGTTAGGGGTAGGATAGAAACGGTGGTGATAAAATGAAGAAAGAACATCAACAAGGGCTTTATATAGGAAATAATGTCAAGATATTGGAGGAAAAGCAGCGTGGGTTTTCCATTCTATCACGTTTGCTTCAGTTCATGGTGATAGTTCTTGGGGTATGGGGCTTTTTCGGCGGACTAATGGAGAGCATCAACCTTCCGGTTAATTTAATTCTAGTAAATCTAGTGATACTATTAAGTGCAGGTCTAATATATGCATTAAGCCTATTTTTGTCCTTTGATCTTATAAAACTCATTTCGGGTTTCTTTCTATATGGGTTATTTTTCTATGATCAACTACCCAGATTATTAAACGGCTTTTATATTGCAGAAAATAAAGTGATTGAACGGCTGGAGCGTTACTATGAAATAAGTATCAGTAAATATATTGCAGATTATACAACTGAGGTTTGGGATACCACTATATTAGTGATTTTTCTAGTGTTTCCACTCGTCTTATTACTTACGGTTGCAGTTGTCAGAAGGCACATGTCCGGATTTGCAGTGGTTTTACTGTTTTTGCCAATAAGTGTCAGCTTTGCCTTTGGTTTAATTCCCTCAGAACGCTATTTGATTTCTTATATTATTGTAGTGATTTATTTGATTAGATCAAGCGATAGAAACCATAATATAAAGAGAGAACAAAGACCCATATTTCATCGAATTAACAGTAGTGCAGCGGTTTGGCTAAGTGTTTTGTGTCTCGTGCTCATATTCGGTCTAAAACTATTTATCTCAGAAGCGGATTATAGTAATGTGACAACGATTAAGAAAATGAAAAAGGAGCTTCAAACAAAACTACTTAACTTATCGCTTGAGGATGTGACCAAAGAATTTCAAGAAGTACCGATTTTTTCAAGTAATAAAGCCACAGGAGGTCTAAAGGGTGGCGAACTTGGGAAAGTTGGTGAAATAGAATATTCTGAATCGGAGCAGCTTCGAATTACGGCACCCTATAATGCGATTTCAAAAGGGGTATATCTAAAGGGCTATGTTGGGAGTGTTTATACCGGAGAGAGCTGGGATGAGCACTCGAAGGAGAACTATGCAGCTTATTCTGAATTAATAAAAGAGCTCCCGCTAGAGAACTTTTCTCCGGTTAATCAGGTGAATCAATTGATTAGAAGGAGTTTGGAAGAAGAGGAAGCAGATTATAAACCTAATTTTATGATTGGTGAGATGACAGTAGAATATGAGGATGCCAATAAAAAATATATGTATGCTCCTTATTATACTAATTTTATTTTAGAGGAGAATACTTCTTACGAACAGGATCTGTATGCAGCGCCGATTGTTAAGAAAGATAGTTATACCTTCCAATACTATTATGATGATTTTTCCCAAAATAGTGTAGAATATATTTTTAATATTCCTTACAACGTGATACCGTCAGAGGAATATTTGGAGAAGGAAAGTTTGTACCGAGATTATGTATATAATGCATATACACAAGTACCCGAGGAAGGTTTAGAACAGCTAAAGCAGGAAATGATGGAGTTGAAGGTAACGTTATCCGACGGGACAATATATGATAAGATTTTGTATGTTCAGAATTATCTGGAGCAAAATACAAAATATTCTCTTACTCCGGGAGTATTACCGAAAAATAAGGATTTTGTGGAGTACTTTTTATACGAGAATCAGAAAGGCTTTTGTGCTCATTATGCATCAGCAACAACCCTGATGCTACGACTTCTTGGGATTCCTACCAGATATGTTGAAGGATATGCGATTGGGGCATCGGATATTGAACGAAATAAAATAAATGAGCATATTGCACAATCATATGTAGGAGAAACGATAGAAGTAGAGGTATCAGTAAAAGATTATAATGCTCATGCTTGGGTGGAGGTCTATGTTGACTATATCGGATGGATTCCCGTGGACTTAACCCCTGCATCAGAGATTGGGTATGCTTCTTTGGAACGATCTAATCTAGATGATGCCACCTTAGAGATGAGCCCTACGCCACCTTTGCCTACGAAAGAGCCCCAAGTACCGGAACAAGAAACAAAGCCTAAGGAAGAAGAAAAAACGGAGACACAAAAGGGGGACCAATACGGTACTGCCGGAGAGGGTGTAAATGCTCAGTCAAAGAAGACAGAGACGCTCTTAATCCTACTAATAGTGTTTTTTGTTATAGTAGGGCTTGTAGTTACTTGTTATTTCTGGTTACAAAGGAGAAAAAAGAGTCATAATTTAGAGAGCTATAATAAGCGAGCGATAAGGAGATACGTACAAATAGAGCGAATTATTAATTTAACCCATAAGCTTAAAAAGCAAGGTCTTTTGTTAGAAGAATCGGAGGAGTATGTTAGGGAATGTTATCCTCGGATGGATGCAAATTTATTTACCTCTTGCATGGAGATTGTACGAAAGGCGAGATTTGGTAAGAGGGAAATCACGATGGAAGAATATGCGGCCTTGGAGGCGATCTACCATTATCTTAAGGAAGAGGCAGAGAAAGAACTCGGTTTTGGTAAAAGAATGTACTTAAAATTACTAAGTTACCTTTGGTAAAAATGTGAAAATAACTTCTAACCATAGCTATATTATGGTATACTAACTATATAAAATAGGTTTATTTTAAAGATTGGAGTGGTTACATGAATAAAGTAATTACAATCAGTAGACAGTTTGGTAGTGGTGGAAGAGAGATTGGAGCGAAATTGGCAGACAAACTTGGAATTCCTTTTTATGATAAGGAGCTAATTACAAGAGCAGCGAAAGAAAGCGGTTTTGCGGAATCGGCTTTTGAAAATGTAGAAAAGAAGGCTACCAACAGTCTCCTTTATTCCATTGCCATGGGAATGAATGCTTATGGTAATCAAGAGATAGGATTTTCACAGCTGTCTCTGGATGACCAGCTTTACCTTATTCAAGCGAATATCATTCGCCAGATTGCACAGGAGGGACCGTGCGTTATTGTTGGGCGTTGTGCGGATTATATTCTGAAGGATTATGACAATGTTGTAAATATCTTTATCTGGGCAAGCCTTCAGGCAAGGAAAGAACGAGTAATTCAGTTATACAATAGAAAAGAAAATAAAGTAGAAGAAGAGTTAATAAAAACAGATAAGCGCAGAGCCAACTATTATTATTATCATGCGAATGAAAAATGGGGTAAAACAGAAAATTATCATCTGTCCATTCGTAGTGACTTTATTGGAATCGATAATTGCGTAGAATGCATCCTTCGTTATCTGGAATATACGGAAAGGGGCTAACACCACGAATGAATTGGAAGAACAAAATTAATTGGAAATATATGCAGATTTCCATATATGTCATAATTACGGTATTAATTATATATGCACTAAGTTTAATTTTAAAAAGCTCACCAAAGATAATCAATCAAATACTGGATAAATTAAGTTGGGTAATTGGCGTAATTAAACCTGTGATTATTGGTTTTGCCTTTGCTTATATTCTGGATCCTATCGTTAACTTTTTTGATCGAAGATACCAAAAGCTAAAAACGAAAAAGTTTTTTAGTAGGATTGTAGCTCCAAGGACATGGGCTGCTATTACTGCGGTTCTTCTGGTAATCATAGCTATTTCAGGCTTGATTTCTCTGCTGGTATTTGCAGTTACTGATCAGATTCGCCTTGCCAATCTGGATGACTTAACAAGATTAATCGATGCTTATAAGGAGAATCTTGACGGATTCTATAAAACCTTATTAGCAAAATTAAAAGAATTTGATATTCAATCCCAGCAGTTTGAGCAATATGTAGCAACGGTTACTGCATCTATTGCTACTGCCATAATGAATCTAACAGATATGGCATTAACATCGATTACGAATATTTCCAGTTATTTTACTACAATTTTCTTTAGCTTTATTATTGGTTTCTATTTCATGATAGATGGAAGAATGTTCTTATCTTATATAAAAAAAGTATGTCAAGCTTTGTTTAGCGAGAACCTAAATCGTAAAATGACCGGTATGGTTCATGATCTTGATGAGGTGTTTTCCGGTTATATTAGAGGCCAGCTTACAGATGCTGTTTTCATGATGTTTTTAATTAGCATCACATTATCGATTATAGGCGTGAAGTTTGCCATTCTAATTGGCGTTTTTGCAGGTATTGGTAACTTAATTCCTTACTTTGGACCAATCGTTGCCTATGTTAGTACATCCATTGTATGTCTGATGAATGGTGATATTAAATTATGGGTTATTTCAATGATAGCCCTACTTGTAATTCAAGCCATAGATGGTAATTTAATTGGACCGAAGTTATTAAGTCAATCCATTCAGATCCATCCGCTGATTATCATTATATCACTTATCTTTGGTAGCGCAGTCGGTGGTTTCCTTGGAATGCTTTTGGCTGTTCCGGTGGGCGCTTATATTAAACTGGTAATTGTGCGCTTTGTAGACCGGAGGTTAGAATATAAAGGGTTAAACAAATAAAACTTTCCAAGATATAACAAAATTGTAAGGAAAATTTAAGAAATTATATAGTCAATATTTAATAAATTTAATGTAGCATAATAGGAGTGTAGGTGCCTATGAATCGGGGATATTAGGAAGGTGTATGATGAACAACAATTTAACGGAAAATATAATAGAAGTTAAAAATGCAAAAAAGATTTATCGGATGGGAAAAGAACGCATTTGCGCTGTAGATGACGTGAATTTTACCATTAAAAAGGGTGAGTTCTGTTGCTTGTATGGTGCATCCGGCTCCGGTAAATCCACCTTGCTTAATTTAATGGCCGGAATTGAGAAGTTATCTTCGGGCCAAATCATTATAAAGGGCAAGAATATTCATAAGATGGGTGAAAAGAGTCTGGCGAAATTTCGGCAGAATAATCTGGGATTTGTATTCCAATCCTATAACCTAATGGGCACTATGACAGCACTGGAGAATGTTGAACTACCTTTAATTTTTAAACACATCAGCGCTAAGAAAAGAAAAAAAATGGCGAAAGATATGTTGGTTAAGGTAGGACTTGGGCCAAGACTTCGCCATAAACCGAAGGAAATGAGTGGTGGTCAGCAGCAAAGAGTAGGTATTGCCAGAGCATTTGTCAGCAATCCGGAAATTGTGTTTGCAGATGAACCAACGGGAAATCTGGACTCAAAGACCTCAAAGGAAGTTATGGATCTTATTAAGGAGATGGCTAGGACGAATCATCAGACGATTGTTATGGTTACCCATGATAGAAAATTGGCTGAGTATTCGGATCGAATCATTCATATTCTCGATGGTAAGATAGAAGAAATTGAGATCATTAAGAAAGACGAGATTCCAGGAGCTACTACCGAGGAGATACATGATCCTGTAGAGGAGGTATCTTAAGAAGAGTAAAGATGCGTTATAAGAGGTTTAGGGTGCGTTGCCTTGGGTAAATCAATAGCTGCAGCAGTTATGCCTAACATAAGGATGTGGTTAAGAAGGTTTGCCTTCGGTAATCTTTTAATAAATTTGAAAGGAAGCAGAGGGTATAAGGATGAGAATGAAGAAATTATTGGTTGCGGTTTTAGCAATAGCAATGCTCGTAACCGGGATAACAGGGACGGGAGATTATGTTCAGGCAGCCCAAGGTTCAATTAAAGTGATTGAGGAAAGTGAAAACATTGTAAAACCAGGTGAGACCGCTCATATTAAGATGGTGATTAAAGCAACCAATCTAAATATACAAAATCCGGTGATAGACATAAAAGCAGCAAATGATACTGGTTCATCATTTACATTTTCAAATATTAAACTTAATGTCGGAAATGGTGTTGATACTAATTCTGTATATACAGCGAATACCAATCTGGAGTTTGATGTTCAAGTGAAAGAAACTGCAAAAATTGGGACTTATCCTGTTGATATTACATTTTCATATAGAGATTTTGAAACTGGGCCAGACACCTGTACAATTTCAACTAAGCTTAAAATTCAAGAAGAGAAAACTCCCGCTCAGCTTACAATTTCTGATTTAACCGTTGGAAGTACCAATCTTGGTAGTAAGACGGTAATGGAATTTGTAGTAAAAAATGAAGGTGAGATTACTGCGAAGAATGTATATTTAAAGATGGATTTCGGTGATAGTGTTGAAGAACGATATACCGTGAAGGACATTAAGATTGGTGACTTAAGCTCTGGTGCTACTAAGAAGGTATCCCTGCCTATTACTATTTTATCTTCTGCTACCGTTGGAAGAAAAACCTTTACAGGTAATTTTACCTTTAAGACCGTGGATGGAGGAGAAGAAAAAGCTAGCTATAACATCTATGTTAACTTAACAACAACTTCGAGTGCAACACAGGCACCTCAGCTTAAAATAGATAAAGTGACCTACAAAGAAGGGCTAAAGCCGGGGGACGAATTTAATTTAAGTGTTAAACTGACCAATGCTGGTGGTAGCATGGCAAAGAATATTAAGGTTGTAGTAGACGAAAGTAGCATTGACGCTGCCGGTATTTTGAAAAAATTCTATACCGATGGAGTTAGTGTGGCTAATATGAGTGATGCAATAACAAAGACAGTGAACATACCACTCTCCGTATCAAAATATGCAACGGGTGGAATGAAGGCTGTGAAATTAGTAATTACCTACTATGATGAAAATAACGGATCGTATACTTTGAACGAAACAGTATATGTAGATGTAACGGCAACAACGGTAGAAGGTACCCCAAGTCCTAATATTGTTATTAATAATGTAACACAAGTTCCTTCACAGCCGGTAGCAGGAGGTCAGGTTGAAGTATCCTTTGATTTAGAGAATAAGAGTAATGTAGATATTAGTGATTTAAAGATTATGACAGAGGGTCTTACCTCTGCTACCTTTATTCCGGTAGAGTCAGAACCCTATCAATATATTGAAAAATTAAAGGGTGGAGAAAAGATTCGCATTACAATACCTCTTAATGTTTCAGAAGATATTGTAGAAGGTTTAAATAATATTACGGTTAAATATACATATGCTGGTGGGGAAGGTTCGGTCACTATTCCGATTCGTGACGTGCAAAATGATGTTGGTGGTATTAGCAAGCCAAAATTAATTGTAAGCAAATTTACAACTGATAAAGAGGAGCTTCGTGCAGGTTCTACCTTTAATTTTACTTTTGACTTATACAACACCAATGCTACTGTAGCAGCAAAGAATATTACGGTGACTGTTACCCAGCCGGACAACATATTTACCGTTACTCAGGGAAGCAATAGCTTTTTTATTAATAAGATAGATCCGGGTGAGACAGTATCCAGTACTCTTGAAATGAAGGTTAAGTCAGATGCTACAACGAAAGCTTATGAGGTTCAGATCTTAATTGAGTACGAATATGATGGTGCTGAAGCAAATCCTACAACCGGTGAAGTGGGAGAATCCAGAACGCAGAAGTTAAATCTTCAGGCGGTAGAGAATTCAAGACCTGTAGTTGATTATGTAAATGTTTATTCCTGGGATGGTTCCGTTATAGTTGGAAATACTGCTACCCTTTCCTTTGAATTCTATAATATGGGTAAATCTCCTTTGAATAATGTAGTTGCTATTGTAGAGGGCGATTTCGCAAAGGCAGATGGTAACATGCACTTTGTTGGTAATGTAGCGGAAGGCAGTTCCTCCTATGTTGAGTTTGACGTAATCCCTAATATGGAGGGGACAGCTAGCGGTGTATTAAGAATTACCTTTGAAGATAGTAATGGAGATGAAGTAGAGTTTACAAAGGATTTTACTGCTGAGGTTATGGGAGCCGGAGTAATTGATCCGGGCCCGATTGATGATGGCTCCGGAGAGGTATTTAATCCGGGAGGAGTTACTGCAAAGAAAGCGATATTACCGATCTGGGCATTTGTCATTATTGAAGTTGTGATCTTCCTGTTATTTGTACCGATTACCAGAAAGATTATTATTAGTATATATAAAGCAAAGCTTAGAAAAAGTGAGCAGGAGAAATATTAAAATCGGGCATGCGTGATAGATAGATTGGAGGATTATTGAAACATGGAGATTTTATTAACCAGTAATACAACCGCAGTGGTAGGCAACATATCTACTGATGCTGTAGCGAAATCAAGCAATAGTACCTCAGCAACAACAGAAGTCACAACAACAACGACGGATGCTGGGGTTAATGAAACATTAGTTAAAGAGGCAGCAGGAGAAGTGACTTCACAGGTGGCTACCGATGAAGTAACAACCGATGCTAATACAGAGGGAACTGTCACAGATGAGACAGCAACAGATGAGACAGTAGCAGATGATATAGTAACAGATGAAACGGCTACTGATGAAGTTGTAACGGATGAGACTATAACAGAAGGAATTGATACAGAAGAAGTTGTTGGTGAAGTTGGTAGTGATGTGGCAGTAGAGGGTGAAGATATCATGATCGATGATCCGTATGTAGATCCTATCATGAATGGTGATATGGGGGAAGGGATGGTTGTTGATCCTGGAATGACGGGAGTGAAAGACCCACTATTGTCCTCGTGGCCATTTGTGATAGGCATATCCGTAGCTGTACTTTTTGTTAGTATTGCATTAGGCGCATTTTTGGCAAAGAGAAAAATCAAAAAAGGGATTGAACTTTATGAGGATTAGGGATTTATTCGTAATGGGTCTAAGGAACCTGTCCCGTAGAAAAGCAAGGACAATATTAACCGTCTTAGGTGTTATTATCGGTTCACTATCCATTATCATTATGGTTTCCATAGGCTACGGTATGAATAATAACTTTAACTCCCAGGTTATGCAACAGGGAGGTCTTACGACAATCTCTGTTAATACCTATGCTGATATCTTTGATGATGATGGAAATTGGGTAAACAGTAAACAACAGAAGCTTGATGATAAACTGGTCGAACAACTTAGGGCAATTGAGCATGTCAGAACAGTCTCTCCGGTTATAAGTAAAGGGGCTAATGTTACTGCGGGGAAATATATGGGATGGATCAATATAACTGCAATGGATTACAAAACTTTTGAAGATTTTGATTTTCCTAAGCTTACGTTCGGTAGCTTTCCTTCTGAAACGGATCAATCCGTTATTGTCTTAGGAAGCAATATCGCGAATAACTTTTACGATCCTAAGTCAAGAATGTGGCAGCCGATAGAAATAGATTTTCAGAAGGAAAGGCTTGTTTTAACCTTTAATGAATATCCAGTTGCTGAGAAGAAGAGAGCGTTCAGCTTACCTCTTAAGAATCTTGCTCAGATGGAGCAATCCAACGGTGAGTTTGATTACAATGCCTATATGGACATTGAGTATTTCAAGAAAATTTATATGAAATATTGCAACACTTTATCTTTAGAGGATCGCAAAAAGGCAATAAAGTCAATCCAAGAATATCAGCAAATTAAACTGAATGTTGATAATATAAATAATGTAACAACGGTTCAGGATAAAATACAGGAGCTAGGCTTTCAATCTTATAGCCAGATGCAATATCTAGAGCCTTTACAAGAAGCATCAAAAACAATGCAGATGGTACTTGGAGCTTTGGGAGCTGTATCCATGATAGTATCAGCGATTAGTATTGCAAATACAATGGTTATGTCAATTTATGAACGAACAAAAGAGATTGGTATCATGAAGGTACTTGGCTGTGTAATCAAAGATATACGAAAGCTTTTCTTATTTGAAGCAGCAATGATTGGACTGTTCGGTGGAGTTATAGGAATTATATTGGGCTACCTAGCCTCATGGGGAGTCAATAAATTTGGAGCACCAATTTTTAGTGCATTGATGTCAGGAAATTATATGTATGATATGACGAATACGAAGTTTTCAATTATTCCAATCTATCTACCGATTCTATCACTTGGGCTATCTATATTGGTGGGACTTATTTCAGGATACTTCCCTGCACGCCGTGCTACAAAGATAAGCGCAATTGAAGCGATGAAGACCGAGGGATAATAATAAAGCGTTAATTGCATACAGTAAACTAAAATGGGTGTCGTAGGTGAAATAACCAATCAGACATCCATTTTGATTCTTTGGGATTATAGCGTAAACCAACGGAAATAATTTGATTTTTAACCCAAATATGATATAATGTCCACGATAGGCAGATTAGTCCATGAAAAACAATACGTTTGGCATGTTTACATGCCAAAACGTACTGTTTTTCATGGAGAAGTGCAACTGTGAACAGTTCCAAATCTGCCGTAGGCAAAAGGACGTGGAAACAATACGTTTCGCATGTTTATCTCTGTTTTTGGATAGGTAAGAAACAATCTATAGTAAGAAGTTTAGAACAGTAAGTTTATTCAATTATACTAAAAATAAAAGAGGTGGAAAAATAATGAAATGTAATGTTTGTGGAAGACAATCTCAGAATGAAACAGCTAATTTTTGTGAGTACTGTGGCAGTTCCTTTCGAGAACATATGCAGGCTCCTTTTCATAATCCTCACCAAGAACAGGGAAGTCCTTATGGGAATGGTCCTACTCCAATGATGCATCAGCAAAATGGAATGGCTCAAAATGCACCTAATGTAATCGATAAGGATTCAACCTCCTTTTTAAATTGGATTGGAACCTATGGAATCTTATTTATTCCTGTTGTTGGCTGGTTAGTCTTCATTATCATGTTATTCGTTTGGGCCTTTAGTAGTAATACACCTGTAAGTAAAAAGAATTGGGCTAGAGCGACCTTGATTTTTGTGGGAATTATGTTAATAATATTTATTGTACTATTTATCTTGATTTACTTACCAATCTATCAGCAGATTTATCAGCAAATGATGGATGGAACTTTTGATTATAATAGCTATAACAGCTTTTTAGAGCAGTATTATTAATCATAATTAGACTGTGTGGCCAAACGTAAAAGAATAAATTGTAAAACTAAATTGTGAGGTAGAGAAAATGAGCAAAATCAGAACAAGATTTGCACCAAGTCCGACGGGAAGAATGCATGTCGGAAATCTAAGAACAGCATTATATGAGTATTTAATTGCAAAGCATGAGGATGGAACCTTCATCTTAAGAATAGAGGATACGGATCAGGAACGTCTCGTTGAGGGAGCTGTTGATATTATTTATCGCACCATGCAGGGCACCGGTCTTTTACACGATGAAGGTCCGGACAAAGATGGTGGATTCGGACCCTATGTTCAAAGCGAACGCCAGGCTAGCGGCATTTACCTTGAGTATGCAAAACAATTAGTAGAAAAGGGAGAAGCTTACTACTGCTTCTGTACAAAAGATAGATTAGCTTCCTTAAAAACTGCAGTAGGTAATGGTGAGGAAGAGGATGAGGCAAAAGAAGTTAAGGAAATTATTAAATATGATAAACATTGTCTCCATTTATCCAAAGAAGAAATAGAGGAGAAGCTGGCTTCGGGAATTCCATATGTTATACGTCAGAATATCCCGACGGAAGGTTCAACCACATTCCATGATGCTATCTTTGGTGATATCACAGTAAATAATGATGAACTGGATGACATGATTCTGATTAAATCCGATGGCTTCCCAACCTATAATTTCGCCAATGTTATTGATGATCATTTGATGGAAATCTCACATGTAGTCAGAGGAAATGAGTATTTATCCTCAACACCAAAATATACAAGGCTTTATCAGGCGTTTGAATGGGAGGAGCCGGTATATGTTCATCTTCCTCTAATCACAAACGAGGAGCATAAGAAGCTGAGCAAACGTAGTGGACATTCCTCTTATGAGGATTTATTAGAGCAAGGTTTTGTATCAGAAGCGATTATTAACTTTGTAGCACTTCTTGGCTGGAGTTCTTCTAAGAACACAGAGATTATGTCTTTACAGGAACTAATTGAAGAATTCGATTATACACATATTAATAAAGCCCCTGCGGTATTTGATATTGTTAAGCTTCGTTGGATGAATGGTGAATATATCAAAAACATGGAATTTGAGAAGTACTATGAGCTTGCCCTACCATATATCAAAGAGGTTATTAAGAAGGATTTAGACTTCAGAAGAATTGCTGCTCTTGTGAAAACAAGAATTGAAACTCTTGTAGATATCAAGGATATCATTGATTTCTTTGAAGAGCTTCCGGATTATGATATCGCAATGTACACTCATAAGAAAATGAAAACGGATGCAGAGAATTCTAGAAACGTTCTTCAGGAGCTTTTACCAAAGTTTGAGGAGTTAGAAGATTATTCTGAAGCAAACATTGAAGCTCTTCTTATGGCTTATATTGCAGAAAAAGGAATTAAAAATGGACAAGGTTTATGGCCTGTAAGAACCGCTGTATCGGGAAAACAATCCACTCCGGGTGGAGCTTATGAGATCATGAGCATTCTTGGTAAGGAAGAAAGTCTTCGTCGTATCCGTATTGCTATCCAGAAATTAAGTTAAGTAAGCGAATACGCTGATAATATTTTCATATGACAGAAACTGATAATACATGTTATACTTAAAAAGGTTTATATGTAGAATCAGTTTCTTGTCATTACATACAGTCTTATACTCTGTAATTTTCATTATCATGATATAATCTTATGAAATTTCAAGTTCAGATTTACTCATATAAAACATTCCTATGAAAGAACAAGTACATATCTTCCAATAAAAATGAAAGATATGACCATATAGAAGAACGTTAGGGTTGTATGTACTTTTGTGTTAAAAGTGACTTACTGCCTAGATGGAGGCATAAATGCAAATGAATAACGAACAGCAGCAAGCAGTCCGACATAAGGATGGCCCGATGCTAGTAATCGCAGGTCCCGGTTCCGGAAAGACCTTTGTTATCACGGAACGAACCAGATATTTAATTGAAGAATGTAAAATTCCTGATGAGCAAATCTTAGTCATTACCTTTACGAAAGCGGCGGCGGCGCAGATGAAGGAAAGGTTTTTGAAAAAAAGGAATCAAAGCCGGACGGGAGTAAACTTTGGAACCTTTCATGCGGTTTTCTTTACGATACTTAAGTATGCGTATCGGTTTACAGCTGCTAATATTATTCGCGAAGATGCGAAACATCATTACATGAAAGAAATCATACATAAATTACAATTGGAATATGAAGATGAGAAGGAATTTATATCAGATCTGTTCTCTGAGATTAGCTTAGTTAAGGGTAGTAGAATTGATTTATCCAATTATTATTCCACCACCTGCGCAGGGGATATGTTCCGTAAAATATATTCAGAGTATGATAACCGATTACGAAGGGCTAATTTAATCGATTTTGATGATATGCTGTTAATGTGTCATGAGCTTTTAACAGAGCGAAAGGATATTTTGGAATTTTGGCAGAATAAATTCCGTTATATCTTAATTGATGAGTTTCAAGACATTAATTTAGTACAATATGAGATCATTCGTTTATTGGCATTACCACAGAATAATCTGTTCATTGTAGGAGATGATGATCAGTCCATCTATCGTTTTCGTGGTGCCAAACCGGAAATTATGCTTAACTTTCCGGTCGATTACTCGGATTGTCAGAAAATCATTCTGAACCGGAACTACCGTTCCACGAAGCGCATTATTGACGCCTCCAATCGTCTGATTGGTAATAATCAGAGCCGTTTTGCAAAAAAGGCTGATTCTTCCAGAGAGATAGGAGAAGAACCGGTGATCAATCAGTTTAATACCCTATCCGAAGAAAATGAAGCAATAGCAAAAGAAATAATTCGTCTAAGTGGTGAGGGAGTGCCATTAGCTGAGATGGCAATTTTACTTCGTACAACCTTGGGTTCAGGAGCTTTAATCCATAAACTGATGGAGTACAATATACCCTTCCACATGAGAGACTCTGTACCAAATATGTTTGACCATTGGATCGCCTCAGATCTCCTTTGCTATATTAAGATTGCAATGGGAAGATCGGATCGAAGTCTATTTCTGCAAATTATAAACAGACCAAAGAGATATATCAGTAGAGATTGCTTTGATCATGCTGAAGTAGATTTAGAAGCAGTTAAGGATTATTATGAGGATAAAAACTGGGTGTTGGAACGACTTGATCAGTTAGAGTATGATTTATCCATATTAAGTAGAATGACACCATTTGCAGGAGTTAATTATATCCGAAGAGGAATTGGTTATGAAGATTATCTGAAGGAATATGCAGATATGAGAAGAATTAAAGCAGAGGAATTAATCGATCTTTTGGATGAATTACAAGAAAGTGCAAGAGATTTTAAAACCTACGAGGAATGGTTTTTGTATATGGAGGAGTATAAGGACGAGCTAAGAAGGCAGGCGGGACAGGAGAAAGGAAATTCAAAGGACGGTATCACAATTGCAACCATGCATAGCTCAAAGGGACTGGAATATGATGCTGTATTTATTGTGGATGCAAATGAAGGGATTACGCCCCACAAAAAATCAATCCTGGCTGCAGATTTGGAGGAGGAGCGTCGTCTATTCTATGTTGCCATGACAAGAGCAAAGAATCTTCTCTATATCTATAGTACGAAGGAGCGATATAATAAAACGGCACAAAGGTCAAGATTCCTTGACGAAATAGCAAACACAATACAAAAAGACTGCAAGAAATGATAGGTTCTCCCTATCATACATGCAGTCTTTCAATACATGATTCATAAAATGTCTGCGGATCTGACGTTTTTTGAATACATAATGATGTCTAAGAATTACTCTTCGTCTTCTTCTTCCTCGTCTTCATCAAAGTCATCGAATAGGTCATCATAGTCTTGTGAATCTAAAAGTTCTTCGAAAGCATCAGCAACAGCTTCGAACTCATCATCATCATCAATGTTGAGAAGTTGAGGATCTTCATCGCCTTCTTGAATGTAACGATATAAGAATACGCTATCTTCCTCTGCTTCGCCTTCTTCTGGCTGAAGTGCAATGTATTCCTTGTCATCTACGGAAAAAATATCTAAAACAACACAATTTAAATCCGTACCGTCATCTAATGATAATGTGATTGAATCATGTTCATACTCGTGATCATGTCCGCAGCCGCAGCCGTCACCGTGATTATGCTCGCTCATAATACTACCTCGCTTTTTTTATTTTTAAATGGTGAAATCAAAACAAGTGAATATAGGGTAAGTTGTTTATATATGACTTCTAACACGTCAATAAAACACTTGCATCAATTCATATATACCTCCAATATATATTAGAGGAATATAAGTAGAATGTACCAGATTGAGGTAAAAAATGCAAGCATAAAACACTTAATTTTTCAAGAAATACATATATAATTTTTCTAATAAAGGTGTGTTAAATAAATAGTAAAAAACTGAGAGAAACTGCGGGTTTTATGATGCTATTGTGAAAAGAAGGATACATTTTAGTGGCTTCAATTTATGGTTTGTGCTATAATAGCGTTTATAGATAAACATCTTATTTTATTTTTGATAAGATGTTTTTTGTTTGTATGAATGCAAAGTGATAAATAATTGATGATAGAGAAATGATGCGTAGAAGGGAGTGCTTGATATGCCGGACGATAAGAAGAATATAAAAATATCGGTCAGAAATCTGGTAGAGTTTATCCTGTGCTCCGGAGACCTAGATAATACTAGAACAAGAAATGAAGCGGATGCAATGCAAGCCGGTAATCGGATTCACCGTAAGCTTCAAAAGCAAATGGGAGCAAATTATACGGCAGAGGTGCCTCTTAGCATTACAGTTCCAATACTGAGAGAAGGGATATC
>JAEWEO010000073.1 GCA_023389295.1 Bacillota bacterium
CAGAAGCAACCTATTTGAAGGATGTAATTGATCGCGGTGATCTGGGTGATATTTATTTTGCAAAAGCATTTGCAGTTAGAAGAAGAGGAACTCCGAACTGGGGTGTATTCTTAAATGAGTTTGAGCAAGGTGGTGGACCGTTAATCGATATTGGAACACACTCCCTTGATGTTACACTATACATTATGAATAACTATGAACCTAAAATGGTAGTAGGAACAAAATATAAGAAAGTAAATAACGCAGACTGTGGTAACCCTTGGGGTGGCTGGGCTCCCGAAGAACACACCATGGAAGATTCTGCCTTTGGTTTCATCGTAATGAAGAATGGTGCAACCATTATACTTGAGTCCAGTTGGGCGCTCAATACCTGTGAGCCAATTCAGGAAGGAAGTACCGTTTTATGCGGTAGTGATGCAGGAGCTCAGATTAAGAATGGTGTTATTATAAATAAGGGCGAATTCAATCGTCTTATTGAGATTAAGCCTGACCTATCTAGCGGTGGTGTTGCATTCTATGATGGTGTATCCAGCAGTCCTGCTGATGTGGAAGCTAGACGTTGGATTGATGCAGTTAAAAATGACACAGATCCCGTTGTATTACCGGAACAAGCTTGTGTAGTATCTGAAATATTAGAAGCAATCTATAAGTCAGCAGAAACAGGAGCTCCGGTTTATTTCGATTAAGAAAGGTTGAAGAAATGAATATCGCAATCATAAGCTATTGGCATGTTCATGCAGAGGGCTATACGAAAGAGATACTAGAGAAAACGGACAGCAAGGTAGTTGCAATCTGGGATGAAGATATGGTAAGGGGTAAAAGTTTTGCTGATCAGTATCAGGTAGACTTTTATGCTGATTATGATGAGCTTTTGAAGAATAAAGAAATAGATGGAGTGGTAATTTGTGCAGCTACCAGTGAACATACCAAATTAATTATTAAGGCCATTGAAGCGGATAAGAAAGTGTTTAGCGAGAAGGTGCTGGCGCTTACGACGGTAGAATGTCTTATGATTAAAGAAGCTTTGGAAAAGAAGGGAGCAGATATTACTTTATCACTAGTTAAGAAATGTGACCCTGAGTTTCTATTTGCAAAGCAAATGGTAGAAAGCGGGAAACTTGGCCGTATCACTTATGCTAGAATGCGCAATGTACATAATGGAAGTATAGGTAATTGGCTTCCGCCACATTTTTATGATAAATCACAATGTGGTGGTGGAGCTATGATTGACTTAGGTGCTCATCCTATGTATTTACTTAACTGGCTACTAGGAGAGCCTAAGTCCATTCAATCCGTCTTTACGAAGATAACTGAACGTGAAGTTGAAGACAATGCGGTATCGGTTATTGAATTTGAACAGGGAGCGATTGGAGTATCTGAAACAGGTTTTGTATCCAATTACAATCCGATGACTCTGGAAATTAGCGGTACGAAGGGATCACTTTTCATTCGTAATGATGTAATGTACGCAACAGAGGAAACCGATGGTAAATGGGTAACGGCCCAGTTACCCCAAGCTCTCCCGTCCCCCATTATTCAGTGGGCAATGCAAACGCCTGCTATGAAGGAAGTTACCTTTGGTATTGAAGATGCCATTATGTTAACGAAGATGATGGAGGCAGCTTATAAATCCTTTCAAAACGGGAAGAAAGAACTTGTATAAAAGTGATGCCTAATTGATTAGAATTATTACATAAGCAAGTATTTTGTCAGTAATATAATCAAGAAATGAGGAAACTACCATGGAGATATCATTACAGCTTTACTCGATAAATGAAGAAACAAAAAGTGATTTTGCAGGTTCTGTAAAGAGAGTAGCAGAGATTGGCTTTCAAGGGGTTGAGTTTGCCGGCTACGGTGGACTTTCCGGTAGTGAGCAGGCGAGACTACTGAAAGAGAACGGATTATACTCCGTTGAACACATTGTGGACTTTCTGTTTTTTTAGAAAATTTTGAAGAAGAACTTTCTTATAGTAAGGAGATTGGTTCAAAATATATCATATGTCCTTATGCAAAATTAGATACATTAGAAGAAGTAGAGTATCTGGCAGAGGTACTAAATAAAGCAGCTGATAGAGCAGCCAAGGAAGGTATCAAAGTAGGTTACCACAATCATGACCATGAATTTATTAAAATTGGTGAGAAATATGCTCTCGATTTGCTGGCAGAGAAGACAAGAGATAACGTGGTTTTGGAACTTGACGTATTTTGGATTGCTTATGCCGGATTAGATCCCATCGAGTATATTAAAAAATGGGGCAAACGAGTTGAGTTAATTCACATAAAGCAAATGGATCAAAATAAGGCAAACGTAGATGCTGCTGATGGTATCATTGATATGAAGAAGATCAAAGAGGCTGCTGTATATGCAAATTATTTTGTACTGGAGCATGAGGAATATGACAAACCGGTCTGGGATGCTATTTGCAATGACTATGAATATCTAAAAAACATTTAAAAATTTTTGTCTTATCATTAATATGATATTAATATGTAATAGAGTAATCCTTTGGGAGGTGTTTGAAAACACCTCCTTTTTTCTGAGGCGAGTCCAGAAATTATGTTGCAAAAGAGTGATAAAGAAGTTAAAATTGTTAAAGATTATAACGAAGAATAATATAAAGGAGTATATCACATGAAACTTGATGAAAATAAAATCATGAAAATCTTAAATAAATATGAGGGAGCAATACGAGATGCGGGGGCTTTCTTTATTGAAATTGATGACGATGAGGTATATATCACGGATTCCTGTGAGGGTGTAGATA
>JAEWEO010000101.1 GCA_023389295.1 Bacillota bacterium
GTAAATAAAAGGATAATAATTAGGCAAATAATAATTTATAATGTAATAAATAAGCATAAGATAGATAGGTATAATTCAAATAATAATTTGATAACACATCAGGGGTATGAGCTTATATTAAGGTGGATAATGAGTCAAAAAAACTAGGGATTTAATCATTGAGTTGAGAAAATAATGAGTGAAATAAATTTATCTAGTAAGATAGTAACTTAGTTGAGTATATAATGAGCTAAATATAAAATTATGTATGAGTTAAAATGTACCTTAGATTGTGGACAGTTGAAAGTAGATAGAACCCATTTTTTAGACAGCTGTTTATGACTATATTTCAACGTTAAATCAAAGAAAATCCCTATGGGTGGATACATTATAGTTGAGTAAATAATGTGTCAATTAATAAAATAGGTATTGAGTAAATAATTATGTTGAAAAAGTAATGAGTCATTATTAATTTTTGTACTGAGCTAATTTAGTAGATAAATAATAAGTTAAATTACATGTTAAATACATGGAATACATGTGAAATAGAGAGGAATGTACGATGAAAAAAGGAACAGAATGTATAGGATTAGTGGAACGAATTGAATTTCCAAACAAGGGAATTGTTATGGTGGACGATGAAGAAGTTGTCGTGAAAAATACCATCACAGGTCAAAAAGTTCGTTTTGTAATAAATAAGGTCAGAAAAGGGAAATGTGAAGCTAGATTATTAGAGGTAATAGAAAAATCTCCGTTGGAAACCAAAGAAGCAGCTTGCACTCATTTTGGTGATTGTGGTGGCTGTACTTATCAAACTATACCTTATGATAATCAGATTAAATTAAAAGCTGAACAAGTAAAGAAATTAATTGATGGAGTAATAACTCCTGAGAATAAAGAATATGAATTTCAAGGAATTGAAGGTAGTCCATTGGAGTTTACTTACCGCAATAAGATGGAGTTTTCCTTTGGTGATGAATATAAAGATGGCCCGCTAGCGCTTGGACTTCATAAAAAAGGTAGCTTTTATGATATTGTTACAACATCAGATTGTAAACTGGTACATGAAGATTATAATCGCATTTTAGCATGTGTACTGTCCTTAGCAAAAGAATATAACCTTAACTATTATCACAAAATGAGTCATGAGGGATATCTTCGTCATCTGCTGATTCGTCGCGCAGCCAGAACTGGTGAAATACTTATTAACTTAATAACAACATCACAAACGAAGGTGTTAGAAAATAAGGAAGAAGAATTCTTAAATAAACTACGTGAGTCTCTTAATAACCTAACATTAGAAGGTCGTATTGTCGGTATACTTCATACAGTAAATGATAGTTTAGCAGATATCGTGCAAAGTGATCGTACTGACATTCTCGATGGACAAGATTATATCTTCGAAGAAGTACTAGGACTTAAATTTAAAATTTCAACATTCTCTTTCTTTCAAACAAATTCATTAGGTGCAGAAGTTCTTTATAGCTGCGCTCGAGATTTTGTCGGTGAAACGAAGGATAAGCTTATCTTTGACTTATATAGCGGAACTGGAACAATTGCTCAGTTATTAGCTCCAGTCGCAAAGAAAGTAATAGGTGTTGAGATTGTAGAAGAAGCAGTTGTAGCAGCTAGGGAGAATGCATCTTTAAACAATTTAACAAACTGTGAATTTATTGCAGGTGATGTCTTAAAGGTAATTGATACGATTGAAGAAAAACCTGATTTAATTGTACTTGATCCTCCAAGAGATGGAATTCATCCAAAGGCATTGGAAAAGATTATTGATTACGGGGTAGATCGTTTAGTTTATATCTCATGTAAACCTAGTAGTTTAGCAAGAGATCTTGTGGTGCTTCAGGAGAGAGGATATCAGGTGGAGAAGGTAAGGTGTGTGGATATGTTTCCTTGTACGGTGCACGTTGAGTGTGTGGTATTGATGTGTGCGTCCAGCTAAGCTGGCAAATGCTAGCAGGTGAAAGTCCTGCAGTGGTAAAGGTAGGGCAGCCACTTAGTCAGTAACCAGCGTATGGAGTAATCTATGCGTTGAAGCGTTACGGAATGTTCCGAAAGGAGCAGGCAAACTGGCGGGTTGTAACATAAAGTGAATACTGCCGCACCGTTATTGACATTCCCGAAAGGGAACAACAGGGAGTCGAGCTGGGACATCAACAGCGAAGACAGCAGATGGTATGAAGAACCCTAAATGCAATACCTAAGAACCCTGCGGTGTAGAGGTAGCGACACGTCAGGAAAGTATTTGCCGGAACTGGAGAGAGCCTACTTTGCACAGGAAACTGTAAAGAGGATGCATATAAGCAAAAGCGAAGTTGCTTTCTGCAAAGAGGCAGTCAGAAGTGCTCATAGTACCAAGGATTGTACAGACAACAAAACTGTGCATAGGGAAGGGGCACAACTTTATTCAAGTCTGTAAAGGAGGTAGGTGCCGGTGATTGCCGAAAAAGCTATAAACACCCATGAAAAAGTGCGAGACTTCCAAAACAGACTATACCTTACAGCCAAAGCTGACCGAAAGAGAAAGTTCTATGCAATGTATGATAAGATATACCGTAATGATATCTTGGAAGAAGCATGGAAACGGGTAAAAGAGAATGGTGGAGCAGGCGGTATTGACAAAGTCAGCATTGATGATGTGAAAGCGTACGGCGAAGAAAAACTGCTGGACGAAATAGCAGAAGATTTGCGGGCAGAGAAATATCGGTGCAAGCCTGTCAGACGAACCTATATTCCAAAACAAGATGGTAGAAAAAGAGCATTAGGAATACCTACGATTAAGGACAGAATAGTGCAGATGGCGGCAAAGATAGTAATAGAGCCGGTATTTGAAGCAGATTTTCAGCCTTGCTCGTATGGGTTCCGACCGAAAAGAAATGCAAAACAGGCAATGGACAGGATATATGAAATGGCAGACAAAGGCGGAGCATTATGGGTAATAGATGCTGACATAAGAGATTATTTTGGGAGCATCAACCATGATAAGCTGCTTTTGCTGGTCAAACAGAGAATAACTGACCGAAGGGTGCTGAAGCTGATAAAAGGCTGGCTGAAGGCAGGAGTGCTGGAAGACGGGCAATACAGTGAAAGTACTGTTGGTGCACCCCAGGGCGGAGTTATTTCACCACTGTTATCCAATATATATTTGAATTATTTTGATGTATGTTGGAGTAAGAGGTTCGGACACTTGGGAGAATTAGTACGATATGCAGATGATTTTGTGATATTATGCAAGAAGTTATCTCAAGCAGAAGAAGCGTTGCGTGCTGTAAAATGGATTATGAAAAAGCTGGAACTAACATTGCATAGTGAGAAAACAATGCTTGTTGACATGTATTTCGGAAAAGACAGCTTTGACTTTCTAGGTTTCAACAACAGATTTCAGCGATTCAGAAACAAAAGCTGGCAGTGGTATTGGACACTACAGCAGATACCGTCCAAGAAGGCTATGAAGAAAATGAGGGCTAACATCAAAGAGGTGTTTGCAAGTCCGAGCAAATTGCTGTTGAGCATGGAAGAGATGGTTAAGTTGCTCAATCCTAAAATCATTGGCATGAGAAACTATTATGCCAGACGATTTGCAAGACCATGGTTATGGAAGATAGATAAGTATATCAATTTTAAGTTTACCTGTTGGTACAATCGGAAGAAACAACGTAACTACAGGCTAGGGAATGCTGCTAAAGTCAGAGAATTGACTAAGCAAGCGGGACTGGCAAGTATGTGCGGCTGAATGCTGAAGGAAGAAGAATATCGGAAAGCCGTATGCGGGAAAACTGCACGTACGGTTTGATGAGGGGGCGGTGGTAACCCCACTGCTCTACTC
>JAEWEO010000118.1 GCA_023389295.1 Bacillota bacterium
ATATAAAGATGCAGAGATACTCAAATATGAGTTGGGTGTAAATACCGTAAGATTATCACACTATCCGCAGAGCGATCATTTTATGGATCGATGCGATGAACTGGGGCTTTTGGTATTTGACGAGATACCCGGATGGCAGCATATAGGGGATAAAGAATGGCAGGATATAGCAGTACAGCATGTGGAAGAAATGATTATGAAAGACTTTAATCATCCAAGTGTGATAATTTGGGGTGTTCGAATTAACGAATCTCAGGATCATGATGAATTATATGAAAGAACCAATTCTTTAGCAAGGGCTTTGGATGATTCAAGAAGTACGGGTGGTGTTCGCTGTATTACAAAGAGCCATTTGCTAGAAGACGTCTACACATATAATGATTTTATTCATAAAGGTGACAATTGCGGGCTTCAAAAGAAAAAGAACGTAACAAGTACCGAGAAGCCGTATCTGATAACAGAATATAACGGACATATGTATCCAACTAAGAAGTTTGATGATGAAGCTCATAGGGTAGAACATGCAATAAGGCATTTGAATGTAATTAATGCAATGCAAAAAGATGAGAAGATCTCAGGGGCTATTGGGTGGTGCATGTTTGATTATAATACTCATAAGGATTTTGGTAGTGGTGACAGGATTTGTTATCATGGTGTAATGGATATGTTTCGAATTCCCAAGCATGCGGCCTATATATATAGCTCGCAACAGGAGAAAACACCAGTCATGTATGTAGCTAGTCTTATTAGTATTGGGGAATTCGAAAGGTCAATGCTTAAAGATATTTATGTTTTTACAAACTGTGATTATGTGAAACTATATAAAAACGGTTTTTATGTCAACAAATTTTACCCTAGGAGGGATCGATATCAGTATGTAAAACATCCACCCATTATTATTGATGACTTTATTGGTGATGCCCTTGAGGAAAAGGAGAAATTTTCCCCACGTGATGCTCGTTTGGTAAAGCGTATGCTCATCAAAGTTAACAAATCAAATGGTAATTTAGGACCTATTGATACTTTAAAAATGGGATGGATTTTTTTGAAATACAAAATGAATCGGTTGGATGCGGAAGACCTTTATACCAAGTACTTTGGTGGTTGGGGAGGTAAGGCTACCGAATATGTGTTTGAAGGTTATATTGATGATAAATGTGTTACCAAAACTAGGAAAGGCCAGATATTTAAGCCGGAACTCAAAGTGCATATAGATAACAAAGTATTAGTAGAAGATCAAACATATGATACCACTCGTATAGTCGTTAGTTTAAAAGATGATTATGGCAATGATATCATATATGCAAATGACGGTGTGGTTGTTGAAACGGATGGTCCTATTGAAGTAATCGGTCCCAAAATAATTTCTCTCATTGGTGGTTCTGTTGGATTTTGGATTAAGTCAACCGGCAAATCGGGTGAAGGTCGTATTATAATAAGAACCGAGCGCTTTGGTACTATTGAAGAAACAGTCCATATTGAAAAAAGATAACTAGAGAGTATTGGTTAGTAGACTGTGTTAAATATAGTTTCGAAATATAGGAAAGGACATGAGAGTGTAAAAATTTCATGTCCTTCCTTTTTTGATATTTAGAATTTAACACAGCTGTTTAGCTAACCCTATTTAGGAATTATCTTAGTACCATTTAGAAATAACAACTCAATCTTATTGAAATTTTTAAGAGCCTTTACATCAGAAAGCTTATTATGCGTCAAATAAAGCACCTTAAGATTTTTAAGACTTCCTATCGCTGAAATATCTGACACGTTTAATTTATTCGCATCCAAGTATTCTAGATTTGAGAGATTCTTTAGGTCTTTCAAACTTTTTACTCCTTCGGGGAGTTTTATACGATAAATACTTTTGAGTTCCAGAACAGATATTTTTCCGGATGCTTTTCCTAGCTTTTCACGGACTGCCTGCTCTATAACCGGATCCTTAAAAGTAATATACTCCTTGCTTCCTGGCGATGCACTCTTATAAGACTTCATTGCCGTAATAATGGTTGACCAACCATTTAGATGAAATTTCTTTCCAACCTTATCCTTATAATCAGGTATATTATAAAGGCTCCATAGTGAAATTCCTCCAAGATTATAAGATTTTGCCAATTCAATTTTTGCTAGAAGACTTGTGCTGTCTTCGTAGATAATTACATTCCATGATTTGTCAAAGCTGTTATAGTATTGAATAAATGGGCTTTGCAATTCATTATTATATCCGTAAGTCATATTTTTCGCATAGCCATCTGTGTTATCAACTCGGGCTTTAATGGTCTTATATAATGGTGATATCCTTCGACCTCGACTTAAGGTATTATCTGAAAGTTCCATCCAACCATCTGCATCCTTAACATCAAACTGCCATTGGGCAGCATCGAAATTTAACTGTAGCCATACCTTAGAAAGCTGATTTTTATCAGCGGCAGCTTCTTGTAAATCATTTAAAGCTCTTCTTACCATCTGTATCGGGGAAAGGCTATGAACGGGGTTTAGTGAATCGTATCCTGTATATTGCTTTATATGGCTTTTTTTTAGGTTCTCAGACGGATCATAGTCATGCGCCATAAGAATAACACGATCTGCTATATCTAATATCTCGGTATAATTGTAACCATCATAATAAAGGGCCGGATTTACAGCTGCATAAAGTTTTTTCCCTAAAGGATCAAGCTGTTTCTTTAATTCTTTTAGAAATTGGGTGTAATAGGTACTTATGGGTTTTCCTTTATACAAAATAGGCTCCTTGTTACTATTGGTATCACGAAGCCCTTCAAAGTCTATTACTACGCCATCATAATAGATCTGTTTTCCTTCCAAAAGGTCCGTCTTCATGGATTTTATAATTTCTTTTATTATGACTTTTCTTGCGTTCTTATCGGGCAATAAGGTAATACCGTCTGAACCATTCATGTATACATTCAACTGAATCGGTTTTCCTTGGCTCTTGGCATATTCGATCGGAAGCATATAGTCTGTAGGGTAATAGAAATCATAATTTCCATTCTTTGCTTTTACAGTATTCCAATACGTAGCTTCTTTTCCATCAATTTTACTAAATGCAAAACTTATAGAATCTAAATTATCTATATATTTTTTTATGTCTTCTGAAAAAGTTAGATAGGAAGGATAAAAACCATGAAGTTCTCCCTTAGTAGTTAAAGTATCCTCCTTATTTTTTTCTGTTACATTAGTTGAACTCTTTGCAGCTACTGGTATGGCCTGCAGGCAAAGGGCTACTATTAACAGAAGGCATATAAAATGTCGTATTCTTTTCATTTGCTTTCTCCTTCATTTAGCATGTTATCTTGATATAAACAGAATTGAATATGGCATAAAACTATTAATCCTTATCATATTTAGCATATTCAAAATAAAATTATTGTGGTATCCTGTAACATTATACTAATAAAGGAAATAATCTGCAACCGTAGTTCATGATATAAATGATTGATAATTAAGAATATTTAAAAATAATAATTCAATTTGGTCAGAAAATTACAAAGACATACGAATTAATAATATGAACGGATGGAAACTTTTATCCGTATACTGATGACCAGAACAGGATAACGACCATCAGTTATATGTTAAATGAATCCAATTCAGAAAAATTGAAGCTATCAGTTATCAATCCCCGATATGTATTGATGGATCCATATCTGCTGGATATCAGTATTAAGTAGTAAATGGATGAAACAACGCTGATCTCACATAGCAATCATCTTACATTAACAAGAAGAATTATAATGGAGCATATGCCTTTTTTATTATGGGCTGTGCTCCACTTTCCTTTTGAGAAGAGGCACTATGAAAGTCATAGGGTTAGAAGTTAAAACATGTAAAAAACCTAAAAATATGGATATTATTTCTTGTGTTATACTTTTTGTAATAGTACAATAGGAATTATAATGTAATCTCAAATAGAGTAAATTAACATTAAATGAGTTTGGCTTCAACAGATTCAGACTATATATACAACATAGATATAAGACCAAAGCATGAAGAGGCATTACCGACCATTTTATATCTCAGTAAAGACAGCAAATGGTAAAACGAAAAAATATACAATAACCATAATAGGTCCAAGTATAGAAAAGTCAAGTTCATAATCTATT
>JAEWEO010000119.1 GCA_023389295.1 Bacillota bacterium
GTTATAAATCGTCTCCTTGATATTATAGTCCAAAATAAATTCATAAATGGGAAACTGCTCCATCAAGGAGGAACCTACAAATAAAATCTGCCCCTTCTTCACATATTGATTTAAAATTTTATACCGATTCACTTTTTCCTGTTTCTCCGCTTGCATCCGTTCAAGAAATATCTTTTCCATCTCCATAGTAACACCCTTCCTCTCATAATTTTGATATTCATTTTGCATCATTTGTTTTATATATCTTTATTTCTTTACCATATCATATCTGCTAACCCTAAAATAATTGGCATCGTTACGATACTGCATAAGGTACTTAAACAAACGCTTTTTACTGCCCTTCTATAATCAAGTCCATTTAACTGCGCAAATATTGCGACATTGGATCCTACCGGAGCTGCTGCAGCAATTAGAACAGCCAATTTAATATCCTGATACTCCTTGGGGAAAATGCAAAGCAGACCAAGAGTTAGAAGAGGGATAATAATTAGTCTTAATAGGACACTAATATAAACCCATTTCTCTGTAAATAGTTCTGTTAATTTCATCTGTGCAAGATACACTCCAAGAGTTATCATGGCAATAGGCGCTGTCATATTTGCTACAATCGTTAAGGTATCCATTACCAATATCGGTACCGGAAGCTGTGTAAAGAATAATAAGAGCCCCAGCACTAATGCGATGATCACCGGATTGGTTATAATCTTCTTTGCTGATATTGCTTCTCTACTGCCACTCATTACTACAACACCATAGGTCCACTGTAGAATATTAAGGAGCGCCACAAAGGCCGCTACATAAAATACAGCTTCATCACCAATCGTTGCCTTAACCAGAGGAATTCCCATAAAGCCTGCATTAGAAAAAGCAGTACCAAAATGTTCAATCTTTTGTCGGTTCCCAAATACTAATCTAGATAGGAGTATGGAAAGTGCTAGAGCTAAAATCGCTGCCGCAAAGGAAACGAATAGGCCGATCAGTTTTTCCTTTGTATACTCTGTAACATAAGACTTCAAAATCGAAGCCGGTAAAATAATGTAGATTAGAAAGGTACCAAGTTCTTTATTTCCTTGCATTGTTATCTTTTTACCTTTATATAAAAAGTAACCGATAATCATTAAGAGAAACATAATAACAATTTGTTTTAGTAATATGAGTGCTAGTGTCATGATACAGATCCTTTCGTATATATACTTAAGCTAATAAAAATAGTATAGCACTACATTAAATTTTATCATAATATTTTTATTATCTATGTTATAATTAAATTGTTATAAGCATTCCTACCATTGGAGCATTTTAACTATTCATTCCATGATCCGCCTTTTACTTATTTTACTTTTAGGAGGACTTTGTCTATGACCTTAAAACAATTGCAATTTTTTAAAAAAGCTGCAGAGCTTGAAAATATTACCATGGCAGCGAAGGAACTATTCATTGCTCAGCCGGCATTAAGTAAATCCATTAAAGATCTTGAAAATGAGCTGGGCTACTCTTTATTTGAACGAAATGGTAAGAAGCTAACCTTAAATCAAAACGGAGAAATACTTTATAAGCATGTCCTTCACATACAAAATAACTTTAATCATATGGAAAATGAGCTTCGGGAAGCTAATTCAAATAAATCTGCCACCATTCATATTTTGGTTCGAGTTGCTTCCAAACTCTTACCTGATATTTTAAATACATATTATCAGAAACATCCAGATGCTAAATTAAAAATTTTCCAAACAAATCAATTAATCAAAGGTCAGCCGGAATATGATTTAATTATGGATTCAAAACCAATGATTGCTCCATTGGTCTCAAATAAGGAAATGCTTCTTCTGGAGGAACGTATTCTAGTAGCACTCCCTAAATCACATCCACTGACAGAGCAAAAGAAGATTGCTCTGTCAGATCTTAAAGGGTTCGCCTGTTCCATACTAAGTGAAACAAGTTCCCTTGGGCGCATGGTACGATCTGAACTATCTGCCCAACATTTTACGCCGAATATCATCTTTGAAAGTGATAATCCCCATACCATTCGCGACTTTTTAAAGCTCAACCTGTCTTACTCCTTTGTCCCGGAAAAAACTTGGTTACTTAAAAATGACTTCCCGCAATTGGTTCTACGGGAAGTCGAGGATTTTTGCCTATATCGTTATATCTATATAACTTATGGTCAACAGGAGTATATCACTAATGCTACGAAGGATTTCGTAAACCACGTAAAAGCCTATTTCAAGGATTTGACCTAAGTAACGCTCCTATTATGGCAAAGAACTAAACGCCGGAATAGGCAGAGAAGCCACCATCAATTGGGATAACCACTCCATTGACAAAGCTTGATGCTTCCTCGCTTACCAAAAAGAGTAACGCTCCGACTAATTCCGAGGCTTCCCCAAAGCGATTCATTGGTGTACTGTTTAGAATCTTTTCTGAGCGCGGTGTAAAACTTCCGTCCGGATTTTTTAATAAGGCTTCGTTTTGACTGGTTACAAAGAAACCAGGTGCAATGGCATTTACTCGAATACCAACCTTTGACATGTGTACGGCAAGCCACTGTGTAAAATTTGATACGGCAGCTTTTGCTCCGGAATAAGCGGGGATTTTGGTTAATGGAGTATAAGCGTTCATGGAAGAAACATTAATGATAGTACATCCCTGTCTTCCTACCATGTCTCTGGAGAATTCCTGAGAAGGAAGTAAGGTTCCAAGAAAATTCAGGTCAAATACAAACTTAATTCCCTCCTCATCTAAATCATAGAACGTAATGGTGTCCTTATGTTCCTCTGTAAGGTCTTCCAAATAAAGATATTCCTTGGTCGTCGTACCCTTTGGATGGTTACCGCCTGCACCATTTAACAAGATGTCACAGGGGCCAAATTTATCTAAAATGATTTCATGGGCTTTCTTTAAGCTTTCTTTACTCAGGACATTGGCCTCTATCCCAAGGGCAATGCCTCCAGTCTCATTTACTTCCTTTGCTTTTCTCTCTGCCTGTGATAAATCCCTATCTAGAATTACCACCTTTGCACCACAAGCTGCCAAAGCATCCACCCAGTAACCGCCAAGCACTCCTGCTCCTCCGGTCACGATTGCTACTTTATTACTTAAATCAATCTGAAATGGTAGTTTCATATCTATTCCTTCTTTCTGTTAAAGTGAAATATAATCATTTTATATTTCTTATTTATTTTAGATTATTTATTTTAAAGTCTGCTTTTCAATTGAAATCAGATTTATTTAGACTTCTATTTATTAAATATCTTTCTTACTTCTCTTTCTCATTTCGTACTTTTACTTGTTTTCTCAAGAGTTTCCCAAATTCCTGTTAAGTACATTGCGCCTAAGGCTCTATCATATAAGCCGTAGCCCGGTCTGCCGGTCTCTCCCCATATCATGCGGCCATGATCCGGACGCACATAACCATCATAATGGTTCTTGTGAAGAGCTTTTACAATTTCTACGATATCTAACGAACCACAGGGAGAATAATGAGCACTTTCTTCAAAGCCTCCATCCTCTAATAGCTTTACATTTCGAATATGCATAAAATGAATTCGTCCCATGGCAGAATATTTATCCACCATCGATACGATGTCATTAAAACTTCCACTTCCTAAGGATCCGGTACAAAAAGTCAATCCATTGTATTCGCTATCTACCAGCTTTAAAAATCGGTCCAGGTTCTTTTCATTGGTAATAATTCTTGGCAGTCCAAAGATTGGATATGGGGGATCATCGGGATGAATTGCCATTTTTACATCACATTCCTGTGCTACCGGAATAATTTCTTTTAGGAAATATTCTAAGTTTGACCATAATTTTTCTTCATTCACTTTAGAATACTGCTCAAAAATCTCAGCCAATTGATCTTTGGTGTAACTGGAATCCCAACCAGGAAGGGAAAGCTCTCCCTTTAAAGGATCCATTTTTTCAAGCTGATCCACATAATAAACAAGTGCTGTAGAGCCATCCTCCAAAACCTTATCAAGCTGTGTACGCGTCCAGTCAAAGACAGGCATGAAGTTATAGCAGATGACCTTTACTCCGGCCTTTGATAATCTTCGAATATTTTCCTTATAATTTTCAATATATTGCTGTCTTGATGGTAGTCCAAGTTTGATATCCTCGTGGACAGGAACACTTTCTATGACATCAAATTTAAGCCCCGCATTTTCTACCTCTGTTTTTAAGCTATGGATGCTCTCTTCGCTCCATACTTCTCCCACCGGTACATCATAAATTGCAGTTACAATGCTGTACATACCGGGAATTTGACGAATATAATTAATCTTTACCGGGTCTTC
This sequence comes from Bacillota bacterium, assembly GCA_023389295.1. Taxonomy (GTDB): domain Bacteria; phylum Bacillota; class Clostridia; order Lachnospirales; family Lachnospiraceae; genus Mobilitalea. The sequence goes on from JAEWEO010000119.1 coordinate 4,296, forward strand.
TACCCCATACCATCGAAATGATAATTTCATACTTTAATCCTCCAATCCTAAATAATTGATTATATTTTTGTAGCATATTCCTTCTATGATTTCTCCTAGCACGTTTTCATCCTCAGCAAACTCACCTGCTTCCACCAACTCACCAATGTAACTACAAAGTATTCTTCTAAAATAGTCATGTCTAACATAGGATAAGAAACTCCGTGAATCGGTCAGCATTCCAACAAAGCCTGCTAACATTCCTTGACTTGCAATGGATTTAAAATGACTTAGAATTCCCTCTTTGTGATCACAGAACCACCAAGCAGGTCCAAATTGAACCTTACCCTGGATTTTTTCTTCTGTAAAACAATGTGGTATTGAGGATAGGACTAAATTATCTTTCGAATTAAGATTATATAGAATTGTCTTAGGTAGTCCACTCTCCTGTTCCATTCCATCTAACAGCCTTACCAAGGGCTCCGTAATAGAAAAATCATTCATAATATCAAAACCGGTATCCGGTCCCAAGCTCTTAAATCTCTCCGTATTAGAATTACGATAAGCTCCCAGGTGTAGCTGCATTACCCAGCCTGCCTTTTTATATTCTTTTGCTAATATAGTAAGGGTATGTACCTTAAATTTCTCCGCTTCCTCTTGTGAGATAATTTCTCCTTGTAAGCGTTTCGCAAATATATGACCTACTTCTTCCTCAGTACTCTTAAAATATTGCAGGCTTTCCAAGGAGTGATCTGCAAGTACACATTGCTGTTCCTTAAAATATTCAACTCTGCTTTTGAGTGCCCGGATAAAATCCGAATAATCTGAAATTGAACTCTTAACTGCTCCTTCTAACTGATGAAGGTAAGGGATAAAATCCTCCTTCAAAATCTGAAGTGATTTATCCGGCCGGAAGGTAGGGCGTACCTGAAAGCCTAAGTCACTTTTCTTAGCTAGCCGTATATGATACTCCAGATTATCTACGGGATCATCGGTAGTACAGATCAATTTCACCTTGGACTGTTGTATCATTTTAACCGGTGATAAAGCTTGTCTCCTTATTAAATCATTGCAATCTTTATAGATTTCTCTTGCATTTTTTGCATTTAGTATCTCTTTGATTCCAAAATACCTTTGTAACTCCATGTTTGCCCAGTGATAGAGAGGGCTTCCGATAAGCTTTTCACAGACTTGTGCCCAGGCAATAAATTTCTCTAAGCCATCACCGTTCCCTGTGATTAATTCTTCCGAAACTCCTGCATAACGCATAGCTCTCCATTTATAATGATCATGCTGTAGCCATAAGGAGGAAATATCAGAAAATTCCTTATCATCATCGATTTCTTTCGCAGACAGATGGCAATGATAATCATAGATAGGCGCACATTTTGCAAATGTATTGTATAAATACTTTGCTGTACCACCAGAAAGCATAAATTTATCCTCTAACATATTGATATCTTTCATAATTGCAACAGTCTCCTTCTCTTCATTTCATCTAAATTGTAGCATTATATCTTAATAAAAAGTATGTTTTTATTGCTGTTTGACTTGCAAAAAGTGCTATGTTAATATTAATATAAAGAATTAAAACAAGGATAATTCGGTTACCTTCAACCACCCCTTAGCAAAGGAGGACATATGAAAACAAAGACTCAAGCCTACTTAACTCGTCAAAAAATGCTTACCAATGACTATGAAATCTTTCATTACTCTGACAAAGGTCTCCAAAATGTAAATCTTCATCACCATGATTTTTATGAGTGCTATTTCTTTGTCTCCGGTGATGTAACCTATATCATTGAGGGCAAATCTTATACCCTTCAATCCGGTGATATCATACTAATTAATTCCAAAGAGCTACATCAGCCAATTATTAATAATAAGGAAGTTCCTTATGAACGTATTGTGGTATGGTTAGACAAGAATTTTGTAGACAGTCTTTCGATGGAAGACACAAAGCTAAATCGCTGCTTTGAGGATATTCAGAAAGAGAATGTAATAAGAACGGATTTGGAAGGTCAGCAAAGTATAAAATCCATACTGAATAAGTTATTAAAGCTTGCTGATTATAGTGGCATGGGCATGGAGCTTCTTTATCGCTCCTACCTTACCGAGCTTCTTATCACCTTAAATAATCTTTTGTTTTATAATACTAATAAAGTTAATATTACCATTGAAAAAAGCACTTTAATTGATGAAATTATTAGTTATATTAACACTCATGTGGAAGAGGATATTAAAATTGAAGATCTGTCAAATCAGTTCTTTATTAGCCGTTATCATCTTTTAAGAGTTTTTAAAAAGCATTCCAAAACCACCTTACATAAGTTCATTGTACAGAAAAAACTAATCTATGCGAAGGAATTGATATTAAAGGGGATGCCAATTATTGAAGTATATAAGCAATGTGGATTTGGAGACTACTCCAATTTCTTTCGTGCCTTTAAAAATGAATATGGGATGACCCCAAAGCAATTCTATGAGCTTATGGTTCAAGAAGAGCCTTTTCAATGAAAAGTTGTACAGACTTATCGTTCGTGTTAAAATACATCAGAAAGCTACTAGCTACAAATCATATGATACGAGGACGTAAACAATGAATATAATTTTCTTATCAGAAATGGCTGATCATGTTTTAATAGACTATATGAGAACAAGAGGTACCGTTGTTCTCATCCCTAAAGATGAACGATTTGACCATAGAATTAACACTCATCCAGACCTTGTAATGACAATAATAGATGATACATTAGTTATCGATGAAAATGCGAATAAAAAGATTTTCGAACAATTAGATGCCTTAGATATTCCCTATGTAATAGGTAATTCAAGGCTTGCCTCGTTTTATCCCATGGATATCGCTTATAATGCAGTTGTTACCAAAGATTTCTTTTTGCATAATCTTGAGTATACAAATTCTCTTCTTTTGCAGCACAGTAAGAACACCAATAAGACCGTAATTCCTGTCAAGCAAGGTTATACCAAATGCTCTACTGTAGTGGTGAATGATACTACACTCATTACTAGTGATTTGGGAATTTATAATGCAGCAAAAGACCATATGAATATCCTTTTAATAGAAGCTGGAGCTGTTATATTAGAAGGATATGACTATGGTTTTCTTGGAGGTTGCAGCGCATGTTTTGAAGACACCATTGTTTTCCATGGTGATTTAAGTAAACATCCTGATTATCTAAAGATAAAAGCCTTTGTGGAAGCAGCTCAGAAAAATCTAGTTTACTTTGAAGAATTCCCCTTAACTGATATTGGTTCTATTTTCGTATATAATCACAAAAAAAGTGCTCCACAGGAGAGTTCCAGCTACCATAAGCACGTTAATATTCCTATCTTTATATCACATGAAGGTTGTCCCAATGATTGTGTTTTCTGTAATCAAAGAAAGATCACTGCAAAGGCAAAGGCAATGACCACCCAGGAGGTAGCTGAGCAAATTCAAACTTACTATTCCACCTTGGATGATAGAACATATATTGAACTTGCTTTTTTTGGAGGAAGCTTTACCGGGATTGATGCCAGACTGCAAGAAAGTTATCTTAAACTAGCTTATGAATATAAAAAAGCTGGTAAAATACATGCCATACGGCTATCAACCAGACCAGATTATATAACCAAAGAAATTCTTGATAGACTAAAGCGATATGAGGTCGATACCATTGAGCTTGGTGTACAGTCCTTAGATGAGAACGTTCTGAAAGCTTCGAATCGTGGGCATCTGGTGTCCGATGTATACCATGCAGTTAAGTTAATTAAATCCTATGGCTTTGGGCTAGGAATACAATTAATGGTCGGCTTACCGGAGGATACCAAAGAACGAACGATATTTTCCTCAAAACTTACCGCCTTACTAAAACCTGATTTTGTTCGAATTTATCCCACCCTTGTCATTAGGGAAACTGATTTGTTAGAACTTTGTAACCAAGGAAAATATCTTCCTTTATCTATTGATGAGGCCGTGGATTGGACCAAAGAAATGTACCGGGTATTCCTAAAGGATCAAATTCCCGTTATAAGGATGGGATTGCAGCCAACCGAACTAATTGCAGAAGGGAAAGAAGTTCTTTATGGCCCCTTTCATCCTGCCTTCAGACAACTAGTTGAAAGTGCCTACTTTTTAGATCAGATGAGAAAAATTTTGAGTGAAGTAAGTTCTAATGTGGATGGAAGTTCACATATTACAATACGATGCAATCCAAAGGATCTGTCACAGGTAATCGGTCATAAACGCAGTAATATTTTGATGTTAGAAAGAGATTTTCAAAAAATACTGGTTGTACCTGACAATCAAATTCCACTTATGAAAATAAACTGCTTGATAGAAGATAATCCTGCATAAAACTTGCTTTTTTATCTAGTAAAAAATACAGAAAATTCAGTTCAACATTTACAGATATTTTTTTTGCAACAAGCGTATATCGTATTAATTAGTTTTAGCAGTATCAAAACAACAACATAAACCAAAGACATACTATTAAAGCCATTCCTTTTAAATGCAACGCTAAATATAAAAGTAATAGCAAAATAAATTAGTAACATTATAATAAGTTCTCTCAGATTTTTTTGAATTATTTTTTTCATAATTTTTACTCTACCACCTCATTAATCATTTGGATGAATAAATCAATTATATCACAGTTTAAAAATTAATAAATCTTTACCTGTTCAAATCTACAAATATTGTAATTCATTCAATAAAACACCTTAAATAATAACATTCACATTGTATATTATTATAATAATAGAACGCTTACATCTACTTTTATCAATGTAAGCGTTCTATTTTGCGCAACTTTATGACCTTAAGGGAGTGGGAGTATATCTAGTCTTTAATTTCTAGTATTTGCATATTAATTCAGTATTTATTGTAGTCTTGTCATTAGTAGTTAGAACAAATTTCTAATCAGGCTGGTACCGGCAATAAAGGTACCAATGGAAGCTCCTAGATTTGCCATGAACATTACTAATACAGTTTTTAGGAGACGATTTGTAAAAAAACCTTTGAATGAAAATATGTCAGTCTGCACATTCTGTACATCCTTAACTGTAGGTTTTTTTAACGTAGCTTCCGTAATTCCAGTAAACCAACCACATGCTAAGAGCGGATGTAGTGTGGTTAACGGTGCCGTAATAAGAGAGGTAAGAATGCTAAGTGGATGTGCGAAGGATAATGCTGTAAAAGCAGCGGCTAAAATCCCTGTCCATAAAACCCACATAGATAGTTGCTGTAAACCTGTTTGTATATTGATAACAAAGGAATACACTAACAAACCGGTGATAATAGCAGGAATGATCCACCCTGCAATCTTCGAAAAAGGACTTTTCTGCGGAACGATGGAAATCGCCTCTATATCCTGCTCTTTGAAGATTTCATTTTTAATACCGGGAACATGACCTCCTCCTAAAACAGCGACCACCTTTTTGCCGGGTGCTTCCTTTATCTTAGCTGCCAAGTATTGATCACGTTCGCTAATTAGAATTTCTCCAATCTTGGGAAATTCCTTTTTTAAGCTAGCCATTGCAGCTTCTATCATATCTTCTT
>JAEWEO010000136.1 GCA_023389295.1 Bacillota bacterium
TCGAATATATGGAGCAGTACAATCAACTGCTTCGATATGTTTTTCAAGTAACAGATCAAGATCTTAGTGCTGTTGGTTGGCAGGAAAAGGAGATCATTCGCGCCAAATATCCAACGATGGAAAAAGCTGATGTGTGGGGATGGTTTGATAATAATAACCTGGTCTCACAAGTTGCGGTATATCCCATGAAAGTTAGAATATTCAACAAAACTTATGATATGGGAGGCCTTACTGGAGTAGGAACATATCCGGAATACTCAAATCAAGGATTGATGCACAAGTTACTGGAACAAGCATTAAAAAATATGCGCGAGAAGGGCCAATATATTTGTTACTTGTATCCCTATTCCATCCCTTATTATCGGAGAAAGGGTTGGGAGATCATATCAGATAAAATTTCATATCAGATCGATGATTATCAGCTGCCTAAAAACAAACAGGTTGCAGGCGATGTCAGACGTGTTGAAGTTAATAGTGAAGAAATTAAGCAAACTTATGAAAAATACGCGATGCGTACCCACGGTGCTATACTTAGAGATGAACTTGCCTGGAATGAGTACTGGCTTTGGGATACTGACGATATTATGGCTGCAATTTATTATAATGAAAAACAAGAGCCCGACGGATATTTAATCTATTGGCTCGCAAACGACATATTCCACGTTAAGGATATGATATTTATTAACGAGGATGCACGTACAGGTTTATGGAATTTTATATCGGCTCACTTTTCTATGATTGATCAAGTAATGGGCGATATCTATACAGACGAACCTCTTGCATTTTTACTTGAAGATGCAAGTATCAAAGAAACGATTTCCCCATATTACATGGCCAGAATTGTTGATTTTCCTGAGTTTATTGCAAAATATCCCTTTAAGCCCAGTTCATTGGAAAGAGAATGGAGATTTATGCTATCAGATCCAATTATGGAATGTAATCAGGGTAGTTTTCTCTTAAAGATTGATAGAAATGGAAAAGGAGAAGCCGTAAAAATACCCGACAAATGTGCTGATACAATTAACATTCAGACCATGACGACAATGCTTATGGGGTATAAGCGGCCCGACTATTTAGCGAGGATAGGCAGAATCGTGGCAAGCGAAGCTACGATTGATATGTTAGAGGATTCAATTGAACAGCAGACAGCTTATATTTCTGATTATTTCTAAGGTAAGATAATGAGCAATTTGCAAGTGATTAGGTTATTTATTAACTTTACAATAGTATCTTGATAACTGCATCTGCATAGAATGGGTAGCCATAATGATTTCACACCATTATGGCTACCGTTTTATATACTGATTCATAAAATGTCTGCGGAACTGACATTTTCGAATCTTGCTATGAAGGTACCAATTTTAAATTTATCAATAATAATTACTTTTTATTTGTACCAGCTTTTGGAATTACTTAATTTTAATAAGTGGGATGAAAAATTAATTCAGAAGTAACGGACTTCGACACTTTTTTCATAACTTATATTTTATGTGGCATAAGTAACAGTAATACTAAACACGTAGTTTAATAGTAGTAAAAATAATGCTTGCAAGTTTGCATACATTTTTGTATAATAGTCCATGCTGTTAAATATAAAATACGATATAATAAAATTTCTGCGATTATAAAAGCAGGGTGAAAGATGAAAGCGTATTTTAAATATTTGCGGTAACACTACATAAAGAAAGGTTGTGATGTTAGGGTTGGATAAGAAGCTTACACTTTACGGCTTTAACAACCTCACAAAAACACTTAGCTTCAACATTTATGATGTATGCTATGCAAAAAGTGAGAGAGAGCAGAAAGACTATATTGCTTATATCGATGAACAATACAACTCGGAACGTTTGACGAAGATATTGGTTGACGTTACCGAAATGATAGGTGCGCATATCCTGAATATTTCAAAACAAGATTATGATCCTCAGGGTGCCTCCGTTAATATTTTGATTGCGGAGGGTACAGTGACATCGGATCATATTGATGAATCTTGCAATCAAGGAAAATTCCTAAAGACGGCAAGGGATACGGTGCATGCTCACTTAGATAAAAGTCATGTTACTGTTCATTCTTTTCCGGAACATCATCCGGACAACTCGATTTCCACTTTTCGCGTAGATATCGATGTTTCGACCTGTGGTGAAATATCACCGCTGAATGCACTGGATTATTTGATCGGAAGCTTTGATTCCGATATTATTACAATAGATTACCGTGTCAGAGGCTTTACTAGAGATCTGCATGGAATGAAGTATTTTATAGATCACGACATTACATCAATTCAGGATTATATTGATGATCAGACCTTAACAAGATATGATGCTATCGATGTCAATGTATATCAGTCGAATATTTTCCATACGAAGATGCTGATTAAGGAGATCGAGTTACAAAACTATCTCTTTAATAAGGATGTATATGAATTACCTCCAAAGCAAAGACTTGATATTACCAACAGCCTTCGCAAGGAAATGATAGAGATTTTTAGTGGAATGAATATATACTAGGAAAGGAGTAATGTGAAGGACAAAGTTTATATAACTTCACATTATGGCAATAGAATGGAATTTGATGTGAATGATAGAATTAATTATACACAAGAGAATTCTCCCATTCATGAAGCGTTATTAAGACATAAAAAAAACCGTGTAGTACCTTTTGATGTACCGGGCCATAAGGGCGGTAGAGGAATCCCTGAGCTTACTGAGTTTCTCGGAATAGATTGCCTTAAGGTAGATGTGAATTCTATGAAACCTCTAGACAATCTGATTCATCCTGTTTCGGTAATTAAAGCTGCTGAGGAACTGGCCGCTGAGGCGTTTGGTGCAGATGCGGCTTTTTTTATGGTTAATGGTACAACGGCAGCGGTTCAATCAATGATCATGTCCACCTGCAAAGCAGGAGAAAAGATCATTATGCCAAGAAATGTTCATCGTAGTGCAATTAACGCTTTGGTTGTATGTGGAGCTATCCCGGTTTATGTTAATCCGGGAGTAAATCATAGATTAGGTATACCTCTTGGTATGTCATTAGAGGAAGTAAGAAAAGCGATAAAGGAAAATCCGGATGCTAAGGCTATTTTGGTAAATAACCCTACTTATTATGGCATCTGTTCGAATCTGAAGGATATTGTAACTTTGGCTCATGAGCATGGTATGAAAGTACTTGCCGATGAAGCACACGGTGCTCATTTCTACTTTGGAGAGAATCTTCCCATGAGTGCCATGGCTGCAGGAGCTGATATGTCAGCTGTCAGTATGCACAAAACAGGTGGTTCCCTAACACAGAGTTCCTTCTTACTTTGCCAAAATGATGTGGATCCGGGGTATGTTAGACAGGTTATTAACCTGACACAAACCACCAGCGGTTCCTATTTACTTCTTTCCTCCCTAGATATCGCGCGAAAGAACATGTATCTAAACGGCAAAGAGATGGTAGAAAAGACACTTACTTTAGCTGAATATGCAAGAAGTGAAATCAATAAAATTGATGGATATTATGCTTTTTCTTCTGAGCTCATTGATGGTGATACCGTATATGATTTTGACCGGACGAAGTTATCCGTTCATACAACGGAGATAGGACTTGCCGGAGTAGAGGTATATGATATACTTCGCGATGATTATGGAATTCAGGTGGAATTCGGTGATATCGGTAACCTTCTGGCAATTATTTCTGCCGGTGACAGAGCTTTTGAAATTGAGCGTTTGGTTTCGGCATTAACAGATATTAAGCGTTTGTACAGCAAAGATAAAGTGGGTATGTTAAATCACGAATATATTGATCCTGATGTTGCTTGTTCTCCTCAAATGGCTTTTTATCATGATAAAAAATCAGTACGTTTAAAAGAATCCATAGGCCACATTGCAGGTGAATTTGTAATGTGCTATCCTCCCGGAATTCCTATTTTGGCACCTGGCGAGCGTATCACAAAGGATATTATCGATTATATCATTTATGCTAAGGAAAAGGGTAGTTCTTTAACCGGCCCTAAGGATATGACGATTGAACATTTAAATATAATTGATTTTTAATCTTATTCATGACAAGTGAATTGGCTTGCCAATTCATCTTGTATATAATCATCTTAAGATAAGAAAGGCGCAGGTGTTTGCAAATGGAATTATGGTATACAGAGCATCATACAGAACATGTACGATTTTCCCTAAAGGTGAAAGAGGAACTGTTTAATGAGCAGAGTGATTTTCAGCATGTTGCAATACTTGATACCAATGAGTTCGGTCGCGTATTAACTTTGGATGGATGCCTCATGGTGACGGAAAAGGATGAGTTCATTTATCATGATATGATAGTCCATGTACCAATGGCTACAAATTTAGAGATTAAGAAGGTATTAGTCATCGGGGCAGGTGATGGTGGTACAATTCGCGAGCTTACAAGATATAAAACAATAGAACATATTGATATGGTTGAGATTGACCCTATGGTAGTGGAGGCCTGCAAGGAGTTTCTTCCTCAGACTGCATGCAAACTTGAGGATCCTAGAGTTCATATTTATTATGAAGATGGTCTTAAGTTTGTTCGTCGTAAGACCAATGAATATGATTTGATTTTAGTAGATTCTACGGATCCTTTTGGACCGGGAGAAGGCTTATTTACTAAAGAATTCTACGGTAATTGTTATAATGCTTTAAATGAAAAGGGTATTTTGGTAAATCAGCACGAAAGTACCTATTATGAGTCCTATGTGGAGGCAATGAAACGCGCTCATCAAAGAATTAAAGAAACCTTCCCAATTGCAAAAGTGTATGAGGCTCATATTCCGACATATCCATCCGGGTATTGGCTTTTTGGATATGCCTCCAAACATTTTGATCCAGTAGCTGATTTACAAGTAGAAGAATGGAATGCACTAGGACTCAAAACAAAATATTATAATACAAAGCTCCACGTCGGAGCCTTTGCACTTCCCAATAATGTTAAGGAGCAATTAAATGAAGATGAATAGAAATATCCATACCTTTATTGCTTGCGATCATGAATATGAGGATAGCGATATTGTTTTATTTGGTGTACCCTTTGACGGGACAACCTCTTATCGCCCCGGTACAAGGTTTGCAAGTGCAGCAATTCGAAATGAAAGCTATGGAATCGAAACCTACAGTCCATATTTAGATAAGGACTTATTAGACAAAAAGATATTTGATGCAGGAGATTTGGAATTTGGGTTCGGTAATACGGAACGTGTTCTAGCTACCATTGAAGAAATGACGAAAACCATACTAGATGATCATAAAAAGCCTCTAATGATTGGTGGAGAGCATCTGGTTACTTTAGGTAGTGTAAGAGCCGTTGCCAAAAAGTACAAAGATCTTCACATCATACATTTTGATGCGCATGCTGATCTTCGTGAGGAATATCTCGGTGAAGAGCTTTCCCATGCAAGTGTTATGAGACGCTGTCACGATATCGTAGGTGATAATCGTATCTTCCAATTTGGAATACGAAGCGGAGATAGAGAGGAATTTGTCTGGGCGAAAGATCATGTATTTATGCAGAAGTTTAATCTTGACGGATTGGAAAGAGTCGTTGAAGCACTTCAGGGCAAACCGGTATATCTTACCATAGATTTGGATGTTCTTGATCCTAGCGTATTCCCCGGAACCGGAACACCGGAGGCAGGTGGAATTAACTTTATGGAGTTGATTCAAGGCTTGAATAAGGTATTTAAACTAAATATTGTTGCAATGGACATGAATGAATTGTCTCCGATTTATGATCAAAGCGGAGCATCAACTGCCCTAGCATGTAAGCTTTTAAGAGAGCTGTTGTTGCAGCTTTAAAGCATTTAATATAATCAAGAAGAATAGAGTGAAATAATAGAATGAATTTATTCTTCCGAAGGAATAAAACTAAAAAACAGTATTTTAAGGAGGAAAATAAATGAGTAGAGCATTAATCATTGGCGCCGGTGGCGTAGCAAGCGTAGTAATTCATAAATGTTGCCAGAATTCTGAAGTTTTTGAGGAGATTTGTATCGCTAGTAGAACCTTATCCAAATGTGATGCATTAAAGGAGCAGGTAGAAGCGAAGGGATATAAAACGAAGGTAACAACTGCTCAGGTAGATGCAGATAATACAGACGAGGTTATTGCCTTAATCAATAACTACAAGCCGCAAATCGTAATAAACGTAGCGCTTCCCTATCAGGATTTAACCATTATGGAAGCATGTCTTGCGACCAAGGTGGACTATTTGGATACAGCAAACTATGAGCCAAAGGATACAGCAAAGTTTGAATACAGCTGGCAATGGGCTTACAGAGAGCGTTTTGAAAAAGCAGGTATTACTGCAGTTCTTGGCTGTGGCTTTGACCCCGGTGTAACCGGAGTGTTCTCTGCTTATGCGTTAAAGCATTATTTCGATGAGATTCATACCCTTGATATTTTGGATGCCAATGCAGGTGATCATGGATATCCTTTTGCAACGAACTTTAATCCGGAGATTAATATCCGTGAGATTACAGCTCCGGGCAGCTATTTTGAAAACGGTGAGTTCCATGAGACAGAGCCTCTTGAAATTAAGCGTGTTTACAATTTCCCGGAAATCGGAGAGAAAGATATGTACCTCTTACACCATGAGGAGATGGAATCTTTAGCTCTTAATCTTCCCGGAATTAAGAAAATCCGCTTCTTTATGACCTTCTCTGAGCGTTATTTAACACACTTAAGAGTTCTTGAGAATGTTGGAATGACCTCCATTGAACCCATTGACTTTGAAGGACAGAAAATAATTCCGTTACAGTTTTTAAAGGCAGTTCTTCCGGATCCTGCTTCCTTAGGACCCAGAACCAAAGGTAAGACTAACATCGGATGTATCTATACCGGTGTGAAGGATGGTAAGGAAGTAAGCTATTATGTATACAACGTATGCGATCATGAAGAGTGCTACCGTGAGGTTGGTTCTCAAGCAATCTCCTATACCACCGGTGTACCTGCTATGATCGGTGCTATGATGGTTCTGACCGGCAAATGGAAGAAACCTGGAGTTCACAGCGTGGAAGAGTTTGACCCAGATCCGTTCATGGAGAAGTTAAACGAGTGTGGCTTACCTTGGAAGGAAAGCTTCAATCCGGAAATGGTTGATTAATTGTTAGTTTACGATTGGAGATAAGAATGAATTTTGATATCAATCGTGTTCCAACTCCATGCTATGTGGTGGAGGAGCACTTACTACGCAAAAACTGTGAAATATTAAAATCCGTTATGGAACAGACCGGTTGTGAGATATTACTGGCACAGAAGGCATTTTCCATGTACTCTACCTATCCGCTGATTAGAGAATATTTAAGCGGTACAACGGCTAGCTCCTTATTTGAAGCAAAGCTTGGACACGAAGAAATGGGTAAAGAGGTTCACATTTTTGCTCCCGCCTTTCGAGAAGATGAATTTGATGAGATCCTTTCTATCTGTGATCACATTGTATTTAACTCTATCAGTCAATGGGATAAATATAAGGAGAAAGTACAAAAGAGCCCTCGCAAAGTTTCCTGTGGACTCCGAATTAATCCGGAATATTCCGAGATTGAAACGGATATGTACAACCCTTGTTTTATTGGCTCAAGATTTGGTATTACCCTATCTGCTTTAGAGGGCGTAGACTTATCAGGAATTGATGGTTTGCATTTTCATACTATGTGTGAACAGAATTCCGATGTATTAGAACGCACTTTAGATGTTGTAGAAGAGAAGTTTGGTCATCTGATGCATCAAATGAAATGGATTAATTTTGGTGGAGGACATCATATCACCAGAGATGATTATGATATTGAAACCTTAGTTCGTTGCGTCAATCGAATTCAGGATAAATACCAGGTAAAAGTATATCTTGAACCCGGTGAGGCCATAGCGCTTAATGCTGGGTATTTAGTGAGTACAGTACTGGATATAGGTAAGAATGGAGTTAATTTTGCCATCATGGATACCTCTGCTGCCTGTCATATGCCCGATGTTTTGGAGATGCCTTACAGGCCTAATATTATTGGTTCCGGTGAGCCTAATGAATATGCTCACACTTACCGTCTTGGAGGCCCTACTTGCTTATCAGGTGACGTAATAGCGGATTACTCTTTTGAGAAACCACTTCAGGTGGGGGATCGATTGGTATTTTGTGATATGGCTATCTATTCCATGGTTAAAAACAACACCTTCAATGGAATTAATCTTCCGACCATTCTTTTAAATACCGAGAAGGAAGGTTTAAAGGTAATTAAAAAGTTTGGTTACGAGGACTTTAAAGGTAGATTGTAAAAGGATGAGACCAAATATTGGACAAAAATAACATCTGATGTATGAAAGATTATGTCATTACATTATTTTAGAATTTAATATAAGGATCTAAAAAAGGCGGACTGCCCAAATAGTCCGCCTTTTCCTGAATTATTCTAAGTAGCATGCTGCTTTATAACTTTAATAAGTTCTTATGAATTAACGTTATTGTTCTGTTTATTCTGTCGGTGTATACCAAGAGATTTCTCCGTTTTCAAGTGCCTCTTCGAAGGTCTTTGCTAATTGTGGCGCTTTACCACCAACACGGTAGTAATAAGAAGAAGGGTATAAGGCATTTTCATTTACGCTTACTTGCTCCACATTTACAGAGGAAGCTTCACCCTTCCTTACCTTACGGGCTACAACAACCGTACGATAATTATCTACTTCATAGGAGCAAGTGGATAGCGTTATAATTTGATCATTTTCATTCAGATCAACGGTATCCAAATTAAGAACGGAACGAATTCTGATTTGATATACAAAATTTAAAAAGTCAGAGGAACTTTCAAAGGATGAAGCTCTATAATCAAAGAAATCCTCCTCGGATGCATCACCTGTTGTAATAAATACGGAAATTATTTTCCATTCTCCGGTCTCATAGATGGTATCAAAGGTAAAGGTGGGTCGTTCTTTATAAAAGTCCATTTCCTTATAGTCTAAAAGTTTGTGAAACATTTTCTCTGAGGTTGATACCATATTATGTCCGTGAATCACATAGTTCTTAGTCTGATCCTCTATGGAGGAACGAATATCTAAGTACAAGGTTCCTGCTTTGCTATATTCTTTGTTAATGTCCTTATCCAGATAGTAGTCCGGTTCTTCTTTGCTGGATTGCACTACCACATAGTCAATATTAGTATCCGGAATAGTTATCCATCCCTTAACATCACCATTCGTTTCTAAAAGCTCTTTAAATTGTAGTAAGCGTCCTTGATCGTCGCGGTTTGGATCCGGTGACGGTGTTGCCTCAACCACAACAGGAGCAGGAGTAACAATTGGTGTGATTTGTGTTGGTATAGGAGCTTTGGTTGGTTTATGATAGATGTCTCTTGTGAAATCAACGGATTTTTTTATACGATAAGGCTGTATCAATACTTCATTGATAAATAATCCGGTAAAAACGATGAAACCAATCAGACAGAGTATCCTTATGATTTTAAAGGCTTTGTATTTTTTGTTTTTATTATCTTCTGTAATTTTATCTTCAGACATTTTTTACCCCTTTTGTGATAGAATTCGGTAATATTAATTATACTAGGAAGACATATAGTAGTAAAGCGAATTTGTCATTCTCAGGAAATTATATCGTATCAGTAATGAAATGAATACCATGATATTTTTAGCTAACTTGTATGAATATTCTGACTTTCTCAAAATAAATTTAGAGTAAGGAAATTGATTAGGTGGTAATAGTGAAAAACAAAAAAGTCTTAATACCCTGCATTGTTATATTAATGATTTTTACAGCCGTAGGCTATTATAATCTAAAAGTTTATTATGATGAGATAGTAAATGCTACCGGCCTTGTTTATGAGGATTTTGAAACGAAGTTAAAAGAAGAAAATCAAAGGGCAGCCCAAAATGAGAAAGAATATCTAAAAATCCTATCGGAGGATGAGAAAACTTTACTAGGCATAGAAGAAGGGCAGGAAGAATCAGAAAATTCCACAAATAAAACAGTGGAATCCCTTAATTTGAATGCCAGGGCCTCCTTACTGCTAGACGGTGATAATAACCGTGTTCTCTATGAAGAAAATGGATATAAAAAGATGGCTATGGCCAGTACAACAAAGATAATGACCTGTATAGTTGCACTGGAAAATGCAGATCTAAGTGGAGTAGTAACCGTATCCTCTTATGCAGCTGGTATGCCCGATGTTCAGCTTGGTTTAAAAAAGGGAGAGAAGTATTATTTGAAGGATTTATTATACTCTTTGATGCTGGAAAGTCATAATGATTCTGCAGTAGCAATTGCTGAATATGTTGGTGGCTCTGTCGAAGGCTTTGCAACAATGATGACGGATAAGGCAAGAACCTTAGGGTGTGTGGATACGAATTTTATTACCCCCAATGGTCTGGATGCAGAAGGACATTATACAACTGCCAGAGATTTGGCTGTAATTGCAAGCTATGCAATAACGAATAAGCAATTCATTGAAATTACCAATACCTCCGCCTATTCCTTCAAAGAGATACAAAAGGGCAGGGGATTTACGGTAACCAATAAAAATAGATTCCTATATATGATGGAGGGTGCAATAGGAATTAAAACCGGTTTTACGGGTAATGCAGGGTATTGCTTTGTAGGAGCGATTAAACGGCTGGATAAAACACTAATCTCAGTTGTTTTAGGTTGTGGATGGCCTCCAAACAAGAGCTTAAAATGGCATGATACAAAAGAATTAATGAATTATGGCATTGAAAATTATGAAAAACGCCAGATCTTTGAGGATGTGACCTTAGATCCGGTATTTGTAAAAGATGGTCAGCAAAAATTTGAAATTTTGCAGCTGAAAAAAGATGATTTAAATATCCTACTAAGGAAGGATGAGAAAGTGAAGGTAGTTTATGATATACCGGATACTCTTCAGGCACCGGTTAAGGCAAAGAGTGTAATCGGTAAAGCGACCTATTACATCGGGGATACTGTCTATACGGAACTTCCTATCTATGCAACAGAGGATATTGCTAAAATTGATTTAAAATTCTGCTTTCAAAAGATCTTTAAATTGTGGAGTATTCAATACTAAGTAGGGAATGATTATGCTAGTACACAAATAAGCACGAGGCTATTTTAGTCCCGTGCTTATCAATTACTGGTTGGATAATACCACAATTTTCGCCAAAGCCTTGGCCAAACATAGGAAGAGTTCAATATGCAATCAACAATATATGATTTTCTGGGTTTTTTAGGAGGAACTCTAGGCTTAGAAAGAAAAGGGGTAGTTAACGGACAAGCACAGGAACAGAGAAACAAGCGTAGCGTGTTTTTGTGGTTTTATGGTATATAATGATACTAAAATAAAATTAAATTCAAAATAATTAATTTTTTTTATAAAATAATGAAACTTTTTTTGCTTCAATATCGTTTAATAATTAAATGATAATTTACTAATGTTAGGAGGAGTTTCATGAAAAACATAGTATATAGATACCAAATCAGTAAATTTAAACGTTTTGCAAATGGTTTGATGTTTGCATTGATATCAATAATAGGCCTATCTCTATGCCTTGTTGATATCTTTAATAATACCATTGTATCTGCGGGAATTTTCTTCCCCTTTAGTATAGCGATTTTAAGTATGCTAATGGGACTAGTTACGATGTTTAAAAATCAAGAGGTGCCAAAGAGAAAGGTGCATTTATCAAAATAATGAGAAAATCGTTCAAAAAAAGAAGTATATAGAGATCGTATAAATACATACATTAGTGAATATGGAGAAATATAGCAGCTGTAAGAATAATTCTTATTGGCTGCTTTTTTATCGTTTTAAATTGATTGAATTTGTAAAAATACATAATTATGAATATTTATATATGTGCAATAATTGATGAAGTGATTTAAAATACAAGATTTGCTTACAAATACTTTGTTTTTGTGTTATGATGTACTATATATTGTAAAGAAGGCTTTCTGAGGGATATTATAAATATTAAATATATTTGCTTTGAAAGACAATGAATATGAGGTAAGTTAACTTTATTGTTAAGGAATGATAATATTATATTCTTTCAGAAAAGGAGAGAAAAGATGTATAAAATGAATGACTTAATTATTTATGGCAGCTGTGGGGTATGTAAAATTATTGAGGTTGGGGTACCTGATATTACAGGGATTGATAAGAATAAACAGTATTACACCCTTATGCCGATCAATACAAGAGGAAAATTTATCTACACACCGATAGACAACCAGAAAGTATTGATGCGAAAGACAATTACTGAGGAACAGGCAAAGGAGTTAATTGATCTTATCCCGTTCATTCCTGCACTTAAGAGTGGAAACCAAAAATTGATGGAAGAAAAATATAAAAAAGCAATCAATAGCCTGGATTTTACAGAACTTATAAAAATGATAAAGGCCTTGGAAGAAAAGCAACAAGAGAAACTTATTGAAGGTAAGAAGTTAAGTATGTCAGATGAACGCTATATGAAACAAGCGGAGGATTTATTATATAGTGAGCTGGCAATTGTGTTGAAGCGGCCGAAGGACGATATGAAGGCATATATTGAAAGAAGATCTTAAGTAAGGTAGAGAAGTAAGCGTAAAAGGTTATCGTGGAAAATCTTCAATAATAGTGTGAATTTGAAGAACAGAAGGGAAAAGCATTTTCTTATAGTAGCTAAAAAAGGACAAAATAACACTTGATTATTTTGATATTACCCATTATCATTAAGAATGTCTGAAATTATGATCAATATATATGGAGGAAATAAGTATGAAAAGGATTCACAAACCGAAGGAAAAGAAAGAACATTTTTTTGATTCTAAGAGTAATATTATCAAGGTGGGTGTTGCAGCTGCTGTCGTAATAGCATTAGTTGTGATCTTAATGATAGTAGAAAGTAGTTATGGAAAAATAACAATAAAAAATAATACAGATCTTAAACTGGAATATCTGAATTCATCTTATGTGGGTACAGAATCGGTAATTGCAGAAGGTGTCGAGGTTACTGGCATTGAAGCGAGTGGAAGCTATCAAGAAGAATTAGAGCCTGTTAATCTTACCTTTACTGAAGCCAACTTAGAATTAGTATTTAAATTTGAAAACTATGAGGAACTATTGGCTGATGTAGGTTACTTTAATGATAAATTTGATGGAAATCTGACCATTACTTTTGATAAAACAGAGGATCCCAATGTTCTTTCTATGAAGGTAAATGCAAAAAATGGTATCTTCCAAACCAGAAACATCGATTGTGATGGAGAGTATTTTGTAGATCTTAAGGAAGGCGGAATTTATCAATAACAAACCTATGACATAAGAATTTGGAGGTCCTGATGATAAAATTATACGATAATGGTATCTACTTACTAAACGGTTTGGAAATTATAGAAGATAATTCCGAGGCAGTTCTTGCACTTGCTTCAAAAACCGGAGAACAAGTAAATAAGGAAATTGCTAAGAAAGGTACCATGGCTTATGGTATTTTAAGTAATCATAACACTTCTGGTGATGATAAGAAACTAAAAATAAAATTTGATAAGTTAACCTCACATGATATTACCTTTGTAGGTATCATCCAGACCGCAAGAGCCAGCGGACTTGAGAAATTCCCGGTACCTTATGTACTTACTAACTGCCATAATAGCTTATGTGCTGTTGGTGGGACCATCAATGAAGATGATCACATGTTTGGATTATCCTGCGCAAAAAAATATGGTGGAGTATATGTGCCTCCTCATCAAGCAGTCATCCATCAATATGCCAGAGAAATGCTGGCGGCAGGAGGTCATATGATCCTGGGTTCCGATAGCCATACTCGTTATGGCGCTTTGGGTACCATGGCAATTGGTGAAGGCGGACCGGAGCTGGTGAAACAGCTGTTAGACAAAACCTATGATATTAATATGCCTGAAGTTATTGCGGTTTATCTGACCGGTACACCAAGAAAGGGCGTAGGTCCTCAGGACGTAGCTCTAGCAATTATCGGAGCAGTATTTGCAAATGGATATGTTAATAATAAGGTGATGGAATTTGTAGGAGATGGCATTAAGAACCTGAGTGTGGACTTTAGAATTGGTGTGGATGTTATGACAACGGAAACCACCTGTCTGTCCTCTATTTGGCAAACAGATGATTCTGTTAAGGAATTCTATGAGCAACACAGAAGAGAAGGAGATTATAAGGAGCTAAATCCGGGAAAGGTTGCTTATTATGACGGTATGGTCTATGTGGATTTATCAGAGATTAAACCGATGATCGCAATGCCGTTCCATCCAAGCAATGTTTATACCATTGATGAACTAAATGCAAATCTTTATGATATATTAGATGAAGTAGAAAAGAAAGCGTTAATTAGTCTAGATAATAATAAAGTAAGATATTCACTAAAGGATAAAGTAAGAAATGGTCGATTACTTGTAGATCAAGGTTCCATTGCGGGGTGTGCAGGCGGTGGCTTTGAAAATATTTGTGACGCTGCAGATATCTTAAAAGGGAAATACATAGGTGCAGATGAATTCTCATTAAGTGTCTATCCCGCGAGCCAGCCGATTTTCTTGGAATTGGTGAAAAATGGTGCGGTTGCAAGTCTAATGGCCACCGGTGCTACCATACGTACTGCCTTCTGCGGACCTTGCTTTGGAGCAGGAGATGTACCGGCAAACAACGGCTTTAGTATTCGCCACGCAACAAGAAACTTCCCGAACCGTGAAGGTTCTAAAATTACCAATGGCCAGATTGCTTCCGTAGCACTTATGGATGCGAGATCCATAGCTGCTACTGCTGCAAATAAGGGCTATCTGACTTCTGCCGAACATATTGATGTAAATTATAATAAGCCGAAGTATTACTTCGATCAAAGCATCTATGATAACCGAGTTTATAACGGAGTAGGTAAGGCAGATCCATCCGTAGAGGTTAAATTTGGCCCCGGAATTGTTGACTGGCCACAGATGAGTGAATTAAGTGAGGATTTGATACTAAAGGTGGTATCTGAGATACATGATCCCGTTACAACAACGGATGAATTAATTCCTTCCGGTGAAACCTCCTCCTACCGTTCCAATCCTTTAGGTTTGGCTGAGTTTACCTTATCTCGTAAGGACCCTGCATATGTTGGCAGAGCTAAGGCTGTTCAAAAGGCAGAGAAAGCAAGAATAGCCGGAGAAGATATTGCAGAAGCAAATAGCGAGATGAAGGACGTATATGAGAAGATCGCAACAATATTTGAGATTGATCAAAGTGCGACCCAAATCGGTAGTACTATTTTTGCTGTGAAACCGGGAGACGGTTCTGCAAGAGAACAAGCTGCCAGCTGCCAGAAGGTACTTGGTGGTTTTGCTAATATTGCCAATGAATATGCAACGAAGCGCTATCGTTCCAACTTAATTAATTGGGGTATGCTTCCCTTCCTATTCAAGGGAGAACTTCCCTTTAGTAATGGCGACTATATTTTCGTGAAAGATATTAAGAAAGCAATTATCGAAAAGCACTCTGAGATTAAGGCGTATGTTGTAAATAAGGGTATGAAAGAATTTACGCTACAGCTTGGCGAACTTACCGATGATGAGAGAGAAATCATCCTAAAAGGATGTCTGATTAATTATTACAGAGGTTAATCCATTGGGACAACACAATGTTTATAAGGCATTGTGTTGTCTTTTTTATACATTTTCTTGCGGTATATATCGAAATAGATGCTTGGATATTGAGATGGAAATAAGGTAAATTATGGTGTATACTAGTATATACTATGATGTAGCTTTGCGACTCCTGCTTATGTTAAAAACGTTGCCATATAGAAAGCAAAAGGTCTTGGAGTATCATCTATTGAGGATATTTATTTTATTTACGAATGGGAGGTAGACATAATGAGTTTCATAGCAAAAACAAAAGATGGAGCATTAGAGGGGAGTATATCATCGGATGGCAGTTATATGGTGTATAAAGGAGTACCTTATGCAACTCCACCGGTGGGAGAGCTTCGCTTTCGTAAACCACAACCTTTAAAACCTTGGGAGGGCGTATTAAAAGCAGTAGAGTTTAAGGGTAAGCCTTTTCAAACTCCACAACCGGAAGGAAGCTTTTATTGTAAAGAGTTTAATGATGATCCGGCTTATGGTGCAGAATGTAACGAAGACTGCCTTTATCTTAATATTTGGACCCCTACTAAGAAAGCAAAGGAAAAATTACCGGTTGCTTTTTGGATTCACGGAGGTGCATTTTTAGGGGGATATGGCCATGGGAAGGAATTTGACGGGGAAGCTTATTGTAAAAGAGACACCATTCTCGTAACAATTAATTACCGTGTAGGTGCATTCGGCTTTTTAGCTCATCCCCTTTTATCGGATGAAAATGAAGAGAGAATCAGCGGTAACTATGGAAGCTATGATCAAATCATGGCACTTACTTGGGTTTATGAAAATATTGCAGAATTTGGCGGAGATCCGAACAATATTACGATTTTTGGCCAGTCTGCCGGGGCAATGAGTGTTCAAACGCTAGTGTCCTCAGAGTTAACAAAGAACATGATAGCAAAAGCTATTCTACAAAGTGGTGGTGGTTATGATAACGGACTTAGCCGTGACTTACCACTTGTTGAGGCAGAGAAGATTGGTAAAGAGTTCTTAGAGCTTGGTAGAATAACAACCCTAGAGGAACTTCGTAATCTTCCTGCAAAGGAGCTTCTTGACTTGCAAAATCAGTATATGGGTCAATGCATGAGTAAGGGACTTGGTTTATGCTTCCTACCAAATATTGATGGTCATTTATTAAAAGCTGGATATTATGAACTGATCGATCGTGATGAGATCAAGGATATCCCATATATGCTAGGTTCCACCAAAGAAGATATCTTAACAAACCCACAAGATGTGGCAGAAGGTAAGAAGGGTAGTCTCTATGAAGGATGCATCAAGTGGAGTTTAGTTCGCGAGGAGCACGGTAAGTCTCCTTCCTACGTATATTACTTTACAAGACAATTACCGGGTGACGATGCAGGAGCTTTCCATTCTGCAGAGTTATGGTACATGTTTGGAACACTAAATCGTAGCTGGAGACCGAAGGAAGAGAAAGATTTTGATCTTAGTAACAAAATGCTTGATTGCTGGACTAATTTTATGAGAAGCGGTAATCCGGATAATCATGGTAGCTATGGTTGGAAACCATATACGAAAGAAGAACCTTGTATTTATATATTTGAGTAATAAATAGGCTCATTGAATGGATTGCTTTAAACTTTGGCAATCCATTTTTTTACTCCCTATGATTATTTACTCTATTCATTAGTTATACGGCAATATTAATCAAATATTGACATACTCAGCAATAGTAATCCCTAGCTGTTTTTATATAATTAGGTTAGGATGAATGTCTTTTGTAATAATGGAGATGAAGCCTTGCTTCTGACACAAGGATATTTATTACCGGATATTAATCCTGAAATAGGTAAAAAAGACTTGGGAGGGGAAATTATGCAATATGGATATTTTGATAATGAGAAACGGGAGTATGTAATTGAAAGGGTAGATTTACCTACCTCATGGACAAATTATCTGGGAGTTAAAGATATGTGTGCCGTAATAAATCATACAGCAGGAGGATATGTCTTTTATAAATCTCCGGAATATCATCGAATCACTCGTTTTCGTGCAAATAGTATACCAATGGATCGTCCCGGACATTATGTTTATCTGCGTGACGACGATACCGCCGATTGTTGGAGTATCTCCTGGCAGCCCGTAGGCAAAGATTTGGATACTGCAAAATACCAATGTAGGCATGGTTTATCCTATTCGAAATATACTTGCGATTACTCAAAGATTGAGGCAGAACAGACCTT
Source organism: Bacillota bacterium (assembly GCA_023389295.1). GTDB lineage: Bacteria > Bacillota > Clostridia > Lachnospirales > Lachnospiraceae > Mobilitalea. The sequence continues at coordinate 17,799 of JAEWEO010000136.1, forward strand.
GTTCATTCCTCTGGAGACTCCGGTAGAACTATGGGATGTTAAAATTAAAAACAAGGATAGTGTAGAAAGAAACTTAAGTGTGTTCTCCTATCTGGAATTTTCATATCATCATATCGATATGGATAATCGTAATTTTCAGATGAGTAACTATGCAGCGGGCTCCTCCTATGATGATGGTATTATCGAACATGATTTGTTCTACGAAGAGTTTGGTTACCAATATTTCACTGCTAATTTTGAACCTGACGGATTTGATTGTCTTAGAGATAAATTTATTGGACTTTACCGTACGGAGAGCAATCCTATCGCTGTAGAACGAGGCTACTGTGGTGGAACCTTTGAAAAGGGGAACAATCATTGCGGCTCCTTACATAAAAAAATATGTTTACAAACCGGTGAAGAGGTTCGTCTGATCTTCATGCTTGGTGAAGGTAACCGTGAAGAGGCAAAACCCATCAGACAGAAATATTCCTCCTTATCTGAAGTGGATTTTGCTTTTGAAGAACTTAGAACCTATTGGGATCTAAAATTAAATAAGCTGCAAATTACTACCCCTAATGAGGGCATGAACACTTTAATTAATATTTGGACCCTCTATCAGGCAGAGATTAATATCATGTTTTCCAGATTTGCTTCCTTTATTGAAGTGGGTGGAAGAACGGGGCTCGGTTACCGGGATACCTCGCAAGATTCCATGACAGTTCCACACTCTAACCCTGAAAAATGCAAACAAAGGATAGTAGAGCTGCTACGTGCGTTGGTTTCAACGGGATACGGACTGCATTTATTCCAGCCGGAATGGTTTGAACCTGACAACGAGGTAAAACCCTTCAAATCACCGACTGTGATACCAACACCAAATAAGAATGATATGATTCATGGAATTGACCAGGCTTGCTCCGACGATGCCCTATGGCTTGTTAGTTCCATCGTAGAATATGTAAAGGAGACGGGGGAAGTATCCTTCTTAGATGAAATTATAACGTATGCAGATGGTGGTAGTGGTTCTGTATATGAGCATATGACAAAGATCTTGGATTTCTCTTATGAACAGGTTGGAAAAACAGGTATTTGCAAAGGGCTTCGTGCGGATTGGAACGATTGTTTGAATCTGGGCGGTGGAGAAAGTGCTATGGTTTCCTTTTTGCACTACTGGGCTTTAGATAATTTCTTACAGGTTGCAAAACATTTAGAGCGAACAGATGACGTTAGAAAGTATACCAACATGTTAAACCATGTGAAAGAAGTTTCTGAAAGAGAACTATGGGATAAGGAATGGTATATTCGTGGTATAACCAGTAAAGGAAAACGAATTGGGACGAAGGAAGATAAAGAAGGAATGATACATCTGGAGTCTAATGCTTGGGCAGTCCTATCCGGTGTTGCTTCAAGAGAAAAGGGCTTACAGGCCATGGACTCTGTAGATCACTATCTATACACCCCTTACGGAATTATGCTGAATGGTCCTTCTTATACCGAACCGGATGATGACATAGGCTTCATCACTAGAGTATATCCGGGACTAAAGGAGAATGGGGCAATCTTTAGTCATCCTAATCCTTGGGCTTGGGCTGCAGAATGTAAATTAGGACGTGGGGACCGAGCTATGAAGTTTTATAATGCACTCAGTCCGTACAATCAAAATGACTTAATTGAAATTCGTGAAGCAGAACCATATTCCTACTGCCAATTTATTGTGGGGAAGGAACATACAGCTCATGGCCGAGCAAGACATCCCTTTATGACCGGTACCGGCGGATGGGCATATTTTTCTGCAACCAGATACATTCTCGGAATTAGACCACAACTCGAGGAACTGTTCATAGATCCATGTATTCCTGCAGATTGGGAGGAATTTAGCGTAAGTAGAGAATGGAGAGGGGCGATGTATCATATTAAGGTCCTTAATCCGAACAAAGTTATGAAAGGGGTTGTATCCCTTCAATTAAATGGTTTATTGGTTGATAAAATATTAGCACAACCAAGGCAAACCGTTAACACGATTATAGTTACTATGGGTAATAAGGAGGCATTGTAATGATTAAATTTGGAACCGGAGGCTGGAGAGCCATCATTGGGGATGAATTTACAAAATCTAATATCCGGGTATTATCCAAGGGAATTGCTATGAAGATGCAAGATGAAGGAGTTGCCGATAAAGGAGTAGTTCTTGGTTATGATAGAAGATTCCTATCAAAAGAGGCAATGCGATGGGCAGCAGAGGTATTTGCAGCAGAGGGTATCAAGGCCTATCTAATTAATCGCTCCTCGCCGACCCCGCTCGTCATGTTCTATGTTATGAAGCACCATTTTCCCTATGGTATCATGGTAACTGCAAGCCATAATCCAGCAATTTATAACGGGCTAAAGATCTTTACCTATGGAGGTAGAGATGCTGACGAATTCCAGACCTGTGAAATAGAAAATTACATTAAGCATGTGGAGGAAAAAGATATCCTTTCTATTGAGTATGAGAAGGCTTTAGAACAGGAACTAATCTGTGAGATTAACCCCATCAACGAATATATTGATCATATCATTGATGTAGTAAATATGAAGGCAATTCGTGATTGCGGACTTAGAATTGCTTTAGATCCCATGTACGGTGTAAGTGAGACTTCTCTTAGAACCATTTTACTTACAGCAAGATGCGATGTTGCGATCATACATGACAGGCATGACACGTTATTTGGAGGAAAACTACCATCTCCTTCTGCACATACCTTAAGAAGCTTACAAAACTATGTCATAGACCATCATTGTGATATCGGTATTGCTACGGATGGAGATGCCGATCGTATTGGAGTGATTGATGACTGTGGTAAATTTCTGCATCCCAATGATATCTTGGTATTATTGTATTATTATTTAATGAAGTATAAGGGGTGGCACGGAGCTGCAGTAAGAAATATAGCCACAACTCATTTGTTGGATAAAGTTGCAGAAAGTTTTGGCGAGAAGTGCTATGAAGTACCTGTTGGTTTTAAATACATTTCTTCAAAAATGAATGAAACAGATGCGGTAATCGGAGGGGAATCCTCCGGTGGCTTAACGGTTCGAGGACATATCAAAGGCAAAGATGGGGTATATGCTGCTGCGCTTTTGGTAGAAATGATAGCAGTCATCGGTAAGAAGCTGTCGGAGATCTACCAAGATATTACCGAAGAGTATGGCTGTTACTGTATGGAAGAACGGGATTATGTCTTTGATCAGGAGAAGAAGGAGGAAATCTATCAAAAACTGATGATTGATAAGCTGTTACCGGATCTTCCCATGGAAGTAAGTAAAATATCCTATTTGGATGGTTGTAAGATTTACTTTGACCTGGGAGGCTGGATTACCATTCGTTTCTCCGGTACTGAACCATTACTTCGTATTTTTTGTGAAATGCAAAATGCTGAAGAGGCTTTACTTATTTGTACTATCTTTGAAGACTTCTTAAAAATATCAAAGAGTAGCTAAATCTTTTGTACTTAACTAAATCACAGTAATGTAGCACTGTCATAGGATATCAAAGGTTTTTTGTCGTTACGGGATGGAATGTTGCTACAAGATGTGTTAAAATTAGGTAATATCTAAACTGGGTTATCCGTGCAAGATAGCCCGGTTTTTTTATGAAATATACAACTTCATGAACTTTCATATTCATTCATAGTGGGAGGTGTAAAAGATGAATAAATCAATTTCTTTAAGAAGACGGTTGCTCTTTATGGTAGTTGCTCTGTGGATTGTACCCGTTATTTCAATATATGCATTTATGAGCATATCTTATCGTAATGATATCATTGAGAAAACAACTGCATTAATGGAGGAGAGCCTTAAGAATTTCACCTATTTTAACGGACAGAGACTTGAAGAGGCCATTGATATATCAAAAAAAACTTCCTATGAACAGATTATAGAAGAGGCATGGAGAAAGTATAACAAGGGTAGTATGAATAAGTCCGAATTGTACCGGCAGATTACAGGGAATCTTACCAGCAAATTCTATAATGATAATCGTTTTGAGATTGCCGTATTCTATCTGACGGAAGAACCGGATCGCATCTACTATACGAAGCAGAAGGAAAGTAACTACATAGATCTATATAAGGATGAGGTGGCAAATGAGGCTAACCAAATCTCTAAGGAGGATACTTCAGATGCCCATATAAGGATTATCAACGGGCGTATCTATATTATCCGAAATCTATATACCGTTACTAATTACACAAAGTTTGGTACGTTGGTCCTGCAGCTCAATAAGGATAAGTTGATTGATGGTATTGCTTTAAATAAGGAATATGAGCTTGCTTTCTATGTTAATGATACCTCCTCCATGATTACCTATAATCCGTCTTTGCAACAGGAGAATCGCAGCTTGATTCTTGAGTTTTTAACAAGTCAGTATTCGAAGGAAATAAATCGAAAGGTGATACAAGTTCGAGAGAAACCATTTACCGGTATTATCTATCAGCAGAAATTTGACGACTTTCATTTTGGAGGAATTCTTATCGTAAATGAGAATGTTGTCTTTTCTGAATTGCAGAATTTGTATATGGTAATGTCATTAATCCTGTTGATTGTTATCCCTATCTTTATCTATATGATTTATTTCATTAGTCACCATATCACCAAACCCATGAGTCGGATGATTGATGCTGCAAAGATATTGGAGAAGGGTCATATCGGTATGAAGATTGAAGGAACACCCATGCCTAATACCGAGTTTTATGTATTACAAGAATCCTTTAATCAGATGTCTTCGGAAATTAAATACCTCTTTGACTATGCCTATAGTGAGAAGCTTGCCAGAAAGGATGCAAAGATCATTGCTTTGCAATCGAAGATAAATCCGCATTTTCTTAATAACACTCTTGAAATGATGAACTGGCAGGCAAGAATGGCTGGTGATGTTACTGTATCAAAAATGATTGAGGCCTTGGGAACTTTGTTGAATTACAGCATGGACCGTACCAATCGAAAACTCATTAATCTAGCTGAGGAATTAAGGTGTGTGGATGCATATTGCTACATTATATCCATGCGATTTGGAAAGCGACTAAAAATAGAGAAGGATGTAGATCCGGAGTTACTGCAGATTCAAGTCCCACAACTAATTCTTCAACCGCTCATTGAGAATGCTGTCGTGCATGGAGTAGAAATAATTAAGAATGGTACCATAGCGATTAAGATATATCAAGAAGAGGAGCATGCCATCCTTCAGATTATCAATTCGGGAAAAACCATGACGAAAGAAGACATAGAAAGGGTGGATCAAATTATAAACGGAACCTATGAACTTAGTGAAGAGGAAAAGGCTTCCCATTCCTCGATGGGAATTCATAATGTCAACGAAAGGATTAAATTGATCTATGGAGAAGAATACGGATTGACCATACGGCCCATCAGCGAAAATGAAACAGCCTCCACGATTACCATCCCTTTAAATTATGATCCATACATGGATACAAAGAAAAGAGATCCGTTGAAACTAGAAGGACTACGTGAATAAAGATAAGAGAACAAGAATAATCAATAAATGTCAACTTTAACCAAAGCCTTTCACAAGGGTAGCAATTATAATAAAAATGTGTCGATCTTACCTAGGTTCTGTTGGTATTTCAGATATAATTTGAGGAGGATATTTATGAAGAAAAAGAGAGGGATAGTAGCTATTATCCTGAATTTAACCTTTATCATATCGTTACTTACAGCATGTAATAATTCATATAATGAAAGAACCAAGACTGAAAATGTCTTTGAGAAAATGCAGGGGGCTGCAACGTCAAAACTTGACAAAGCACAAGATAATACTCCGGTTACTCTTACGACGATATCTATGTATGGAGGAACCGATGCGAATGCAGGTAATTATCAGGCAATCAATGAGCAATTTATGATTGATTATCCTTACATAACCATAGAAGATGATTCACAATCATCGGATCAGGATTGGAAGAAGAAGATTGCAGCGGACTTTGCAGTTGGTAATGAGCCGGATGTATTGCAATATTTTACAGACGCTAATGCAAGTGATGTATTAGCAGCGAACAAATTTGTTACCATTGAGGAGATTCGTAAAGTCTATCCTAATTATGCCCAGGACACACTAGATTCTGCCTTATTATCAGCTGCAAATCCGGACGGAGTACTAAGAGCCGTACCAACCACCGGTTATTGGGAAGGGCTATTTTGTAATAAAGATCTTTTTGACCAATTTCATCTGGAACTTCCTACTAGCTGGGATAAATTATTAAATGCCATTGAGGTTTTTAACCAAAATGATATTATTCCGATTGCAATATCATTAAGTAATGTACCACATTACTGGATTGAATATTTAATTCTTTCGGCAGCAGGTGAACAGAGCTATTCCACAATTCCTCAAACGGCACCCATAGATTGGTGTAAGGGACTGGATGTGTTTAAGACTTTAAGAGATATGGGTGCATTTCCGGAAAATGCCGATACCATCGACAATGATCTTGCCGGGGAATTATTTAAAAACAAACAAGCTGCGATGCAGTTAGAAGGATCTTGGTACCTTCGTGGTATCCCGGATCAGGAGAATACGGTATTGGTATCTTTTCCTGTAATACCCGGTGGGAAAGCTTCTTTGGGAAGTGTGGTGGGTGGAATATCCTCCGGCTTCTACATAACGAAAAAGGCATGGGAAGATCCTGATAAGCGTGACGCAGCAGTTAAATTTGTAATGGCGCATACAAATGAGGAAGCGGTACAGGTCTATTGGAATGGTAACGGACAGGCGGCCACTAGGGTGGAACCGATTGATGATTTGACACCTCTTGGACTATCGGGGATAAAATACATTGATGCGGCCATCAATATTTGCTCCCCTACAGATTCAAGAATTAGACCGGAAGCCTATAATACTTTAGTGGCAGGAATTGTAGATGTATCAACTGGGGCAAGAACATCAGAGGACTTATTGAATGAAGTCTTATCCCTTAATGATACCAGATAATAATCATAATGGGAGAGGGAGTGAGGTCTGCCTCTTCCTTTTTATGGGGAATACTTAGGAAGAACATAATTATAGATTTGACAGCAGGAGAAATCAAGTATAAAATATGTTAGAATAATTTAGTGACTTATGTATTTATAAAAGGGGGTTTTATATGTACAAGGTTGTAATTATTGATGATGAACCAATTATTGTGGAGGGTATCTCCAGAATGATTTCCTGGGAGCAGTATGGATGTAGAATTGTTGCAACTGCCAATGACGGTATGGAAGGGGCACAGATAATTCAGAAATACGTACCGCATATGGTAATAACGGATATCGCTATGCCTGATCAGGACGGACTGACTATGATTGCCGGAGTGAAATCGGAGTTTCCTGATTTACAGATCAGTATTCTTACCGGCTACCGCAAGTTTGAGTACGCCCAAAAGGCAATCAATCTTGGTGTAACTAGATTTCTGTTAAAGCCCTCCAGTCTTGAGGAGATTGAAGAGGCCATACAGACTATGATACATAATTTAAAGGAAAACAGCATTTATCCGGAACATACATCGAACTCTAAAACTGAGTCAGAGAAGATTGACAATGAAGCAAGCAATTTCATTGTCAATAATGCAATTAAGTATATTGAGCAGAATTATCCCCATAAGTTAACGCTTTCAGAAGTAGCAGAGAAGACTTATGTCAGTCAATGGCATCTGAGTAAACTCTTAAACCGTAATCTTGGACAGAACTTTTCCGAAATATTAAATAACATTCGTATGAAAGAAGCGCAAAAATTACTCCGAGATCCTTCACTACGCATTGGAGATGTGGCTGAAAAAGTTGGTTTTGTAGATATGGCTCATTTCTCCAGGGTTTTTAAAAAGAGTATCGGTATCTCTGCTAATGAGTATCGAAATACAATTGCGCAAAAAGAGATGTAAAATCAAAGAGCGGTATCACATAACAGATGAAAGATAAAACAAAGGAATATAACGGAGGAATTAAGATGAGAATTTACAAATCGGCAGATTACAATGATATGAGTAGAAAGGCAGCGAATATTATCTCGGCTCAAATTATCTTAAAACCTGATTGTGTACTAGGTTTGGCTACGGGTTCAACACCAATCGGTATTTATAAGCAACTCATAGAATGGCATAAGAAGGGCGATTTGGACTTTAAAGAGGTAAAGACGGTTAATCTGGATGAGTATAAGGGCTTAGCTCCGAAGAATGTTCAAAGTTATCATTATTTTATGGACCACAATCTTTTTCAGCATATTAACATAGATAAGGACAATACCTTTTTACCAAATGGCTTGGAGGAAGATAGCGAGAAGGAATGCAATCGTTTTAATGAAGTAATTGAGGGACTTAGAGAAGTTGATCTACAACTTTTGGGACTTGGACATAATGGACACATTGGTTTCAATGAACCTAGTGATGTATTTGAAAAAGGAACGCATTGTGTTGCACTTACAGAATCTACGATTGAAGCAAATTCTCGTTTGTTTAAAGAGGGAGAGATAGTTCCGAGATATGCTTATACTATGGGAATACGTACCATTATGCTTGCTAAGAAAATATTGTTGGTGGTAAGTGGAGCTGATAAAGCGGAAATCTTACAAAAAGCATTAACAGGCCCCATTACTCCCTCTGTTCCTGCATCAATTCTACAGATGCATCCGGATTTAATTGTAGTGGCAGATGAAGCGGCAGCTGCTTATTTAGAGGATGATGTGTTTACCAATAATAATAACTAGCAGGGATTTGATAATTGTATTAGAGGATATGATGAACCTTTCCATAGGAGCATGGAAGCCTATGGGTAATATAGGTAAGATGTTAGGAATAATGATAAGAATGGAGTGATTGATATGGCGACAATTATTGATGGTAAACTGATTTCTTCTCAGATTAAGGATGAGTTAAAGGATAAGGTGGCGAAATTAAAGGATAAGGGAGTTGCGGTTACCTTAGCAGTAATTCAGGTAGGTAATGATCCGGCTTCTAGTGTATACGTTGGGAATAAAAAGAAAGCATGTGAGTACATCGGAATAAAATCCCTAGCCTATGAGCTACCAGAGACAACCTCCGAAGAGGAGCTGTTGACATTAGTAGAGAAACTGAATGCAGATAATGCAGTAAATGGAATATTGGTACAGCTTCCGTTGCCATCTCATATTAATGAAGATACGGTAATTCAGGCTATTTCTCCATTAAAAGACGTGGATGGTTTTCATCCTCAAAGTGTGGGTGCTTTAAGCATTGGACAGAAGGGGTTTGTTTCCTGTACTCCATCCGGTATTGTAGAACTTCTCAAACGTAGTGATATTACCATTGAAGGGAAAGAATGTGTCATTATAGGAAGAAGTAATATCGTGGGTAAACCTATGGCACTTCTAATGCTTCGCGAAAATGCGACAGTCACCATCTGCCATTCCAGAACTAAGAATTTGAAGGAAGTAGCTAAAAGAGCAGATATTTTAATCGTAGCCCTAGGAAAGCCAGGATTTGTTACAAAGGATTTTGTAAAGGAAGGGGCAGTTGTCATAGACGTTGGAATACATCGTAATGAGGATAACAAGATTTGTGGTGATGTTGATTATGAGGATGTACTCCCCGTAGTTTCAGCGATTACACCGGTTCCCGGTGGTGTAGGTCCTATGACCATTGCAATGCTAATGAATAATTGTGTTAAAGCAGCAAGTAGTTCTTTAGCACTTTGATATTTAATATGAATTAGGTTTTACTACTCTGATACAATAAATAGAAAGAAGATAAGAATAAAAGTAGAAAAAATGAGTTTCTTTTTTTGATAAAAGCTGTTACAATGTTTGTTGCAACCAGTCAGTTATCGCAGTATGGTTGCAACAAACTTTGTAACTTGAGTGATAAACTTGATCTTATCTAGTTTGATTACAGGCTTACGCATTCTCTTAGGAGAATAGGACATAGTAAGCCTATTTCGATTGTATACAGAAGTATAAATGGAGGTTTTAATGAATATTTATTTTATTTCTCTTGGCTGTGACAAAAATCTTGTAGATAGTGAAAATATGCTGGGAATATTGCACGAAAATGGGTATAAGATTACCAACGATGAGAAGGAAGCAGACATCATTATTATAAATACCTGTTGCTTCATTAATGATGCAAAAGAAGAAAGCATCAATACCATTCTTGAAATGGCTGAATATAAAAAATCAGGTAATTTAAAGGCATTAATTGTGACCGGTTGTTTGGCTCAACGCTATAAAGACGAAATACTAAGTGAGATTCCGGAAGTAGATGCTTTGCTTGGAACTACAAGCTTTACGGAAATTCATAAGGTTATGGAAGGGCTAACGGATGGAAAGCCTAATTCTCATTTTGAAGAGCTGGATAAGTTACCTAAGAATAAAAGCAAACGTATCCTTACCTCCGGCAGTTATTTTGCTTATTTGAAAATTGCTGAAGGCTGTGATAAGCATTGTACTTATTGTATTATACCGCAGGTAAGAGGAAACTTTCGGAGTGTTCCCATGGAGGAGTTGCTTAGTGAAGCGTCCTATCTAGCAGAACAGGGAGTAAAAGAATTAATACTGGTAGCCCAAGAAACGACACTATATGGAGTGGATTTATATGGTGAGAAGACTCTTCCTAAGCTACTAAAGGAATTGGCTAAAATAGAAGGGATTGAATGGATTCGTATTCTATATTGCTATCCGGAGGAGATAACAGAGGAACTAATCGAGACCATAAAGAACGAGCCTAAGGTATGTCGTTATCTTGATATACCTATCCAACATGCTTCTAACCGTATATTAAAATTGATGGGAAGAAGAACGAACAAAGAGGATTTGATTAGAATAATCAATAAACTAAGGGAAAGTATGCCGGACATAGCACTAAGAACCACCTTAATTACCGGCTTCCCTACCGAAACAGACGAAGAGCATGAGGAACTTCTTGCGTTTGTTGAAGAAATGAAATTTGACCGACTGGGTGTGTTTACTTATTCTAAGGAGGATAATACGCCGGCAGCAAAGTTAAAGCCTCAAGTGCTTGCTAAGGTAAAAAAGCAAAGACAGAAGGAACTGATGGAGCTACAGCAGACCGTAGCTTTTGAACGCACTCCAAAGTTAGTGGGTAATGTATATGATGTTTTAATCGAGGGAAAAATTGCGGATGAAGAACATGTATACATTGGTAGAACCTATATGGATGCACCTTCTGTAGATGGCTTTCTATTCTTAAATTCAGGACGAGAATTAATGTCCGGAGATATCGTGAAGGCAAAGGTTACCGGAGCAAAAGGCTATGATTTGGTCGGAGAATTACTTCAATAGGTTTACTTTATAGAAAAATTCTATAATTTTATGCCGCGCAGGGGCAGATAGGAGAATAATATGAATTTACCGAACAAGATTACTCTTTTTAGAGTGGCAATGATACCGTTTTTTTTAATATTTATGTTGATTCCATCGATACCATATGGTAAATACATTGCAGCAGCAATTTTTATTATAGCCGCATTTACCGATTTGCTGGACGGTTATATTGCAAGAAAGAATAATCTGGTTACTAATTTCGGAAAATTTATGGACCCTCTTGCTGATAAACTTCTAGTATCCAGTGCACTTATTTGTTTTATAGAACTTGGGCTGATACCTGCCTGGATTGTAATAATTATTATATCACGTGAATTTATCATCAGCGGATTCAGACTGGTGGCTTCAGACAATGGTGTTGTTATAGCAGCTAGTTGGTGGGCTAAGGTGAAGACTACGATTCAAATGATTATGAGTGTTCTACTGATTGTCAATTTGGACTTTACCTTGATCAATATCTTAGAACAGATTTTTATCTATCTAGCAGTTATCTTAACAATAATTTCTCTGGTAGAGTATTTAGTTAAGAATATCAATGTTTTGAAAGAGACACATTAGAAATTGGTATCGTGTGCGCGTTCGCGCAAATTAGAGGGAACACTATTCTTTTCTTACAGCCTATAGCCTTAAGAAAAAATAGTGTTCTTTCCTAAATATGATTAGGGTTTCATATCCTAAATATTAGAATCTTCGAAAAGAGGTAGAACGTTATGACCGTAGAATTAATTAGTGTAGGTACGGAGCTTTTGTTGGGGAATATTGTGAATACCAATGCGAAATATTTATCGCAAAAATGTGCAGAACTTGGATTTGATTTATATTATCAGATTAGTGTAGGTGACAACGATGGAAGGCTTACCGAGGTCCTAAAATCAGCCTTGTCCAGAGCGGACATTGTTATTTTGACCGGGGGCCTTGGACCAACACAGGATGATATGACAAAAGAAACAGTTGCTAAAGTTTTTAAAAAAGAGCTTATCATGGATGAGAATTCAAAAGAAAGAATTTCCTCTTACTTTGCCTTCCGAAACCAAGGTAAAACCTCAGAGTTGATAGTCACAGAGAATAATTGGAAGCAAGCTTTGAAAATAGATGGATGCATCGTACTTGAAAATAACAATGGTACTGCACCTGGTTATATTGTTGAAGAAGGCGACAAAACTGCCATACTATTACCAGGTCCTCCCGGCGAGATGATTCCTATGTTTGATGCACAGGTTCTACCTTACTTACAAAAAAAGCAGAATAAGATATTTCTTTCCTCTATGGTAAAAATATGTGGAGTTGGTGAAAGTAAAGCAGAAACAGAGATTTTAGATCTAATCGAGGGGCAGACCAATCCAACCATAGCACCTTATGCAAAAAGCGGTGAAGTACATTTTCGGGTTACCGCTGCAGCAAATGATATGAACGAAGCCAAAAGAATGATAGAGCCGATGGTGAAAGAGTTATACTGTAGATTTGGCAATAACATCTATACCACAAAGGAAGAGGAAAGCTTAGAAGATGTGGTGGTAAAACTTTTAAAGGAAAATAATCTCACGTTGGCAACGGCCGAATCATGTACTGGTGGTTTGCTAACCGGTAGATTAATTAATGTATCCGGAGTGTCAGAGGTCCTTGGAGAAGGCTTTATTACCTACTCCAATGAAGCAAAGGTAAAATATCTTGGGGTAGGGGAAGAAACCTTAAAGACCTATGGTGCCGTTAGTGAACAGACGGCCAAAGAAATGGCAATGGGGGCAGCAAAGGCTGCTTGTTCAAGTGCAGCTTTAGCGATTACAGGGATTGCGGGCCCTGAGGGCGGAACGGAGGACAAACCGGTTGGCCTTGTTTATATTGCTTGCTTTATGAATGATAAGGTAACAGTCAAAGAATGTCGTCTTAAGGGAGACAGGCAGAAGGTTAGAGAACAAAGTGTTATCTATGCATTGGATTTACTGAGACGTTGTATTTTACTATAAAAATTTTTCATAATAACATATTAATGACACAGTTATGTCCTATGATAAAAGCGGTAAGAGGTTTGTTGTTTCATTTAAGGAGGCTTTTATGAAAGGGTTGAATAGAAAATTCATATTAATAATCCTATTAATCGGAATTATCCTAATGACTGGCTGTGATAAAATTAATTTTAGGACTTTTGATGCATCAGAAGGAGAAACCACCTCGGAGGTTATCATAAAACAAGAAAACACAGAGGATGAGACAAATAAGAAAAGTGATCAGACTAATACTTCCAAGACAGATAGTACAACAACAGGAACTGCAACAGATGAAGAATCAACGACTATGGAAGAGACAAGCGGGTTAGCTGCGAGTCCATCTCCAACACCTGTAGCAATACAACCGACAGCGAATACGGACTTATCAGTATATACTGTGGATCCTGAAACAGGCGATGTAAAACCGGTTGTTGCAATGATTTCAACGGACAGCGAAATCAATCCTTCCTTAATTGTCGAAACCGTTCTTGAGTCCTTGGCGGATCAATCCATCATTGTAGGAGTGAAGGATGTTACTACAGAAGATAATAAGATAATCGTGAATTTTGATAAGGAATTAACACCTTATAATAATATGGGTTCCGGTTATGAAGCTGCTATATTGAATGCTATCGCCCAGAGTTTAATCGATAACTCGAAGGTACATAGTAAGGTTATTTATCGAGTTGATGATAAAGCGTATGAAAGTGGCGTTTTTAGCTTTGGAATTAACGAGGTGTATATGGGAGATAATTAACCTGTCACGAATATTATAGGTAGACGGATTAGGTAATTGCGATACGGTAATTTGTATTCGACAATTACCTAATATTATGTTATCTTTTATGATGTAGTTTCTGATCTAAAGTAACGGAGGATAATATGGGTAAGGTATATGTAATCGGCGGCGGAGCAGCCGGCATGTTGGCATCAATTATTGCAGCGAGAAATGGACACAACGTTGTATTGCTCGAAAAGAATGAGAAGCTTGGAAAAAAACTTTTTATAACCGGAAAAGGTAGGTGTAATATTACGAATGCTTGTGATCGGGATACATTTTTTGAACAGGTCGTAAGTAATCCAAAGTTTTTATATAAAGCTTTCCATTCCTTTAACAATTATGATGCAATGGATTTCTTTGAACAACTCGGTCTTCCTTTAAAAACAGAAAGAGGAAATCGTGTTTTTCCGGAATCAGACAAATCCTCCGATGTCATTGCAGTCCTAAAAAGAGAAATGGAACGATGTTCTGTGGATATCAGATTTCAGAGTGAAGTTTCAGAAATCATCGTCAAAGAAGGAAGCTTTTACAGTATTAAATTAAAGAATAGTACAAAGGAGCTATCCGGGGATGCAGTAATTATTGCAACTGGTGGACTATCCTATCCCTTGACAGGTTCTACGGGAGATGGATTTCGCTTTGCAAAAGAAATGGGACATACCGTAACGAAGATGTTTCCATCCCTTGTGCCAATTCATGTAAAGGAACCCTTCGTAAAGGAGTTAATGGGACTATCCTTAAAGAATATTGAAGTACTTATCACTTCTGGACAAAAAACAATTTATCGTGATTTTGGAGAGCTACTATTTACTCATTTTGGGGTAAGCGGTCCGGTTATTCTAAGTGCGAGTAGTCATATCATTCCTTATCTTGAGAAAAAGGAACCCTTGAAATTAAGTATTGATCTTAAGCCTGCACTTTCACCGGAACAGTTGGACGCAAGAATATTAAGAGATTTTGAAGAATTTAAAAATAAACAATTTAAGAATTCCTTAGACCACCTATTGCCAAATAAATTAATAGATGTTATTATTCGTCTAAGCTGTATTGATTCTGAAAAAAAAGTGAATTCCATTACAAAAGAGGAACGTCTTCGTTTGGTGGATTTGCTTAAGAACTTTACGTTGCAAATCACTAGATTGAGTGATTATAATCAGGCAGTTATAACAAAGGGTGGAGTTAATATTAAAGAAGTTAATCCTTCTACAATGGAGTCGAAGGTAGCAAAACATGTATATTTTGCCGGTGAGATACTGGATTTAGATGCATTGACAGGGGGGTATAACCTTCAAATAGCCTGGTCAACTGCTTATCTTGCAGGTATTTCGGTGGATTAAAATATAAATTAAACTATATGATTCGTAAAAGATTTATGTAATATTTTTACGTAATAATGTAGTAAAAAACTGTAACCTGGAGGTAATTGCCGTGAAATTTTTCAATTTAGCAATTGACGGTCCGGCCGGAGCCGGAAAAAGTACCATAGCTAAGAAAATAGCGAAACAGTTAGGCTTTATCTATGTTGATACCGGTGCTATGTATCGAGCAATGGCTTTGTATTTTTTACGAAATCAGATCGAAGCTACCGATAGTGAAGGCATAGAAAGAGCATGCCCAGATGTGGATGTTACCATTGAATATAAAAATGGTGAGCAGCTGGTGATTTTAAACGGAGAGAATGTTAACGGACTTATCCGTACGGAGGAAGTGGGTAATATGGCAAGCGCTTCTTCTGTCAATAAAGCGGTACGTCTTAAACTGGTTGAACTCCAACAAAATCTTGCAAAAAAAGAAAATGTTGTAATGGATGGACGAGATATCGGTACCTTCGTACTGCCGAATGCAGATTTAAAGATCTATCTCACAGCTAGTACCAAAGAGAGGGCAAGAAGAAGATGGGCCCAGTTAAAGGAAAAGGGCATAGAAGCCGATATAAATGCAATAGAGATGGATATTAAGGACCGAGATTACCGTGATATGAATCGAGAATTTGCACCTTTAAAACAGGCAGAGGATGCGATCTATTTAGATTCTTCGGATATGTCTATTAATGAGGTGGTAGATAAAATCATATCCTTGTATGAGGAAGTTCGTTAGGATGGTTATTTATAAATATAGATTAGATAATTAATTTTAATTGTATTTGAAAGAAAAATAACTTATAATTTCTATTTGTTAGTAAAATTCGAGAAGTAACCCGTGTAATTAAGATTGGTAAAGGAAGCTTGATCAAAATGAAGATAACAACAGCGAATAGTGCAGGATTTTGTTTTGGTGTGAAAAGAGCGGTAGATTTGGTTTATCAGGAAGTACAAGATAATCAAAACGTTTATACCTTTGGACCAATCATTCATAATGATGAAGTGGTTGCGGATCTGGTAAAAAAAGGTGTAAAAGTAGTTGAGTCACCCGAAGAATTAAAAACATTACCGGCGGGAACAATAATTATACGTTCGCATGGTGTGTCGGAAGCTACTCAAGAAGA
>JAEWEO010000204.1 GCA_023389295.1 Bacillota bacterium
GGAAAATACTCTAAAACTTTTAAGAGCATATGTCGATTAATATACTTTCACCTTTCTTTCTCATCCTCATAAAATAGAGTATGAAATGTTAGGAAGAAAGGAATTAATCATTTGTTCAATAATTTCAATCCAAATAATGATTCAAGAGATAATAGAAGAAATCAACAACAAAACCAAGGTGGACCATTTCCACCCGGACGTTCTCCGATGAATGAGCCTCCAAGAGCAAACCCTCCGGAACCTTTTTATGGTACACCCGGTATGGGGCAGGCTCCAAGAACTGCACCACCTAATTTTACTCCGCAAGGACCAGAAATGGGAAGACCACCGAGTGGAAACCAGAGAGGGCAAGGGCCGGAACAATTCGGCGGTGGCCACGGGGGCGGAGATCGGTTTAATCCTGGCGTTAACCCTCGTGAATTACGCAGATGTTTGAATCGCTTCACATTTATATGGCTGATTAATGGAAATAGTTTTTGGTTTTTCCCTACCTTTATAGGAAGAGATGTTGTTCAAGGTTTCCGTTGGAGAAGAAACAGATGGGAATTTGACAGCATTCGTTTACGGAGAATCCTCTTCTTCCGCTGTTTCTAAAGAATAGATATTCTTAAATCACTAAGTAAAGAAGCAGTTGATTCATAGTTATGAATGCATATTATTTATGCATGCATCCTATGAGATCAACTGCCTTTTTTATATTTCTATTAGAAAATTATTATGGTATATCTCATCCGTCTGTTCAACGGTCAAGGGTTTACTAAAATAATAACCTTGAATGTAGTCACAACCGCATTTCTTTAATCTTTCATACTGTGTTCGATTTTCAATCCCCTCGGCAGTTATCTTTAAGTTTAAACTGTGAACCAATAAAATAATACTATTTAAAACTCTCAAATCATCATATTGTAAGAATTTATCGCTTAAGGATTTATCTAATTTTACATGATTTACCGGGATATAGGTCAGATAATTAATGGAGGAATAACCTTTTCCGAAATCATCCAGTGCAATGCTTAAGCCTAGTTCACGAAGTCGATATAAAAAATCTATGCTATTATTGTTTTCGTCTAATAAGATACTTTCAGTAATCTCTATCTCCAGCTGAGATGGATCTACTTGATAGTTCTTTAGGGTGCTTTCTAAAAAGGAAATGTATTTAGTATCTCTCAATTGTTTACTAGAAAAATTAATGGAGACAGTTTTCCCGGAGTAACCTTTTTGGTGCCATATGGCAATCTGCGCGATCACTTCTTTTGCCACATATCTGCCAATTTCCAAAATAATATCGGACTGTTCAGCAATACTGATAAAGATATCCGGGGGTATATTATGATTTTTTAGTCGTAACAGGGCTTCAAAACCATCAATTTCTCCGTTAATGACATTTACCTGAGGTTGATACATCAAATAGAAACCATCTTCTTTTAGAGCTTTACGAAGAAGAGTTTCTATACTGGCCCGTTCCTTAACAGATTCCTTCATTCTGTCATTATAGAATTGATAGCTGTTTTTACCGGAATGCTTTACTTTATACATAGCAGTATCTGCGTTCATAATTAACTGATGTAGATTGCGGCTATCCTCCGGAAAACAAGTGATTCCCATACTTAATTCTACAAAATGTTCACGGTCTCCAATGATAAATGGTTTTTTAAATTCTTTTCTGATTTTTAGTATAAACTGTTCGGTTTCATCGATATCCGCTCCATCGGTAAGGAGAATTAAAAATTCATCTCCACCAAAACGGAAGTAGAAGGTATTAGTCCTTTGCAAAGAAATGAGACGCTGCGCGATCTCTTTTAATAAGAGATCTCCATAAATATGCCCTAGGGTATCGTTAATAGACTTGAAATTATCAATATCCAGCATAATAATTGAAAGTGGTTTTCCTTCCTCCAACTCTATTTTTAACCGGTCCATAAAACATCTGCGATTAGGAAGATCGGTTAAGTAATCATGCTGAGTTAGATGTTCTATATAGAGGTCTTGCTCTTTTAATTTTTCCTCTTGAGCGGCAATTACATCATAGGCACAGCATAATTTGTCACTGATATCCTTTTGTGATTTCTCATAAGCATTTTTCTTTATACGTATAATCATAAGAAAAAGAAAGATGATAAGTAATAGAATGATGGTTAGGACGATAATCCATATAAACTGCTGACGTTCCTTTAATTCTAGATATGTTTTTGGATCCATGTATTGGAATTCATCCCCTTCATCTTTTGTACTAACGTGAAAGTTATTATACAGTAAATTACTAAAGTAATCAACTTTATATGACAAAATTCGTCATAATAAGTAGTTTCAATATAGATAGTTGAACGCTACAAGGATATTGTTATTGGTTAAATTTAAGACGAGTTTTCTATTTATTAAGACCTAAAACAATGTTCCTATTAATTTATAATATTATAATATATAATTTTCTCAAAAAAAGACGTGTAGCTTAGTGCCACACGTCTTGAATACCAATGAAAGAATCTTTCAATCTTAAAAAGAATGTAAATGATTTTTGCTACTAAATCTGCTCTTCGTTTAATTTACGGGCTTGTATACCTTTAACAATAACGATGCCAAGACCGAAAAGGAATAAAAAGATAGAGATAAATTGTGAGGTAGAAAGTATACCTATACTACCACGTTCCAAATCACCTCGGAAGAATTCCAGGATGAATCTACCGGCACTATAAAAAATCAGGTAAAAGCCTGCAACTTGTCCGTGCGCTTTTGTGCGCTTGGATATCCATAGTAATACAAAGAAATTTAGAAAATTCAAAATACTGGAGATGGGTTGCGTAGGGATTAAACGTACGCCATTAGGTGCATAATGTGATTCATGAAAAATCAAGCTAAAGGAGCTGTCTGTTTCAAGACCATAACAGCATCCGGCAAAGATACATCCAATTCTACCAAAACCTTGTGCCAACGCAATGGAGGGCATAACAAGATCAAAGTATTGAAGGAAGTTAAGCTTGTGTCTCTTGCAGAAGAGAAAACCGGCCAGTATACCACCAATAATACCACCGTATACCACAAAACCTTCAGCCAACTGAAGTAGAAGAGAAGGATCTGCTAGGATATTTTTTATCTGTGTAAGTATGTAAAGTAGTTTGGCACCGATGATACCTCCGATAAGACACCACCAAAACAAAGAGAAGATTAGTTCATATTGCATTCCTTTTTTCTTAGCTCTGTATTCAACAGTAAGATAGGCTAAGATTGCCCCTATGGCAATCATTAAACCGTATCCGTGTACAGTAAACGGACCTATGGTTAATAATTCATTCTTCATTATCGTTATCCTTTCGTGTGGGCTCTAATATTTTAAGTATAGCGAATTTCCTTTCAAAAAGAAACAAAAATTATCGTAAGTAAAAAAATATTACTAAGTAGTAAAAAAAATATTGACAATAAAACAATGTTATGTTACATTCATATTGTAATAAAACAATGTTACGTTACGGGGGGTGAAGAGATTGAATTTAATATCTAAAAAAGATTTACTGGCGATTACGGGAATATCCTATGGACAATTATATCGCTGGAAGAGAGAAAGGCTGATTCCAGAAGAATGGTTTATTAAGCAGTCGGCCTATACGGGGCAGGAGACATTTTTCCCGAGGGAACAGATACTAAGTAGAATAAAGTCCATATTAGAATTAAAAGATGATTATTCCTTAGAAGAGCTGGCAAAGATGTTATCACCAGCTTCCTCAGTTGCAACCATTGATTTAGAAGATGTGGCTGAAATAAAAGAGATTGATTCAGATATGCTAGAGATTATGCCTTTTGTATTTGGAAAAGAAAAATATGAATTCTTTGAGGTTGCATTAGCTACGACGATTTCACAAGCCGCACTTAAGATTGGATTAAACAAAGAGAAGAAAGAGGATTTACTACAAAAAAGTATATCCGCAGCTTCCGGCCAACGGAGTACAAATTCCTTCTGCACAGTATTTTCCACAGGAGGGGAATATCATACGGTATTTTTAACAACTTCAATGGAACTGGCATTTGACAGTAGCATAGAAGTGTTAGAACAACTTTCACTAAGTGAGATTACAGATCGCATTCAATTAAAATATAAGCATTTATTTATTAAATAAGAAGAGGGGGGATAGAGAGTGAACGATTTTACTTTGGAAGGTTTAGGGAAAATCAGCGGTGGTGAATACGACAATATTAATTTAGGAGGCGTCAGCAGTTGTACTGACAGTATAAAAGCCGAAAATATCCATATTGAAGGTGTATTTACCTGTTCCGGTGAGATTGTGGCAGGGCGTATGCATTGTGCCGGTGTTTCTGATTTTAAGGCTAATATCAGAGCAAAAAATCTTATTGTAGAAGGTGTAATTAATGTCAAAGCCGGAACCAAAATTGAGGCAGAGGAGATTACTTGCGATGGAGTGATCAAGTCGCGTGGTGAGATATCCTCGGATAATTTTAATGCCGAAGGATGTGTTAGTGCTAAGGAAATTGTTGGTGATCGTATTAGAATTGTTACTTATCATGCTGTTAACCGTTTCAGAAGATTCTTTAATCAGACAAAATCGGATGTAGATCTAGTAGAAGCGACTACCATAGAGTTAAGTGGTGTTACCGCCGAGAATGTTAATGGTAGCGATATCACGATCGGTCCTTACTGTAAGATTAAGAATATTGATTGTAGTGGAACACTTTTTATTGATAGTACTTCAGAAGTTAAAAATATTACCGGCTCCTATGTAATGAGAATGTAAAACGATCAATGAATTAAGCCTTATAATAGATTATAATAAAAGAGCGCTTCGTAAAATAACTTTTTAAGTTAGATTTCGAAGTGTTCTTTTTTACTGTTATTAGTAAAACGGGTACACTACTTTGTAATTAATGTACAGTACTAGTAAAATAGTTTTAAAAAAGTTACCCGGGTAAAAAAATTGTTGACATATATTTTGCGTTGGATTATAATCAACTCAATGAGACGGGAAAAATATACAATAAAAACTATAAATTTCTAGATAAATGTACATAAAGCATAATGAAATATTATCTTATTATAAAATATATATCCGTTAAATTATTAATAAAATTTACCCGAGTAATATAGAGAGGAGCATTTGTGAAAACTACGAGAATCGATGTGGCAAAGTTTGCAGGAGTATCAACTGCAACAGTTTCCAATGTTATGAATGGAACAGGAAAGGTAAAAGAGGATACAGTAAAAAAAGTATTAGAAGCGGTGAAAGCTCTAGATTATAAACCTGATATGATAGCCAGAAGCATGTCTACTAATAGATCAATGCAAATAGGAATTGCGTTAGAAAATATATCTAACCCATTTTATAGTGATATTATTAAGGGATTTGAAGATGCGGCAAATGAAAAGAATTATTTTGTAAATATATGCACTGGCTTTAATAAATTAGATGACTACTTTGATAACTTTATTACAAGAAGAATTGATGGAATATTCGTTACTGCAATTCCTTATAAGTTTAATATGGATAAACTTTATAATCTTGTGGATAAAGGAATAAAAGTTGTTATGAGTGGTAATGTAGACGCAAATATAAAGATAGTGTCATCTATTGAAAATGACCATATAACAGCTATTCGTGAAGCTATGGAATATCTGTACAATATGGGACATAGAGACATTGCCTATTTAAGTGGATTGGGAAGAAACCTTCCTTATGATTTACGCAATGTCGCATACCTAGAAATGGTAGATAAGCTAAATCTTCCATGTAAAGATACTTTACTTTTTGATGGAAAATATCCATATTCAACTGATATGGCAGACGGATATTATTATGCAAATGAATTGATTAAATCTAGAAAAAATTTTACTGCTGTTATCTGCGTTAATGATTTGATGGCTCTTGGTGCTATAAAGGCTTTAAAGGAAAAAGGGTACAAAATACCAGAAGACATTTCAGTTATGGGCTTTGATGGAATTAGCTTTGGACAATATTGGGATCCGTCACTAACAACGATGTACATGGATAAAGTAGCATTTGGTAAAAAGGCTTTTGAATTGTTATATTCTAATATGATTAATGGTAATACAGGATACTATAAAAATAAATTAACCCTTGTTGAGGGAAAATCAACTGCAAAATGCAGATGATATAAAGGGCTTGAATACTATGTGATGCAGAAAGGAGGAAAAAACTGTTCTCCCAAATTAGGACCGGTGGAACGATAACCTATAGGAAAACAGTTAATAAATTATACCATATATTACATACGTGTGCAATGCCAAATAAAGGTAGGATATCATATATAAGAAAGAGAAGGAGAATCAAGTTAATTATGAGAAAAAGAAAAAGTTGGATATCAGTTTTATTAGTTATTGCCATGGTATGCTCTATGGTATTAACAGGATGTAGTAGTTCTAAAGATAAAAAAACAACTTCTGATAACACGGGTGTAGCAAAAGATGATGCCGGTGATACAACTGGCGAAGTTAGTAAAGATGTACCATGGGATACCAATAAGAAGGATACAATTGTATTAACCGTTATTAATAATTTCTATACTGCAGGTGAAAAAAAGCTGGCAGAAGATTATATGAAGCTTCATCCGGAAACAGAGGTTGTAGTGGATGTTGTTTCCGATAATGATGCTTATGTAACAAAAATGCAAACATCGTTAAGTGGTGATAAGAAAAATGCGCCAGATATCGTTCATGGTAATTTTGCAGCAAATGTTTTTGGGGGAAGTATAGCTGTTGGAACTGATAAAGGATATTTTTATGATATGACAAATATGCTTGATGAAACAAATCCCTATAATGACGGGAAAAAAGTTAAAGACGTTTTTGAAGAAGCAGATTTAGTTCTTGCACGTAATAATAGCGGCGGAACAACTTTAGGTTTTCTCCCTTTTGATAAGTGCGGCATATCTTTCTTTTATAATAAAACTATATTTGATAAACTTGGACTAGAGGCACCTAATACATATGAAGGGTTGGTTAAGGTTTGTGAAACTTTAAAAGAGAATGGTTACGATGCACCCATATCAGCAGGAGCAGAAAGTGAATGGTTGATCAACTTCTTAGCAGATGCTTGCTATCGTAAAGCAGAAGACCAGTTTTTAATTATGCCAGGCGATGGTTTATATGATGAAAATACTATGTCAGCCAATGCTAACTTTAAATTTGATGAGAATAATCTGGATTGCGATGCTTTTGTTGTAGATAGTCTTGAAAAACAAGCAATCTACGCTAAGGAAAATGGAGTTAATACAAAGGAAAATAAACAGATTTGGACTTTGTTCCAAAACCTCGCAATATATTTTACACAGAACTGGATTGCTGCTGAGGGTTCACAGGTTATATCTGATTTTGAATCACAGAATTCACCTATATTATTGAACGGTAGTTGGAACGCAGGACTTATTTTAAGCGATATTGCACAATTACCAGCAGAAGATCAGTTTGACTGGGCAACCTTTAATATACAATCCTTTGAAAATACTCCGGAAGGATTTAGTCAAAAAATCAGAGGCTTATATGTCTTAGGAAATGCAATGTCAATTATTCAAAAAGATGATAATGATCATATGGAGAGAGTAAAAGATTTTTATAAATTCTGGTATTCACCTACACAGGCAAAGATTTGCTATGAAGAAACATTATCAAATGGAAATTATGTACAGGGACCAAGTGTTATTAAAGGTGTAGAGTTAGATGCAGATTTGAACGCTAAATTGGAAGGCTTCATCGCTACAGGTAATGTAAGAACATGGTCATGGGCTTCAGGTCAAACAAGAACATTACAAGCTGATAAACCAATGTATAATGATTTGATATCACGTTTATCTGAGGGAAGTCTTGATGTTGATAGCTTCCTTGAGCAGTTAGATCCAATCTATAATACTTATAATGAGGATGGCATTGGTTCGGCAGGATTTGACTTAGATCCGGCTACTGCAGATACAGCAAGATAATTGATAGATTCATGAGGGTGATGGTAAGAGATTACCTTCACCCTTAATACATGATTCATAAAATGTCTGCGAAGCTGACATTTTTGAATCTATAATCAGGTCTAAATTAGCTGAGAGTAACATATCAGAGAAGAAAGGAAAAATCCGATTGAAATATATTAGAATAATTGGATTGTAAAATGTAAATATGAATAAAAATAAACAAGCAAAACTATTGCCCTATCTTTTTATTACGCCAACTTTTATTCTTGTAGGTATTTTTTCTTATTATGCTATTTTTGATACAATTTATACATCCTTTACAGACAGTTCGTTTGGCATACGATCAGAGTGGGTGGGTTTTGATAATTATGTGAGAGCCTTTCATGATAAAATGTTCATAGAATCATTTCGAAATCAAGCTTTGATTTCAATAACTTCGGTGTTTAATAGTATTTTCTTTCCTTTATTAGCTGCCGAATTATTGTTTTTTATCAAACATTCAAGGATCTCCAAAATTATGAAAAGTGCTTTCGTTTTACCAATGCTGGTTCCCTCAATAGTAAATATATTAATATGGAAATTCTTATATAAACCTAATATGGGTTTTAATTCGATTTTAAAATTAATTGGGTTGGATAGTTTAACTCAGAATTGGCTAAATGATAAATCAACTGCACTGATTTGTATTATTTTAATCGGATTTCCGTTTGTTTCGGGAATGAATTTTTTAATATTTCATTCCGGACTCAATATGGTTGGAAAGGAATTATATGAGGCCGCTATCGTTGATGGTGCTACAAGTTTAAAAGTAGTTAAATGTATTCATATACCTAATGTAAAATCATCCATTAAGGTAGTTGGAACATTGTCTTTGATCGGTAGCTTGTCAGGGTTTGGACTTGTTGCGGCAACAACAGGTGGAGGACCGGGCTATGCGACAATCATTCCCGCGCTACAGTTGTATAAGGTTGCCTTTGGTGATGGTAATTTTGGGTATGCCTCTACTTTAGGAGTTATCTTGTTTATTGTTATCATGATATTGACAGTAGCTACAAGATTACTTATAAGGGAGGAAGATTAGTATGCAAAAGAGAAAAATTAGTATTGGTTATATCGTAAGTAGATGTTTGTTAATCATTATGTTAATTATAACTTTTTTTCCATTAGTAATGATGATTAATATGTCATTAAAGCCAAATGCTTTGATAATGAATGCTTTCCTTGACTTACCAAAGGAAATATACTGGGTTAATTTTATAAAAGCATTTAAATTCGTATTTCGACCGATTGTTAATTCAATGTATGTATGTATTACTTCTGTGGCATTGATTATCATAGTGGTTGCTATGTCAGGATATGCTTTTGGACAAATGAAGTTTCGTGGAAAAAAGCTTTTATATGGCTTGCTACTAGCTGTTATGATGATCCCGTATACAATGTTAATTATACCAAATTATAATGTAGTAAAGAATATGAATATCTTAAATAAATATTGGGCTCTAATCATCCCTTATGTAGCCGGACAACAGGTTTTTGGTATCATTTTGGCAGAAGCGTTTTATCGAGGGCTTCCAAAAGATATTTTTGAAGCAAGTAGGATTGATGGAGCAAGTGTTGTTGCTACATTTACACGCATTGCCTTACCCTTATCGAAACCTATTCTTATCACAGTAGGTATCACCTCTTTTGTATCTATGTATAATGATTATATTTGGCCAACTGTTGTTTTAACTGGCGGTGATAATATGAAAACATTTTGTCAGGTAGTATTTAACAATGCAGTAGGGAAAGGATCAAGTGATTTAGGCCTTATATCAGCAGCCTTTATTATCGGAACCATTCCATTAGCGATTGCGATTTCCAGCTGTCTAAAATATTACATTGAAGGTATGCTGGTCGGATCAGTAAAAGGTTAAGTGCGCCTAGAAAAGGGCGGATAATTTAACGGGTGGAAACCCCGTACGGCAAGGTCCAGCAAACCACCGTTAGCGAGTCTTGGGTGTTGTCTGGTAACAGGCAGGGCTAAGCG
>JAEWEO010000234.1 GCA_023389295.1 Bacillota bacterium
AAAGTTCTTATTTGAGCAGCGCTCGAACAAAGACATGACCGATGAGCTGCTTTCAGAACTAGCACTTTGGAATGAACATGTCCAGGAGTTATGTAGGAATAAAATGGTGTAAACACTTTTGGATTCAAAGTAACAAATCCAAAAGTGTTTTTCAGTTACACCCTAAAATTAAGCGGTTACGATTGACTTAGTATCGACTACTAATTTTGACGATTTAATATTGGCAGGTATACATGAAATACAATCAGTATATTATTTTCAAAGAAGGAATAATGCCTGGAAGTTAATAGTTGTGGGCTATGCAGAAAATGTTAATTCAATTATGACAGTACTTGAAGAACTACTTTCCCATGCTGGATTTTGTTAAAGTATATATTGGTGTTAATCCAAGGGAGTGCTTTGGGAAGAACGAGCGAAAAAACGTACCATAAACGACGACGAGTTTTACGTATTTTGGAAATATGAATTTAATACGATGCAACCATTAGGGCTATTGATTATCTTTGGAAGTATACAGTCAAGCAAATGATATCTTATTAATACCATCACTATTGAAGAAATAGCCAAAAAAGCAGGCAAAAATCATTCTATCTATTAGCAAACGGAAATTCAACCTGTGAAATTTACTATGTCATTAAGCAAAATCAAAAAAATAACATAAGTGTCCTAAATGAATTTATATAAAAGTAAAATAATAATATTAATTCCCAAAAATTTCTAATTAATATTTACATATTATGGGAAGTGTATTATAATATAAAATATAATACAAATAGATAAATTTTGAAAAGAGCAGGGAGGTTAACAATGAACTTATCTTTAAAGGAAGTTAAGATTTTTTTCTCAAAAAATTATAAATACCTAGAAAATAATAACAAGATTGTACTTATTAATAGAGATAATGGAAATTGGATGAGAATAAGTAAAGAATGCTTTGATATATTGAATGATGCAGTGGAATCTGGGTTCACATATTGTGATCTAGCGAATTATTTTGAATCTGAGGAAGATAAAGAATATATAAATACGTTATTACATAATTTGTTAAAATCTGAAATACTAGTAGATACGGTATCACAAGAAGAAAATGGTTGCCTTGAAAGCGTAGATATTAGTCTAACAGATCGTTGTAATTTGTACTGTAAGCACTGTGCTGTTAGTGCAGGAACAGCCAAAGAAAAAGAAAAAATAGATACAGATGCTATATTGGATACCATTAAAAAGGTTATAGAGTCTGAGCCTAGGATTATAACTTTAACAGGTGGTGAACCGACATTACGAAAAGATTTTTTGGAAATTGTAAAATATATAATAGAAAATAGCACTGCTCAAATATCTATCATGACAAACGGAACATTAATCACTGACGAGATGGCACAATTATTTGCAGAGCATAATATAGGCATTAATATAAGCTTAGATGGAGTAGACGAAGAGACATGCAGTTCGGTTAGAGGAAAAGGAACATTTGGTAAAGTTATGAACAACATTGACAGATTAAAAAAGTATGGAGTTAAAGATATTGTATTATCAATGACTATAACTAAATTGACTGCAAAACGTCAAAAAGAATTTGAAAAATTATGTGATTCACTTGGAGCAAAATGTATGCTACGTAGACTTCATATTGGTGGGAGAGCCGCAGAAAATGAAGAGATATTGAAATTAGATGAAAAGGATCTTCTGGCATATGAGGAATATGACGAAAATGCACCAAATATCTATTGGGAAACAGCGCAAGATAACATTAGGCCTTGTGTGTGTAGTGCTGGAAGAACAGAGTGGGGCATTGAGGCAAATGGTGATATTTATCCATGCTCATCTTTTGATTATGATTTCACAAAGATAGGTAATATATATGAAATAGAAAATCTAAAAGAATTTATTAAAAATATTCATAATATAGATTGCTTAGGAATGAAAAAATTTGAAGAGTATACTCCTTATGGAGGGAAAATCTGCGCAAACTGTAATGTAAGATACTTTTGTTGGACATGCCCTAGTATGATTTATGACTACTTAAAAGACGAGATATTATTTCAAAACAGATGTACAGTACGTAAAAAATATTTTACTAAATTAATTTGGGAGGAATAGTATTGAACTTTACCATATTACTAACAGAAAAGTGTAACTTACAGTGTACATACTGTTATGAAAAGGATTTTAGTGAAAGAAAGAAAATGGATAGTTACACCATGGAAATGGCTGCAGAGTTTATTCTTGAGCAAGTTAAAAAAAGTAAACCTAATTACATCGGTATCACGCTGCTTGGTGGTGAACCATTGCTTAATTTGGATGGAGTAAAGTATTTTCTAAATAGATTTAAAAAGGAACAGTCTACAGACTTGACGATTTCATTTAGGATGACTACAAATGGTACAATAGTTAATGACGATATATTAGAAGTTCTTCCATCAATTGATTTTCTTTCAGTGAGTTTAGATGGTGACAAAGCTGTTCATGACACGAATCGGATTTTCCCTGATTTTACAGGAAGCTTTGATACGGTTATTAAAAATATTGGTAAAATATTAATTATTAAGCCTAATGCAGCGGCGCGAATGACAATTACCAAAAAAAATGTTTCTCATCTTTTTGAAAATATTAGTTTCCTTATAGATTGTGGCTTTCATAATATATTTCCGAATATAGATTTTACTGATAGAGATTGGGAAGATAGTGATATCGAGATTTATTTGGATCAAATGAAGAGAGTTTCAAAACTAATAAAATTAAAAAAAGATCAATCCAGCTCCATAGAGATTCCAATTTTTAGTTACTTAAAGAGAAAACGTCGCAATGATAAGTGCGATGGCGGAAAAGGCTCTTTTGCTATATCTGCAAGTGGTGATATTTATCCTTGTTCTGTCATTATGAATATAAAAGAATGGAAAATGGGCAATGTATTAGAGGGGTTAGAATTGTCGATTCTTGAAAGGTTAGAGGAGATATCAAAAACTGATCTATCGAGTTGTGATGGGTGTAGTCGCTACGAATATTGTAACGGTCCAAGATGCAGATTAATAAATTACAAGTATACAGGAGATTATGATAAACCTCTAGATGCGTTTTGTATTTATGAGAATTTGGGTTACCAGTTGGGAAGAGAACAATTATAATTGACATAAAAGAAGTATATTATGTATTAACTATTAGGGTTATTATTGTCTTTATCAAGACAAATAATAATAAATAAACTACATAGAAGGAGGGAAAAATATGTTAAAGAACAAAAAAATTCAGGACAAGAGTTTAAATTTGGATGTTAAAGGTCAAGGTACAGGATGTTGGGATGATTGCTTTTTACGCTCTGGCTATTGGGAAAGAAAAACCTCTCACCCTAATTGTTCTTGGATTGCACCTGCATATGATTGGAAAGACAATTTCTTCTCATAAGTAGAGTATAGGCCTAAATATGCTAAGGTATATTTAGGTCTTTGTTCTATTTAAGGGGATACTATTATAGGATAAAAGTGAAAGTAAGTTAAGGAGCATTCCTGTAATTCATTAATAGTGCCAATTGAAAAAAGAAGAACCTCAAGGTATGATTGAGTTGCATCTTGGTGGATGTAAACAAAACAATCAAAACCGGAGGTTCACTATGAATTATACACAGAATGAGAAAATTGAGCAAGTAACAGATACAACAATGGTTGTAGGAATTGATATCGGAAGTCAGACTCACTTCGCAAGAGCATTTGATAACCGAGGAAGAGAATTAACAAAACGAGTTTTCTCATTTGAAAACGACATTGAAGGGTTTAACTCATTTAATCAATGGGCTGAAAAGATAAAGACAGAGAATGGTAAGACTACAGTAATGATCGGTTGTGAACCGACAGGTCACTATTGGTTCGCTTTTGCAAAGTACGTGGCAGATCATGATAAACAGTTAGTAATGGTCAATCCGTTTTCAGTAAAAAAGATCAAAGAACTAGATGATAACAGTCCAAAGAAAACAGATGCAAAGGATCCGAAGACAATAGCAAAACTGGTGATAGATGGAAGGTATTCTATTCCATATATGCCAGAAGGCATTTATGCCGAAATCAGAGATTTGGTATACAGCCGGGACAGGATAATGAAGCAGCACAACATATCTGCAAACAGAATCCAACGATGGCTTGCAATACATTTCCCAGAATATTTGGGATTATACACAAGGTTTGATGCGATAAGTGGCTTGGCAGTGCTAGAGAAGGCACCGTTACCGAAAGATGTGATTACGCTTGGAGTAGATGGAATCCGGAAGTTATGGCACGAGAAAAAACTGCGTGGCAGAGGTGTAACCGAAGATAGGGCAAAGACCCTGGTAGAAGCTGCACACAATAGTATCGGGCTAGATGGAGGAATCTGCACAAGAAGCGAATTATATATGCTACTTGAAGAACACAAACTATGGACTTCGCAATTAGAAGTCGTCAATAAGGTGCTTGAAGAAGCAATTCGAAAAGTACAGCATGTGGAGAAGTTACTCGCCATAAAAGGAGTAGGGACAGTAACAATCGCAGGATTTATCGCAGAAGTAGGTGATATCAGACGCTTTAAGTCACCGAAACAGATCCAGAAGTATGCAGGACTAGAGCTGGTAGAAAACAGTTCAGGAAAGCATAAAGGAAGATCAAGAATCAGCAAACGCGGAAGAAGAAAACTAAGAAAGATATTATATCAGGTAATGATACCATTGCTTGCAAGAAACAAGGAGTTTAGAGAAATCTATGACTACTATGTGACTCGAGTAAAGAATCCGCTAAAACGCAGACAGGCAATGATAGCTGTAAGCTGCAAGTTGATTCGTGTATTCTATGCGGTGTTAACAAAAGGAATGGATTATGACAGATTTAAGATGATATCAGATATCCATCGAGAAGGTGAGCGAAAGGCCGCCTAAGAAAAGAAGTACTGTAAACAGGAAAGCGTCCGCCTAAGATTGGTGCTGTGAAACAGGAATGCAAAAAAGTATATAGAACAAAGTAGAGCCAGTAGCTGCGTTGACATTTTTCATAGGGCATGACCCTGCTATAGGAGCATAAGCAGCACCAAGCTACGGATAAGCAGAACGAAGGAATTTAGGACCTGTCAGAGGACAGTGATCCTGGTAGACATGAGAGGTTTGTTACTGTAGATGGATTTGGGGAAGGAAAGGCCTTCATAAGGAAAATACAAAGACGTTTTATTTCTTGTACCTAAAAACATCCGAAAAGGGCTGAAGGAAGCCACTTCGTATCCTAAATGCACTACTTTGAGCGATATATGGAACTCGTAAACCGTTTGACAAATCCAGTGAAATCAAGGGCTTTTGTTAAACATCAACAAAAAAGAATAGAGAGA
>JAEWEO010000272.1 GCA_023389295.1 Bacillota bacterium
ATATGGATATAAGCGCTTATTAGATGGTGGATATGTCCAACCAAAGTCAATTAATAAAAAGAAAGTTAAATCAGCTGCAGCTGGAATTAGCAAGAGCGCTTTAAGTTATACGGATGAGGAGAGCTCAATGATCGAATATGAAAAAGATCCTTTCTGGGATTACGACAGATTTGAATTATCTCTTTCTAACTTGGAGGGCGAAGATTTCTATGATTTTATTGTGAATGAAGATATGTATGATATTACATCAGTTCAACAAATGAAGATTATAAAATTGGGAGGGAATGTTGAAATCCCAGAAGAATTTGATGTTTTTAACTTAATAGAATCTTTTAAGCCACTTCTAATTGATCAAATTGAAATTAAATCTGATAGTGATAGAAATATGTTAAATTCGGTACTTGGTGACGCGAAAGCGGACATTCCGGTCCTATTAGGAAGCGGAGAGGTTACGGTAGTAGGACGATTGAACACAAAATGGTTATTAGAAGATTACACCGCATTAGAGGAGTATGACGAGCAAAAAATCACAGCACTTTGTAAAGTTATTGGAATTACAAGGCAAGAAAGAGTGACTATTTTTAATCCATTAAAAGATTTTATTAAGCTAAATCGTGCTATGCGTAGGGCTGGAAGCTTTGAAAACGGGGAAGGATTTGATCCAATAATTATTGATGGTCCGGTAGTAAAAGTTGAAATAATTGCGTTGTACAAATAATTAAACTTCCCATTGGTTTATTTTGAGAGAGGTTGAGGAAACGTTATTCTATATTGTAATAATGAAAAGATTGGATTAGTGATAAGTTACTCCTAATTCGTAGCTTATAAAATGTCGTACATGTGAGTCATCATATTCTATTATTAATATGGGAAAGGAAGAGTTGATATAAATGATGAAATATCTCAAGGAGATTCCCAAAACACTACAGGAGGACTTTGCAGAAAATAAAGTGGTTCCATTTGTTGGTGCTGGCTTTTCTAAAAATGCCATTCTTCCCCAAGGCATATCAATGCCCGATTGGAATGAGTTAGGACGTCAAATTGCTGAGTATATTCCAGATTACGAATATACAAATGCTATTGATGCTCTTTCTTTATTTGAATCACATTTCTCTAGAGTTAAGTTAATTGAACTATTAGCCAGGAAACTGCATATAAACGAATTGAAGCCAGGAGAAACACACAGATCTTTCTGTAACGTATTTTTTGATACCATCTGTACTACAAATTTTGATTTTCTGCTTGAACATACACTTCAAGAGACTATAAGACCTCATTCGATTATTGTCTCTGAAGACAGATTGTCAATAGATACCTATGAGAAAACAAAGTTAGTAAAATTACATGGAGATTTTAATCATCCAGAAAGAATGGTTATAACTGAACGCGATTATGATGATTATCTTGAAAAAAATAAAGTCTTAGCTACATACATATCAAATCTGTTCATAACAAAAACTTTATTTTTAATTGGATACAGTTTTGAAGATAATGACATTCGTGGGCTTTGGCAGATAATTAACAGTAGATTGGGGCAATTACATAGACCAGCTTATGTGGTAATGGTAGATGCAAACCCTATTGAAATATCTCGTTTTGAAAGAAGAAATATTAAAGTTATAAATTTGAAAGGGAAAAAAGCAGATTACCAGTTAATCCTAAATCAGTTTTTCATAGAAGTAAAAGAGATGATAGATAAAAAGGCGCCAAGTAAAATCACACCTACAAATGAGAAAGCTCGAGAGGAATTGAAACTCCCTAGCAGTAACAAACGTCTTTGCTTTATATCAGCACCTAATGCCCGCATATCATTTTTAAAAGAATTGATATACCCAACTTTAGAGGACAATAACATAACCCCTATAACGTTTGATGAAGCAATAATGCCGGGAGATAACTGGATGGTAAAAAGCGAAACATTACTTAAAGAATCTTCTTATGTCATTGTTGACGCATCTGGAAATAATGCAAATGTTATGTGGGAATTAGGTACTATAATGAGCTTGAATAAGAAGCATTTAATCATTGTTGAGGAAGAGCAATCTCAAACAATGCCTTCCAATTTAAGTAATTTTCGGTATTTGACATATAGCACAAGTAATGACAATGAGGATTTTATTGCACGGTTAGGAGAAGAATTATCCACTTGGCTTCACCTTTCAGAACTGGATGATGAGCCTGATCGTTTATTAAGTAAAAATGAATATGATGCAGCCGTAATTTCCGCATACAGACTTTTAGAAATTTCTTTGCGTGAATACAGCGGCTTGTTCACAAAAGGATCTATAGGATCTATGCCTGTATCATTAACACAAATGCTTCGACAACTTAGAGATAGCAATTTACCGCAAGATTTAGTTAATAAATCTATTGATTACTTACGCATTAGAAATCAAATTGTTCATGGAACAGCAATAAGTACTAAAAAAATAGCTACTGATATTGTAAAAAATATAAATAGTCTAGTTAAATATATTAAGCAAGAAGGGATAGTACTTAATAATGCATAGATATGTAATATTTTATAAAAACAATTGCATTTCCTCAATGAAGAACTTATAATGAAATAGTAACGATCTGTCTACTTTTTTAGGACAGCTCGTAGAATCCATGAAGGTGTATCAAACTACACCAAATATACCGGGTGATACAAAGAGGACAACACGAGCCCGGTGCCTGACGGATTATTACGGAATAGTAAAAATCGTCAAAAATTAAGATTTCTAAGCACCACGGAGACAGACGGTGGAAACCGAGGATTCCTGCGTTATGTTCCCGACGATGAAATCGATTGATAAATAAGACGAAATACGGACGATAATAAAGCTGACATCTAAAGCAAAGAAATCAGTTACAATCGAATAAAAAATCACAAAAAGCGAGAAATTTGGTGTTGTCAAAATTATCGTCAACTGTGGTAAAAGATATTAGGACATATTAAATTTCTGAAAATGGAATCTGATATGTCCTTAAAATTTACCCAAAATCAAGGGACAGCCCACGTAGCCTACCGGACCTATCTGTCTCATTAGCGGAAGGCTCTGGTTTTTAATAATGTAGGAATCAGGGGCTTCATTTTGCCTTTCAACAGGCTGTGGGTTCATACTATCAACATATGGTTAATTATTTGATTTACTGTAGG
>JAEWEO010000025.1 GCA_023389295.1 Bacillota bacterium
GAATAAGCAGATGGAAATAAACACAAAGATAAAGAAATTAAAAAAGGAACTGGAGGAGTTATAATGGATAATGCATTCCTAATACACACAAGCGAAGTCTTGGCGGATACGGATACTGGTTTGACCGGTGCACAAATTGTGAATTATTGTAATAACTATTCGCTTGACTTTAATGTGATAATTCCAGTAAATAGTTCTGATTTTGGTAAATTTGGAAGCAGAGTACCTAATAAGCGCACTGCACTTTTACAAAACTTGCAAGCATTTAGTGACAAACAGCAATTTCAGATTATAAAGGAATTAGCCGATTTGGAGTTTTTCGCTGATAATGAATCTGTAAAAAAATTAAGAGTTCCGCTGTATACTAGATATGGATTTTTTAGCGGAAGAAAACTTTCGAATACAGAACTTGTAGTAAAAACAAAACATTGGTTATAAAATCATACTGAGTCATTAAAACAATATACTAGTGCATTAGCAAAAATGAAAGTGGTATTTTTGAAAGAAATACGCTTGGTGATATGCGTTTATCATTTGAATTACTGGTAAAAGATTTATTAGATAATGATAAAAGTTTAGAAAATCAGATAGCAGGTCTTGGAGGAATGCTGAAAGATACAGATGCATCAGTAGAATTGCGTAACATGGTAATACAAATTATTAAGTATTACACGGATTTTCAGAATCATCATGTGAAGCACAATGATAAAGTTAATAGTAATGAAATTGAATATGTAATTGAATTAACAAGTGTTGTTATGAAGTTTTTAATTAAAATAGATGGAGGAAGAAACTAATGGATAAAATGAAAATGGAATCGATAGATATGACTGATCAGAATATTGATAAGATTGCACAGCTGTTTCCAAATTGTATTACAGAAATGATTGATGAGGAAAAGAGTACGTTAGATAAAAAGGTTTATAAAAAAGCAGTTAATTTCGAAATACTTAAACAGATGTTATCGGGTGATGTGATAGATGGAGATGAGGCATATGAATTTACTTGGGTTGGAAAGAAAGCTGCAATAGTTGAGGCGAATAAACCTATAAGAAAAACGTTGCGTCCATGTAAAGAGGAAAGTGTAAATTGGGATAGTACAGAAAACTTATATATTGAAGGTGATAATCTTGAAGTGTTGAAGCTTTTACAGGAAAGTTATCTTGGTAAGGTAAAGATGATTTATATTGATCCTCCATATAATACAGGTAATGATTTTATTTATAATGATGATTTCAAGATGACAAGTGAAGAATTTGCTGATGGACTAGGACTATCTGATGAAGATGGTAATAGAATGTTTAAAAATACTGATTCAAATGGTCGTTTTCATTCTGACTGGTGTTCAATGATATATTCTCGTTTAATACTTGCAAGAAATCTGCTTACTGATGACGGATTTATTTTTATTAGCATAGATGACAATGAAATAGGCGGATTATTGAAAATCTGTGATGAGGTTTATGGGAATGGTTGTTTTGTAGGTAATATCTGTCGTGCAACAGGTACAACTACGGCTCAGGGAACAGAGTCTCTTGGAAAATCTTTTGATTATATTGTTGTTTACTCAAAAAATCCTTCGTATTCTATTGGTGGATTAGAATTAAGTGAAAAGGATATTTCTAGATATAATCTTGAAGATGAAAAAGGCAAATTTTCTGTATTACAATTACGAAGAACAGGTGGAGAAGATCGCCGTGAAGATAGACCGAGTATGTATTATGGAATTGAAACTCCAAATGGAAGTGTTGTGTATCCGAAAGGTCCTACAGGATATGACAGCAGATGGCGTGTTGGTCAAGAGACTTACTTTAAAATGCTGCATGATAATCAAATTTATTTTAAAGAAAATGGTGATGGGACATATGGGGTATATTATAAATTCTATTTAGAAGGAAGAACTAAAAGACCATCTAACCTATGGAATGATATAGAAGGAAATAAGAAAGCTCAAATTGATTTAAAGTCACTTATTCCAGAAAAAGTATTTGATACACCAAAGCCAATTGAATTAATCACTAGAATGATTCAAATTGCAAATGTGCAAGAGGATAGTATTATCATGGATTTCTTTAGTGGGTCTGCGACTACTGCGCACTCAGTTATGCAGAAAAATGCTGAAAATAATACAAAAATAAAATTTATTATGGTTCAGCTTCCAGAAAAAGCAGATGAAAATAGTGAAGCATATAAAGCAGGCTATAAAAATATTTGTGAAATTGGAAAAGAGCGTATTCGCCGCGCATCTAGAAAAATTGCAGAAGAAAATCCGGAAGCAGTATTTGATGGTGGTTTTAGAGTATTAAAACTTGATGATACGAATGTGAAAGATGTTTATTATAGTGCAGATGAATATAGTCAAAATCTATTAGATATATTAGAGTCTAATATTAAGGAAGATAGATCAGATCTTGATTTATTATTTGGATGTATTCTTGAGTGGGGGCTACCTCTATCCATGCCGTATACTTCGGAAGAAATCGAAGGTTGTACTGTCCATACTTATAATGACGGCGATTTGGTTGCGTGTTTTGATGAAAATATTCCTGATAGTGTTATTAAAGTAATTGCTAAGAAACAACCATTACGTGCTGTATTTAGAGATAGTAGTTTTACCGGTAGTCCTGATAAAATCAATGTAGGTGAAATATTTAAGCTGTTGGCACCTAAGACAAGTATAAGGGTAATCTAAGGAGGTAGCAA
>JAEWEO010000075.1 GCA_023389295.1 Bacillota bacterium
CCCTCAAGTTTTTCATCTTTTATCACACGGACACCATACACCTCAAGTGACTTCTGTGTGACTGATTCCAAAAATTTGTTAAGCATAATTTTATTTTCCTTTTCTTATAATCTTATCTTTATTTTTCTTTATTAACTTATCTGTAAATTAGACGCGGATGGAACGTCCTTCGTTCCTATCTATTGATTTTTCATGTCTTATATATCCTTTATTCTAAGTATATACTAGATTTCTACAATATTCTAGATTATGAGAACACTTCCGGTCATATACTTATTCATACTTTTCACAGCGATTAATATAATATTAATAATATAAATATTATGCGAGTTATGTATGACAACAGACGAAGTAAATCCTATCATTAGTGAAGAGTATGCGGATCTGATTTTAGAGTACCTGGATATGGAGAATATATCACAAAATTTTACCGACTACACCATACAGCGAATTAATATATTGAACTCCTTGTTACACGTACCTGTTAGATATATTACCAATAACACCATTCTGGATTTCGGTTATTCCGTTATGCCTAGCTGCCTAGGACTGGTAAGTCGTGAAAGTTTAGAGGCATCGGGTGTTAACCGTATTCGTAATATTCCAAATTTCAATCTTAGGGGACAGGGCGTTCTTATTGGAATTATTGATTCCGGTATTGACTATACCAATCCCATTTTTCAAAATGCCGACGGTACTAGTAGAATTGCAGCTATTTGGGATCAAACGATTGAAAGTAATAATGCTCCTAGTGGCTTTCATTATGGTACAGTATATTATAAAAATGAAATCGATCTGGCTCTACAAAGTAATAATCCTCTAAGTATTGTACCTACAACGGACGAAGTAGGCCATGGTACGATGGTTGCTGCAATTGCAGGAGGCAACGAGGTTCCTCAAGATGACTTCTATGGTATCGCACCGGATGCAGAGTTTGTCGTAGTAAAATTAAAGCCTGCTAAAAAATATCTAAAAAACTTCTTCTTTATTCCGGAGGATGCAGTGTGCTATCAGGAAACTGATGTAGCAATCGGAATCGAATTTTTACTTGATGTACTTGTTAACTTACGAAGACCAATGTCCATCTGTCTTGCAGTTGATACCTCCCAGGGAGCTCATGATGGACGTGGAACCTTAAGTAATTATATTACTTTAATTTCTTCCATTGAAGGGATATCTGTATCCATCGCAGCTGGAAATGAAGGAAATGCACGAAGGCATTATTTTGGTACTGTTGACAAGTCCATCGGTTATGATACGGTTGAACTTAATGTTGCAGAAAATGAACCAGGATTCTCTATGGAATTATGGGGACAGCGTCCAAGTATCTATTCTGTAGAAATTCAATCCCCCTCCGGTGAGGTAATTCCACGTATTTCAGCTGGACGGGATGAATTTAGAGAGGTTACCTTTATCTTTGAAAGTACAGTTATTTACTTGGATTTTCAAATGATCGAATCACAAAGTGGTGATCAATTAATCCTTTTTCGTTTTAACAAACCGGCTCCCGGTATTTGGCGATTTAAAGTGTACGAGCGAGGTGACTTGAATTTAAGTTTTCATATCTGGTTACCAATGAAAGGCTTTATTTCTGATAATACTTTTTTTATTCGTTCAGACCCCTATACTACCGTTTTATCACTAGGAAATACAATAATTCCAATAACAGCCACTGCATATAATACTGTTGATGATAGTCTTTATATTGCTGCAAGCAAGGGATATAACCGATTAGGAGACATCACTCCTAGTATTGCTGCCCCAGGTGTAAATATTGTCGCACCTACATTAACACAAGGATTTCAAAAATATACCGGCACGAGTGTCGCCGCAGCTCATTTAACAGGTATTTCTGCACTAATATTAGAGTGGGCCGTTGTAAAAGGTAATCTCCCAAGTATGAGCACCATACAACTCAAGAAACTAATCATTCGCGGTGCTCGAAGAGATGTTAATCTGGATTATCCAAACCGCGATTGGGGATATGGAATCCTTGATATTTACAATGTTTTTGACAGCTTACGATCCGGCATTACAGTTTAAATATCACTTTAAAAACAATGGGGTGCAATATGTTTGGAGAAGAATATGCTGATTTGATCATCTTTTATTTAAATAATCCTCTGGTGTTGGAGAAATTTCAAGTTTCTGATATTCAATATATGAATGAAGCATTTGCAATTGTCCATCTACCTATATCTCAAATTAATCAAAAAACCATTTATACCTTAGGCTATTCATCAACTCCCGCTCTCTATGGACTAACGAGCGAGGTGAGTTTACAAGCCTCAGGTGTAAATAGTTTAAGAAATAACCCAAATTTAAATCTTAGAGGCCAAGGTACTCTTATTGCAATAATAGATACGGGTATTGATTACACCAATCCAATATTTCTTAAAGCAGACGGTACATCCAAAATCATTTCACTCTGGGATCAAACCATTGGAACGGGTCCTTCTCCATATTACACCGGATTCGGTACAGAATATACATCAGAGCAAATAAATCAGGCGTTAGCCTCCGATAACCCATATGATATCGTTCCAAGCAAAGATGATAATGGACACGGGACTATGATGGCTGGTGTCGCTGCAGGTAACGAGAATATTGAGGCTGAATTTTCCGGCGTAGCACCCGATGCCGAGCTAATTGTAGTAAAACTTAGACAAGCAAAAAAATATTTAAGAGATTTTTATTTAATTCCGGAAGGTGTAATCTGTTATGCTGAAAACAACATTATGTGGGGCGTTCAGTATAGTATACTAAAAGCACTAGAATTAAATCGCCCCCTTGTGATATGCCTGGGTATAGGTACTTCACAAGGACCTCATGATGGTCGAGGTCCTCTACCCATATTTTTATCGATAGCTGCAGACTTTCCAAGAATTGCGGTTGTTACCTCTGCCGGAAACGAAGGAAATCTTGGAAGACACTATTATGGAAATATTATTCCTTCCACAGGATATAATATGGTTGAACTAAATGTTGGGGAGAATGATAAGAATTTTACGATGGAGCTATGGGGTAATTCACCCGGTATCTATTCCATAGATATCTTAACTCCCGGAGGTGAATACATTCCTATGATTGCAGCTTCTCTTCGTGTCACTCGTGAAATCTCTTTTATTTTTGAGGAAACTATCATAAATATAGATTATTTAATGACTGAATCAGATACAGGGGATCAGTTG
>JAEWEO010000121.1 GCA_023389295.1 Bacillota bacterium
CAACTATCTGTTGCTTGAATTCTTCCGAATAACGGATACCGTTTTTGGACATTGTTTAACACACACCTTTCTTGGAACTATTGTATCGTGTTAAACTTTTCGTGTCCACACTTATATACTAACACCATAGATTATAAATACCTTTCGGTAAACATATTACACAAAATATTCTACACTATCGATTTGATGAGTCTTTGAATTGTTTGACTAAAAATTGAAATATATATAAAACCTACTACAATTATCGAAATTATACTATATATATTAATGTTATTCAACCCTTGGTGGTTTGGATTGATGTCGATAGAAGACCGTTGCTGGAAGTGCAGTTAAAGCCGGATAAAGACGCTTTTGCCGCATTCGGCTACTTGAAAGATCCCGAGGATAAGCACCTATTAATAATTGATGAATTTGCAGCCTGAGTCGTGCAGGATATTTCAAGCTGTTTGCAATCGCAAGAAAAGGATATCTGACACTTAGTGAGTTACTTAGTTTGAGGTAGGCTTCAAGGAAGTCAGGAAAAAGGAATTATTTCATCACATTTAGACATGACTTGCTAACGAAACAAGTGTATCATTAAATATTATATACTTAGGACAGATAGAGATGTTTGACTTAAAAGCATGTCCTTTTTATTTTGCGGAGGGTGTTGCATTGGGGGCAGTAAAGGGTTATGAATTTTTGATTATAGTTTGGAGGTAAGAAGTAAATGGCAAGATTTCAATGTAATGTTATATCTTATGTTTTAAAAAGAGCGGTGGATATTACGGTAATTATTCCAAGTACAACAATACCAGAATCATTTAAGGATGAATCAATGAAGCATGTTGTTGAAGAAAAATATCCTGTTTTGTATTTGCTACATGGAATGGGAAACAATCATGCAACCTGGAGCGGATATGCGAATATTGAGCTTTACGCAGAGGAACGCAGCATTGCTGTTGT
This sequence comes from Bacillota bacterium, assembly GCA_023389295.1. Taxonomy (GTDB): domain Bacteria; phylum Bacillota; class Clostridia; order Lachnospirales; family Lachnospiraceae; genus Mobilitalea. Next base: position 946 of record JAEWEO010000121.1, read on the forward strand.
TATGATTTCAGGTGAAAATAAATGCTATCGGAATGTTCCGGGCGGTGATAACTATTTTGATTTTATTGAAAAAGAACTGCCGGAATTTATAACAAATTATTTTCCTATTTCAGATCAACCCGAACATACTTATATTGCCGGATTATCTATGGGTGGATATGGTTCATTGCTACATGGTATGTCCAGACCGGAGCGATTTGCTGCCATTGGAGCATTTTCAGGAGCGGTGGATGCATCTTTAAATTTGAGTGAGGAGGAACTATCAAAAAATAGAAATTTGGATATCTATTATCTGACCGATAAAATAATTGCTGAAGGTAAGAAAACACCTCCAATGTATATTGCCTGCGGTGAAGACGATTTTCTTTATGAAGTGAATAAGGCCTACAGAGATTATCTTGTTAAAAATCAGGTAGATGTCACATGGATATCAATACCTGGTTATGCGCATGAATGGCGTTTCTGGAATATACAGGTTGAGGAATTCCTGAAGTGGATTCCAAGAACGGATGGCTATGCAATAAAAGGTGTTCGAAAGGTATAAACACATATGTATATTCTATTAATTAATGTTACTGCATTAGTTGTTGGTACGGCTATAGGATGTTTGCTGAAAAAATATGTATCTGATAAGCTGCAAGAAAATTCTATGATTTATTTCTCAATTATAACACTAGTTTTGGGAATTCGTCTGATAAGCAGAACGGTAAACTTTTCAGCAGTTGTTATTGCTTTTTTGCTAGGTGGAACAATAGGTCATTTTCTCGGTCTAGATAGAAGATTATCTTCCTTACCTCAAAAATTTTCAAAGAACAGTTCAGGATTTGATGCCAGCACCCTCATAACTGGGTTTACGCTATATTGTTTTAGTACATCAGGCATTCTTGGAGCCATGGATTTGGGGCTTTCAGGAGATTCAACATTGCTAATGATTAAAGCAGTTATGGATTTTTTAGCCGCTATATTTTTTGCTGCAGCAGGTGCTAGTTGGATGCAAATGTTAATTGCTGCTCCGTTAGGGATTATTTTGGTTGGATTTTATTTTATATCAAGATTATTAATGCCACATTTGACTGTAGATATGATAGGAGATTTTTCTGCCTGTGGAGGAATGATTTTGATTGCAAATGCATTGAGAATGACAAAATTAAAGAATCCACCAGTAATCGATCTAGTTCCGGCTATGATACTTTCTTTTCCTGTTTCATGGTTTTGGTCAGTATATATGTTTTGATATGGTATTTAATAAAGAATACAACGTGATAGGTTATAAACAACAAGGGAAGATGTTTTCTTCCCTTGTTCATAGTGCGCCCAGCGGGCGCACGTTCTAATGGGTGAAAGTCCCTAGTCCGCCCTAGTAGTGGGAAGGACACAGCCAAGATCAAGGGTGTCCATCGTGAGGTGGAATCTGAAGGAAGGTGGAGGCAAATCTCTGGTCTGACGAACAGAAATCACATCAGGCTATAGTTAAGGATAAGGTTGCTATACAAACTGAAGTCCAATAACTACTCGGAATTAGCTATAGTAAATGTGGCAGATATATGGAGAGAAAGAGCGTGCGAGTACCTGGGGAGGTCTCGTCAACAAGCGGAAACAGAGTAGGAAACTTGTAGTAACAACGAATGGCGAGAAGTCAGCAGAGGTCATAGTACCTTGATGGTTGCAAACACCAAGGGAAGGACTGAACTTTAGGAGATACAAGCAATGAATGTAACTGAAAGTGGATTTAAGAACAGACAACTTCATATTGAGGACTATCTGCAAATGGTATCTGCGGAACAGAAAGAGTATGCAGAAGTGTTCGACTACTCAAAGATTACTGAAAAGAGCGGTGTCATCACAGACTATTGGACGGATAATCTATTGGATTTGATTTTGCACAAAGATAACCTTAATAAGGCATATAAGAGAGTGAAGTCAAATAAGGGTGCAGGAGGAACAGATGGAATGCAGGTGGATGAACTTCTGCCCTACCTGAAGGAAAACCAAGACACACTAATCCAAGAGATTCGATTAGGAAAATATAAACCTAATCCTGTCCGCAGGGTAGAAATACCCAAGGAAACAAAAGGGGAGTACAGAAAACTAGGAGTTCCAACAGTAGTTGACCGTGTTATTCAGCAGGCAATTACGCAGGAGCTTTCTCCAATTTATGAGGAGCAATTTTCAGAAAACAGCTTTGGTTTTCGGCCAAAAAAAGGTGCACAAGATGCACTAAAACAATGCCAAGCAAATGTGAATGATGGATATGAGTTTGTGGTAGACATGGACTTGAAAAAGTTCTTTGATACTGTTTGCCAAAGTAAACTCATAGAAGTTTTATCACGAACCATCAAGGATGGCAGAGTTATCTCTCTAATTCATAAATATCTAAACGCTGGAGTCATAGCAAATGGGATGTTTGAAAGAACAGAGATAGGGATGCCCCAAGGAGGACCACTTAGTCCGTTACTTAGCAATATCATGCTGAATGAACTGGACAAGGAGTTAGAACGTAGAGGACATAGATTTGTCCGATATGCGGATGACTGTATGATTTTCTGTAAAAGTAAGAAAAGTGCAGAACGTACCTTGAAAAACATCATTCCGTTTATTGAAGAGAAACTTTTTCTGAAGGTGAATCATAGGAAAACAGAGGTGACTCACATTAGCAAGGTTAAATACCTTGGGTATAGCTTTTACATCTATAAGAGTAAATGCAGGTTTAGAGTACACCCAAAGTCGGTTGAAAAGATGAAGAATAAAATTCGAGAACTTACGGACAGAAATAATGGCATTAGTAATGCAAAGCGTGAAGAGAAATACCAACAGTTTGTAAGAGGATGGATTAATTATTTTAGACTTGCGGACATGAAGAAACTCCTTCAGAGAACGGATGAATGGGCAAGACGCAGAATACGTGCATTGTATTGGAAACAGTGGAAGAAGATAAAAACAAAGTACCGAATGCTTCGAGCCTTGAAGCTAGAGCATTGGAAAGCCAAAGAATTAGCTTGTAGTCGTAAAGGTTATTGGCGGATGGCAAAGGTGCTCAATCAGATATTTTCAAATAAAATAATAGCCAAGCTAGGATATACGTCCATGCTTGACTATTATCTAATAGTCTATGAAAACTAAGGAACCGCCGTATACGGAACCGTACGTACGGTGGTGTGGGAGGACGGTAGATAAAATAATTATCTACCTCCTACCCGATTTGATAAACTTTACAAGACCCATTAAATACTAGCTTTGAGCCGTGGAATTGATTATTTCAATAGCTTACATTATAATGGTACCTATTAATAAGGATAGGTGATTCAGTATGATACAAGAAGTGCAAAAATACGAGTTAGTCAATCTGGATTTAGATATACCAGTTTTTATGAGGCTGCATACTAGAGGAAAAACAATTAATCCCAAGGTAATCAATCATCATTGGCATCGAAGCTTAGAATTTAATGTAATTTGGGATGATTACTTATTGTATTATATTAATGGTAGAGAATTGAGGCTTGACGAGAATTCAGTTTGTTTAATTAATAGCATGGATATTCATCGCTTTGAACCACAATCGGAAAATACGAATGCAGATATTATTGGATTTACCCTCATTATAGGTTACGATTTTCTCAAAAGTCTTGTGGCAGATATTGAAGATAGTTTTTTTATACTGGATGTTGCAGAAAAGGTTGAAGCAGTACGAGTGAAAATCCTGGAAATTGCTAATATTTATTATGAACAATCGTCTTCTTATTGGAAGGTACAAATTATGGAGAAAGTATGTGGACTGATTTATTATTTATGTTTGCATTGTAAATATAACAGAAATATAATGCCACATGAGTTCCAGGAAAATGTTGATAAAATCCGTTCTATTATTGAATATATTCAAAAGAATTATGTACAAAATCTGACACTACAGGAAATAGCAAAAGAGTTTTATTTTTCTCGGGAGCATTTGTCCAGACTATTTAAAAGATATACAAGTTGCACACTTAAAGAATACCTAACGCAATATCGTCTTATACAATCAGAAAAACTGTTGATTAATACAAATAAGTCTATTTTGGATATAGCGATGGCCGTTGGTTTTAATGATGTAAAGCGATTTATTCATGCGTTCAAGCAGTATTATCGTGTTACACCACTACAATTTCGTAAGATAAATGGTAAGAAAGTACAGAAATAGTGCTCTATACAATCAGGCCTTTGTAGATTATGAAGCCAATGGTAAGGAACTATGAAAGTTATTAAAAGTCTTCGTTAA
>JAEWEO010000152.1 GCA_023389295.1 Bacillota bacterium
GAAACACCGTAATCCAATGAAATTTGTCTTATAGTTTTTAACTCCATGATTTATTCCCTTTCTGTTTCCTTAATATAAGTATAAACCGTTACACGGTGTGCGAGTAAAGGGGTAATTTAATTAAAATTCTATTTATTATCCCTTTGGCTAAAATGTGTCATCAGAACCACTGTCTCCACATGCCTTGAGAGTATAAAAATAATGTCGTAAGTAGATATTACCTCATTGATGGTAAGGTGTATTTCTGAAATTCTACCTTTTCTACCACTTTTTAAAATTTCTAAATCTATTTATTATATTGATTGCTACATCTAGAGAAGAATTTTCTTAATAACTTAACACCTGATTCTTGTTAATATATTTAATACTCTTCCTAATCTAAATTGTAAGCAACAAAACCCTCAAATGATTATTTATTTGAAGGCTTTGTTCATTACAATTTAAAGTATTATCTTAGTCTAGGATACATACCGCTGCATAACCTTTCATTGGTTACAATATTACTATACACTTTATAAATGATATATTACATAAAGTTCTTCGAATGCAAGGATAGCGGAGAATCTTATTCTTAGCATAAATCTTCATGCTTCTTCTTGTTCACTTACAGGTAACAGCGTAACTAATTCTTTTGCAATTTCTTGAGGTGTCATACTTGCTGTAGTCATTGCCAACTTGCTTGCAATAATGGGACTATAAGCCATAACATCTTTCTTTGTCAAGTTGTGCCAAACTGGAAGTAACATTTTACCATTAACGCTTTCTAATTGGAACAAGCCGTCCAACTCAGCTTTTGTCCAGTACTTTCCTTCTCTTATGTAGTCAGGAGACAAAACTACAACACCAAATTTTGATTTTTTTAAGCCATCATCAATTTTAATTCTCATGGAATCTCCCCATTTAATTTGGCTTGTGTCATACCAGACTTTTACACCTAAGTCACGTAGTTCCTGAACAAATTCATCTGCAAAAGATTCTTTATCTTCCCATGCGTGGGAAACAAATACTTCATATTCCTCAGAATCATTATAAGTTGTTTGAGTAGGAGGCTCCTGCACAATCATCTGTGGCATCGCTTGTCTACTTAACTCATTAATTCTACCTTCGTAGGACACCTGGATACGCTTCATCTCTTTATCCTGTTTTTTTTGTTCATCTTGCTGTGCCTTTTGCAGCTTCAGGTAAGCATCATTGCGTTTTTTACGCTTATCCGAAATCTTTTTCCCAAGATCAGCACTTTCAGATGTTTTTTTTGAATAGTCCGACTGCCATCCAGTAATCTGTCTCAACTTACTCGATACCATAGAGGCAGAAGTTTTGGATGTTATACTCTTTTTTGCTGAAGTAATCTTTGACTGTAAATCTGCACATTTCTTATCAACATCTGATTTCTTTTTTTCTAATGTTGCTAGATCTTTATCCAAAGTATTTACACTTCTCTGATGCTGTTCAATTGACATTTTTACCTCCGTTACTAATGCTCATTTTTCATCTTTTCTGTACTCCCAAAATGCATTCAACATTACTTTAACATATTTACCCTTGCTTTAAATTTAAAAGCTTTATTCAGCACATTTATTAATATTATTAAAAACCAATTGATTTCTGCGAACACCAGATTAATGCATCTTCTGTCATTCTCAAAAACATCAGCGAGTCTTCTTTAGATGGTACTTCTTCACCATGTGTTCCCAAACCAGACATTGCACTGTACATTGTAACGAATAATCTATATCTATTAGCACCATTTCTTTTATCAATCCAATGACTAAATATCTTTTTAATTGATGTCAACTCAGTATTTGAATGATATAATTTAAATAAGAATTGAACTAAAGTAAGAAAGTCTAGGAGTGATATCCTAATACTGAAATACTGATAAATAAATTTGATATCAAAGATAGTAATGAGCTTAATTCTTTGGAAGCAGATTTTACAAGCTCTAGGTTAAAGGATATTATACATCATGGTATAAAAGGTGATTTTAACTTGGAGCATCTACTAAAATTCCACTACAATATATTCCAGAATATCTATCATTGGGCTGCCCAGGTAAGGACTATTAATATTGAAAAGCCTGAATCTGCATTAGGTGGTATATCTATTGAATATTCAAATGTTAATAATATTCAATTAGATATTGTTACTTCCTTATCTAAGCAAAATCAATTAAGTGGAATAAATTAGATGTTGAGAGCAAATCACAATTGTTTTCAAAATTTATGGCTGATTTATGGAGTATTCATCCCTTCCGCGAAGGTAATACAAGGACTATAATTACTTTTTGTTGTTTTATGCTGAAAAGGAAGGATTTCCTCTTGATATCTCAATCGCAATTTTGGTTACAGCTCTTTTAACCCTGACAACCGACTGGAGAAAAGGTACCGTAGATGTGACATATGCCCTCATAAGGTAATTCTCATTTTGTCTATTCTTGATTTTTAAGTGAAATCATCATTCGTATCTCTTTGTACTGAACTCCACCGGCCTCATATTCAAATATATTTCCTTCTTTAAAACCTGTTCTTTTATAGAGCTCAATGGCCGTCATGTTATCAACTTCTGCACTGGTATAAAGTTTTAACACATCAGGATAATTTTCTTTGAAAAAAAGTAAAAACTGTTTTAATGCTTGTTTTCCAAAGCCGCAGTTCTGGAAAGATGACCCTATCATAAATCTGCTCATTGACCAACCATTTAGTTCTTCATCAAAATCATACAAAACGAACCCTATCATTTGCGATTCATTATAAATTGCAAGAGGATATAGATTAGATTCATATGCTGCTTGTACTAACGAGAATTGGTTTGGTGCTACAAATCTTTTTTGATTTTCATTAACACTTAACTCTATGCACTCATTATAGTTTGTTCTATCAATTGGACGAAACTCTATTTTCATTTTTTATTACCTCTCAGTATTAAAAATATTTTTTATTACATATAATTCCACAAACATGACGAAGTTCATAAATGATGTTAAACTTATTTTATAAAATATTCTCTTTCTTTAATTCCTTTATTGCATTTTTAATAGCCATTTTAATTATAAAATATCGTATTATTGCTGGTATAGCAATATATAGG
>JAEWEO010000198.1 GCA_023389295.1 Bacillota bacterium
CTGTATGCACCATCTGTTATCAACACTACTGGTTCAGAGGATTTTTCCATGGAATCTATCGCCTCTTTCAGGAACTGACTATCGCTATGTATGTTTTTTTCATACTGATAATCTGTTACGATCGAACTGATGTGGTATAAAAAAAGTTGACACCCCATTCTCAAGGATTTGAGATATAATCTAGAGAATAAGGAGTGAACAAAATGGCAGAAAACAGACAATATGACCACGAATACAAAGTACAAGCAGTGAAGCTCGCCAAAGAAATCGGACAAGCTAAGGCCGCTAAAGAACTGGGGATCCCCAAGAACACCATGTATGGCTGGGTACGGGCTAACCGTCTTGGCAATCTTGACCTTGGAGCTGGCTCACAGACCCCACAAAGCGCTATGACGCTTAACGAGGAACTCCTAAAGCTTCGCCAGCAGGTAAAGGAACTGGAGAAAGAAAACCGCCGTTTGAAGAAAGAAAACGACTTTCTGGAGGAAGCCAGCGCTTTTTTCGCCGCGAGCCGTCTGAAGTCAGCAAAAACGAAAGAATGAAGTTTATTGCATTACAAACGAAAGGCGGCGAATTAAAAGGGGATATCGCTTTTTTCTGCAGGATCCTTCATGTCAGCAGACAGGGATTTTACCAGTATCTTGCAAACAAAGACCGCCCGTGGAAATATCAGCCACTGGCGGATGCCATGAAGGAGATTCTCACGGAAGATGAATGCAATGATACTTATGGCCGTATCCGCATGTATCAGGCATTGACATTGAAGCAGCCGGAAAATGTGGATATTCCCAGCGAACGCACCGTTTACCGCATCATGGAAGAGATCGGAATCAGCCATCATCCCAGACGCAAGCCAAACGGAATCACAAAAGCGGACAGGGAAGCCAGAAAATCAGACGATCTCTTAAAGCGTGATTTCCATGCGGAGGAGCCGCTAACCAAATGTGTCACAGATATCACAGAGATTAAAGCCAGTGATGGAAAACTGTATGTTTCTGCTGTTTTTGACTGTTTTGATTCCAGCGTGATCGGCTTGGCGATGGATACCAACATGAAGGCACCGCTATGTGTGCAGACACTGGAAAATACTGCTAATGCGTACCCCGGTATCCGTGGAGCCATTATCCACAGCGACAGGGGGAGCCAGTACACCAGCCAGCTTTACCGGGATGCTGTCCAGAAGTACGGCATACAGCAAAGTATGAACAGCGCAGGCGGCAGATGCCACGATAATGCCCGCTGCGAAAGTATGTGGGCAAGGATGAAATCCGAACTGCTGTATGACCGTTATGATACGGAAAAAATGACCACGGATGAACTCAGGACGATTATCTGGAGATATTTCATCAGCTACTGGAATAACCGAAGAATCTGCTCCGCCAATGGAGGGCTTCCCCCTATGGTCAAACGACAGCAATACTATGATTCTCTGAAAGAAGCAGCATAGGGTACAAAATCCTTGAGGAAAATGTGTCAACTAATCTTGACAAAATCACCGCCTTTACGGAGGAGCATTCGCTTGATAAAACCGCTTGTAGAAACGGTGCAAAAATGGTATTCTTTTCATAGGCAGTGGTAGGGAACTAAGCCCGTATTTGAAGTTTGTTTTTGGTGGTACTTAAACAATACTATCTTGGGACAATCCTGTCACTGCTTTTTTAGAAAACTAATAAGAAACTGCGCAACAGCCTTGGCAGACCATCGTGCAGCGATTTTGTTCAATTAGAATTTGTAGTGAGATTAAAGTAGTGAGGTTACAGTATGAATATTAGGAAAGCAAAAAGAGAAGATTTATCACGAATTGGCGAAATTTATGTGTTTAACAATCGTGCAAATTATTATCCCGTGTTTAAAGATAAACCTGAATTATTCACGGAACAGTATCTGAACTGATAACTGCACCATGAATCTGAAAATTGATCCATGTAGCTATAACACCACTCAATTAACCTGTCAAAAGGGTATAAAATCCCTATGGCACAGTTCTGAGCAATTGTTAAACTGTCAAGGTTCGTTAATAGTTGCTATTCCAGCTGTACATTCAGCTTGCCGATATTTGAAAGTGTCTCATAGAATTCATTCTTATAAGGGCAGCTGCTACACAGTTTGAATGTGATATATCTTGCTGAATGAACTACTTTTGCAGCAATCTTCAGCAGTTTTAAACGGACGGTATCAATGCGTTGTTTTCGCATGTTTGCTGATAACGCCAATCGTCTAAACCAATTAAATATGTTATACGCAAGAGCGTGTACCTGAAGCCTGTTGGCATTTACGATTCTGGTATGACTGCTTACGGAAGCAAAATCAAAACCGGATTTACTTTCTTTGATGAAGTTCTCCATCAATCCTCTTTTGCAGTAAAATTTGATGAGATACTCTGGTGAGGAATCCATGTTTGTGACAATAAATGTGTACATGTAAACCATCTGGTTTTCCGGCTTCTCAACCTTGCATACCACACGCCTTTCATAAGGCCATGGACCTGCTTTGTACATGAATTCGCCATAAACTACCGCATAATCCACTTTGTTATTTCTGGTGATTTCATCAAGCTCATTCACAAGATAGGATGTCTTTTCACGGAGAATACCATTCTCTTTTAACCGGATCACATAGCTTGTGCCATTTTCCTCGCACTGCTTATAAAGAACAGGCGTAGCGAAACCGCTGTCACCACGAAGCAGGATTGGAACTTCAGGATAATCATTCAGGTATTCATCCAGTATCGGCTGCAAAAAGTCGACCACTCCGGTACAGGAATACTGAGTTCCATCACGAAGCTGTATTTTTATCAGGTCTCCGGTCATTCCATCATAACAGACAAGTGGATGATAACCATTGCTTTGATAATGAAAGTTAAAGGCTCTGCTTTCCTGTCTGCCGTATGCATCAAGGAGAGTGGAATCCAGATCCAGAATAACAGCCTGTGGCATCTGAATGCTGTAAATTTTCTTCCGAAGCACTCTGTTAATCGCAAGAAACTGATTTAAGGTATCTTCATCCATGCGGTTAAAGAATCTTGATACAGTAGGCTGTGATGCAAGGGTATCTTTTTCGAGTACAGACTTGAATACAGGATCATTTGTCAGTTCATCGGAAGCATCATCTTCGAAATAACCGGCAATGATCATATATATCATCTGGAGCAGGTTTTCCTGATCCGTGTGATATCTGAATAATGCAGAATCATTGGTCTTGAAAGATTTGACAAAAAGCTTATCAATACCAAGTTTGCTTACGAATTCTTTGATAAGAAGTAAGCCTGCATCGGAGGATAAATCTCCTCCATCAAAATTTATTTTAATCTGTCTATTGCTTTCTAAGGCTAAGGTGTTTACAATACTCATAAAGGGCTCCTTTGGGTTATTTTTTAAGATTCGACACCTTAATTTTACCACAAATGGATGCTCTTTTTTCATTCACCTGATAGGTGAAAAGCAATATTCAGTTAAAATATAGAAACTATGTGGTTTTCAGCCACTTTTACGGCTGTGCCGTGAATAATCTAGTGTACTGACATATTGATATTTAGCTTTACCACCACCTTTTAAAAGACGGAAGTAAAGCTGGGATATAAAGACTTAAGCTTTATTCTGGCATCACTTGTCCTAAAATGCCAGTCAACCTTTGCTGCTATTGTATTACGCTCTGCTTCCCATACAGACAACTCCTTGCGTAGCAGTTCAATGTTAGCTATACGCCGGGACAGGCACTGCCTGGTCATTACATTCAACTCTATTTCCGCAATGTCCAGCCAACTGCCGTGCTTTGGCGTATAATGTATTTCCAGTTTTTTGATGATGCGTCTTGCCTCATCCGGAGAATATCTCTTATACAGAGATGCCGGCTTATGGGTATTGAGGTTGTCCATTACAAGAATGATCTTTTCGGCATCCGGGTACATGACATCCACAAGGTACTTAATTTCCTCCGCCCAGTCAACGGCTGTACGATGTTCCCGTACACTTACATGATGTGTCCCGCCAAGTGGTTCTACAAAAGCAAATATGCTGACCGTTCCATTTCGGGTATATTCGGCATCCGTTTTACGGTCATTCCCGGGAATCATTGGCAGGGGCTCCCTGGCTTCACCCAGAAGCTGGTAAGGCTTTTCATCCATGCAGACAACCGGGCGCTTTTGGTCATAAGGAAGCTCATATACATCAAGGACATCCTCCATGCAGGCTATGAATTCCGGGTCTTCTTTTGCCGGGATACACCAGTAGTCGTTTTTGTGAGGTCGAAGTTTGTTTTTTTTAATGCATTCCTGATCGCCTCTCTGCTTACAGGTGTTTCCAGGATGACTTTGGATTCTTTCTCCAGCAGGCGGATCGTCCATCGGGAGTGTCCTTCCGGAACCGGCCCACAGGCAAGCTCAATAAGCCGGGCTTCTACGCGCCCGTCAACCTTACGCCTTGCATTATCTGAATTTATGCTTCTTTTAAATTCAGTGACAGCATCAACACCGCCGTTTATGTATTTTGCAACGGTATTTGTGACTGTTGCCAGACAGACGCCGTTTGACCTGGCGCTCTGCTCATGGGTTAGGATTTTTCCATGTGCCTCATCCATGTCAAGGAGTATCTGGCATCTGCAACGTATTGTTTTTGATGTTGCTTTCTTACGGATTATGGATTTGAGTTCCTTGTATTCATCTTCTGTAAGCTTAATCACATATTTTCTAGGTCTTGCCATAGGGATCACCGCTGTTTTTTCTTAGTATATATCAAAACGGCTGTATTTACCAGCTTGATTTGATTATATATCAATATGTCAATACACTAGGATAAAATGTATTCATTTAATAAATTGCAATTTGTTTAATTGAGTTTGAATAACAGACAGAAAACCTCGGATGTCCATTTTACAAGGGTTTCCGAGGTTTCTTTATGCCTGTTGGATCTATTTTTTGACGGAGTATTATTTATGCGTTAATACTGAAAAACTTCTCCATATCATCTTCCACGGTGCCAATTCCTGTAATGCCGAAGTTCTCGACCAAGACCTTTGCAACATTCGGGCTGAGAAATGCTGGAAGTGTAGGACCAAGGTGGATATTCTTCACGCCAAGATATAAAAGAGCCAGAAGAACGATAACAGCTTTTTGCTCGTACCATGCGATATTATAGATAATTGGCAGATCGTTAATATCGTCAAGTCCAAAGACCTCTTTGAGTTTCAAAGCGATAACAGCAAGGGAATAGGAATCATTGCATTGACCTGCATCCAGAATACGTGGGATGCCATTGATATCGCCTAAAGACAACTTGTTATATTTATATTTTGCACAACCGGCAGTAAGGATGACAGCATCCTTTGGTAGAGCCTTAGCAAATTCTGTATAGTAGTCGCGGCTCTTTGCTCGACCATCACAGCCCGCCATAACTACAAACTTTTTGATTGCACCGCTTTTTACAGCTTCTACAACTTTATCTGCCAAAGCCAGAACCTGCGCATGGGCAAATCCGCCGATGATTTCACCGGTTTCGATTTCACTCGGAGCGACACATTTTTTTGCATGCTCAATAATCGCAGAAAAATTTTTTTGTTCGCCAATTTCTCCCGGAATATGTGTACATCCCGGATATCCCGCAGCACCGGTAGTGTAAAGTCTGTTTTTGTAACTATCCTTAGGAGGAACAATGCAGTTGGTTGTTATTAGAATAGGCCCGTTAAAGGATTCAAATTCTTCTTTTTGTTTCCACCAAGCATTCCCATAATTACCAACAAAGTTAGGATATTTTTTGAAAGCGGGATAATAATGAGCCGGCAACATCTCGGAATGTGTATACACATCCACTCCAGTTCCCTGTGTCTGCTCTAACAGCATTTCCAAATCGCGCAGGTCGTGGCCAGATACCAGAATGCCGGGGTTCTTTCTGACACCGATATTTACCTTTGTAATTTCGGGGGTTCCATAGCTGTCTGTGTTAGCCTTATCCAGCATTGCCATACCGGATACTCCGTATTTTCCTGTTTCCATTGTTAGAGCAATCAGATCTTCTACACTAAGGTTATCATTCAGCGTGGCAGCCAGTGCTTTCTGAAGAAATGCGTCAACTTCATCGTTGTCCTCCAACAACACATTTGCGTGCTTCGAGTAAGCGGAAAGTCCCTTCAAACCGTAGGTGATTAACTCGCGCAGAGAGCGAATATCCTCGTTTTCGGTAGAAAGAACACCGACAGTTCTGGCTTTTTCTTCCCAGTTTTCAGCTCCGTTCCATTTTGCGGCTTCAGGCAGAACAGTCAGATTGGTAACTTGCTTTAGCAGAACTTCCTTTTCGGTCAGTGTAGCACGGATTCTTGATTCAATGCTCTCTTTATCAAAATTTGCGTTGGTAATGGTAGTGAACAGATTCAGAGTAATCAAGTGATTGATTTTTGCAGAGACCTGTTTACCTTCCTGACGCAATGCAGTCGTAATAGCCGAAATTCCTTTTGTAACATAGACCAACAGATCCTGCATGGCCGCTACATCAGGTTTCTTTCCGCATATGCCGGACATGGTGCAGCCCTTGCACCCGGCGGTTTCCTGACACTGATAGCAAAACATTTTTTGTTCCATAATATACCTCCTAAAAACTATTAAAATTTGAAATAATGTGGTTTCTTTTTGATCAAAAAAGCATATAGACACGTTTGAATTAATCTTCCTAGGCGATTGCAGACACAGGACACGAGTCGGCGGCCTCCTGTACAGCACCTTGATTTTCAGCGTTTGCTCGTTGATACGCTTCCGCCTTTCCCTGCTCGTTCATACGGAAAACTTCGCCGCAGATCCCACAGCAAAGCCCACAGCCAATGCAGAGATCCTTATCTACTTTTGTTGCTTTCATAAAATCACCTTCTTTTGTCAATTTTGCGTTTGATTAAAATACAACTACTAAAAGCATTTTGAACGCTTCCTTCCCATATACCGCATGGGGATGGCCTGCTGGCATGACAATAGATTCTCCTTCGTGCAGCAGATATTCAACGCCATCAATCGTGATTTTTCCGATACCATCCAAGCAGGTGACGAAGGCGTCCCCACCCGATTCATGGGTGCTGATCTCTTCACCTTTTGCGAATGAGAACAGGGTAATACTTAATGCCTGGTTTTGTGTCAAAGTTTTGCTGACAATCTGCCCCTCCTGATAGGAAATTTGTTCTCTCAGCGTCAGTACTTCTGATTGAGCGATGTTTTTCATTTTTTTACTCATAGTATCTCTCCTTTTATTCCAAAATTTTACCATCCAACGAAATCGTAACAATCTGCCAAGGAATGAATTTTCCGCTTGCCTGCAACGCTTTTTTGGCAGCTAATTCTAGTCCGCCGCAGCAGGGAACTTCCATGCGTACAACCGTTACACTTTGAATATTGTTGTTTTGAATGATCTGCGTCAGCTTTTCGCTGTAGTCTATGCTGTCAAGCTTTGGGCAGCCGATAATCGTAATTTTTCCACGCATGAAATCCTCGTGCATTCTGGCATAGGCGTATGCACTGCAATCCGCTGCAATTAACAATTTTGCGCCGTCAAAATATAGTGCATTAGTCGGTACCAGTTTGATTTGGCATGGCCATTGTCCCAACTGTGATTCTGTCTGTACCCGGGCAGGAGGAGTTGTTTCTTGTGAATGTTGAATATGCTGCATTCGACTGCCGGGACAGCCTGTATGGAGAACAGCGGCATGATTGCTTTTCGCTTTTTTCCTCATATTTTCCTGCACAGCTTTTTCATCATAGGCAGCAGCTTCTCTCTCCACAAAGGAAATTGCACCTGTTGGGCAGGTTGGCAGACAATCTCCTAAACCATCACAATAATCATCTCGCAGAAGTGTTGCTTTGCCGTTTATCATGCCGATTGCACCCTCGTGACAAGCTTCGGCACACGCACCACATCCGTTACATTTTTTTTCATCTATTTGGATAATTTTTCGAATCATTTTATACTATCCTTTCTCTTGTCTTTCTGGGCATAGTATATTATAATCAAAAATAGAAATCTGTTGTTTTAACAACGAAAGGGCGAAAAATATGAAATTATCCGATATGCAGCTATTCCGTGGGTTAGAAGAAGATGACATCTCCTCACTTTTAAGCTGTTTGAATAGTGTAAAACGCAATTATAAAAAAGGAGAAGTAATTCTTTCAGAAGGGAGTATTATAGAGAATATCGGCATTGTGCTGTCAGGCATGGCAATGATATCTTGTAACGATATTTGGGGGAATACCAGCATTTTAGGAAGTGTTGCTCCTGGCTCTGTATTTGCTGAGGTATATGCCTGTATTCCGGGACAGCCGATGCTGGTTACAGTGTCTGCCGTGGAAGATACCTCTGTGTTGTTTATGAATGTGGGACGTGTTCTGACTACCTGCACAAACGCCTGCCCTTTTCATACAAACCTTGCACGAAATCTACTGACTGTCTGTGCTCATAAAAGTCTGCAACTTTCACAAAGGATTTTGCACACCAGTTCCAAATCCATACGAGGCCGATTGATGTCTTATTTTTCAGAATGCGCAAAACATGCCGGAAGCAATTCTTTTCTGATTCCATATAACCGCCAGCAATTAGCAGATTACTTGAATGTTGACCGCAGTACTATGTGCAACGAGCTTTCTAAAATGCAGAAAGATGGCATGATTGAATACAAAAAAAATCGTATTTTGCTCAAAGACTGAGATTTAAGGAATGGTATGAATTTGAATAGGGATTGATTTTTTAAGCAAAATCGCTTATGATCTGAAATAGAATATAGTGCTATTATCCACAGTTACAGAGCAAGTGTTATCAACACCGATAACAAAATGATAACATTAGCCTGTATAGGCAGGATAATATGGATAAATCAAATAATCAAAAGAACTGTAAACACGACAGAGAATAATCTCTAAACAAAATTGATTAGTAATTGTCGAGCTAGAATAAAACATAAAGAAACCTCGGATTCCCATTTAAAAAGGGTTTCTGAGGTTTTTTATGTCTACTCGTATATTTTAACAATCTAAATTAGAAAATATATGCTTTTAGAAGCCAAACAAAAAACATAGTTACAACAAATGCAATAAGTCCGCTTAATAAAGCTAGCAATAACTTTTGATAAGGACGTTTTCTAGATTTTAACTTAACTGTTTTGCCTTTAAGTAAGTACATAACTTTTATACCATAAAAAATCACATATGTATACCTAAACGAAAATGAAGAGGAGAGATGACAAAATAACATCCAGACAACATCAAGATAACAATTGGAACTGTTGGTAGTTCTTCCATATTGCCTATGACGGACAAATAAATTTATAATTATACCAGTATGCAATTTGGTACGATCGTAATTCGTGATTTAATTCCTTTGTATACATTGCTAATAGTTTTTATAAAGTTAGAGCAATATTGAGATAAAATGCAAAAAAATACTATAAATTTTCTTTGGTTTATGCTATAATCAAATTTATGCCTAGAAATGACAACATTGTTTTTTGATTAACAAAGGCTGAAGAATGATTAACAAAGAATGAAAAAGAATTCACAAACAATGAAAAAAAATTAACGAAGTAGTGTAAGTTGTTAAAAAAATAATGAAAAAGAAAGAAGGCAAACGATTTATGGGTAGGTTAACATTTCAGGGAGGAATCCATACTTATGACGGCAAAGAATTGTCCATGGATAAGCCCACAACTGTCCTCTTACCAAAGGGTGAGCTAGTATTCCCCTTGTCGCAGCATATTGGTGCACCCTCTAAACCGATTGTAGCAAAAGGAGATGATGTCCTTGTAGGACAGACAATCGCCGAGGCTGGCGGTTTTGTATCTGCAAATATCATCAGTTCGGTATCCGGTACTGTAAAGGGTATTGAGAAGCGACTGACAGTGCAAGGAAACATGACGGAAGCCATTATTATAGAAAATGATAATGAATACCGAAAAGTGGAAGGTTTTGGAAAGCAACAAGACTACACGAAAATGAGCAAAGAAGAGATACGTCGCCTCGTAAAAGATGCGGGTATTGTTGGTCTAGGAGGAGCGGGCTTCCCCACTCATATTAAATTGACTCCAAAAGATGATAGTAAAATTGACTATGTGATTGTAAATGGAGCTGAATGTGAGCCATATCTTACCTCAGACTATCGAATGATGTTAGAAGAACCGGAGAAAATTATCGGCGGACTTAAAATCATGCTTCAGTTATTTGAAAATGCAAAGGGGATTATAGCGATTGAAGATAATAAGCCTGTAGCAATTTCAAAGTTAAAAGAATTAACAGCAAATGAAAATAGAATAACTGTAATGCCATTAAAAACAAAATATCCTCAGGGTGGTGAACGTCAGTTGGTATATGCAACGACGGGAAGAAAACTGAACTCAAAAAAGCTTCCCTCTGATGTTGGCTGCGTTGTAGATAATGTTGATACAGTAATCTCTATCTATATGGCGGTTGCCTATAATACGCCCCTCATTCGTAGAATTATTACGGTTTCCGGCGATGCGGTGAAAAATCCGCAGAACTTTAACGTTTTGATCGGGACCAATTATTCAGAGCTTTTGGAAGCTGCTGGCGGATTTGTGGAACAGCCGGAAAAACTTGTATCCGGTGGTCCTATGATGGGTAATGCAGTTTATACCTATAACGTTCCCGTTACTAAGGTGACTTCGGCACTTACCAGCTTTCTAAATGATGAGGCTGCGGTAGAGGAATCTCCTTGTATTCGTTGTGGTAAATGTATCACGGCTTGTCCTTTGCAGCTGATGCCATTTGAACTGGCTGCACTCAGTAACCGTTCGGATGAAGATGGCTTTGTTAAATGTGATGGAATGGAATGCTGTGGCTGTGGCTGCTGCTCCTATGTATGTCCGGCAAAACGAAGTTTGTCGCAGTCCATAATGCAGGCAAGAGCAAGTGTGTTAGCGAAGAAAAAGAAAGCATAAATGTACATTAATTATAGAAAGAGGTGTAAGCTTTGAGTGACTTGTTACACGTATCGGCAGCTCCACATAGCAGGAGCCCGGTAACAACGAAAAGTATTATGCGGGATGTTGCGATCGCATTAGTTCCTGCTGGATTATTCGGAGTTTTTAATTTTGGTATTCATGCATTAATGGTTATTGTGGTTACTGTATTAGCATGTGTCCTAACAGAATTTATTTACTGTAAGTACATGAAAAAGACTCCAACGGTAGGTGACTATAGTGCTGTAGTAACCGGTATTTTACTTGCATATAATGTTCCGGCCGGCTTTCCCCTATGGATGGCAGCGATTGGCGGTATCTTTGCAATCTTAGTAGTAAAAATGGTATTTGGTGGGATAGGACAGAATATTATGAATCCTGCTCTTGCAGCACGTGCATTTTTATTAATCAGTTTCCCTGCCAGGATGACTAATTTTGATGTTGCAAAAGTAACCTCTCCTGGTGTAAGTGACTACATACAGAATGGTTACATGGCAGTTGACGGTTTGTCCGGCGCAACTCCCTTAGCAGCAATAAAAGCAGGTGAATCATTTGATTTATTTAAAATGTTTATTGGTCAAACCGGTGGTACCATTGGTGAGACAAGTGTGATTGCACTATTAATTGGTGTAGCTTATTTGGTATTTAAGAAGATTATTTCTTTAAGAATACCTCTCACTTATATTGTTACGGTTGCAATATTTGTTCTAATTTTTGGTGGTCAGGGCTTTGACATGAACTATATGCTCGGACACGTACTAGGTGGTGGATTAATCTTAGGTGCTTTCTTCATGGCTACCGATTATACCACAAGTCCTATCACGGCAACCGGACAGATTGCATATGGTATTATCCTTGGATTATTAACCGGTTTATTCCGTCAATTAGGTGGTAGCGCCGAAGGTGTTTCCTATGCAATTATCTTTGGTAATCTTTTGGTACCGCTAATTGATAAGATGACTCGCAGTAGAGCATTTGGAAAGGAGCGTGTCGTTCGTGAGTAAACAGAAATCCACATTAATTAGGGATGCTTTGGCTCTATTTTTAATCACCCTCATCTCCGGATTGGCACTTAGTTACATCTATGAAGTAACCAAAGCTCCGATTGTACAACAACAGGAAAGTAAGAAACAGAAAGCAAACCAGGCTGTATTTATGGATGCAACTACCTTTGAAGCGGATGAGGAACTGTTAGAGCTGGCAAATAGTACTGATTTGTCTACCTTAAATTCTGAGTATGCGGGTATTACAATTGATGAAGTTAATAAAGCACTTAATAGTAATGGTGAGCTACTTGGATATAACCTAACGGTTACAACAAAACAAAGCTATGATGACTCCATGACCTTTGTATTTAGTTACTCCATGGAGGGTAAAATAAACGGTATTTCTTATACCTCTATTAGCGAGACGGCTGGTCTTGGTATGAAGGCAAAGGATGCGAAATTTACAGATCAATATTTGAACAAAGAAGTAAAAGAATTTGTGGTTACAAAGACTGGAGCTACTTCGGACGAACAAATTGATGCACTTAGTGGTGCAACCGTTACATCAAAAGCAGTAACGAATGCAGTTAATGCGGGAATTAGCTTTTTGACAGAGAATGTAACAGAATTAGGAGGTGGAGCTAATGAATAAATACGTTGAGCGTTTATATAACGGTATTATCAAAGAAAATCCTACATTCATTATTATGCTAGGTATGTGTCCGACTTTGGCGGTTACTACCTCAGGAAACAACGGATTATACATGGGATTAACCACAACGGTAGTTCTTGCAGCTTCTAATCTTCTTATTTCTGCTTTAAGAAAAGCAATTCCTGATAAAGTTCGTATTCCTGCTTACATTGTTATCGTTGCATCTTTGGTAACCATTGTACAGTTATTATTAGAAGCTTATCTACCAGCTGTTAATGAACTGCTTGGTATCTATATACCGCTTATCGTAGTTAACTGTATTATTCTTGGTAGAGCGGAGGCTTATGCAGCTAAAAATTCCGTTGGTTTATCATTATTTGACGGCATTGGTATGGGGCTTGGTTTTACGGTAGCACTAACGATTATGGGATCATTTCGTGAGTTACTGGGAGCAGGAACTATCTTTGGCTTCCAGATTACACCGTCTACGGTTGAACCTATTACCATCTTCATTCTTGCACCGGGTGCTCTCTTTACTCTGGCGATCTTAACAGCAATACAAAACAAATTAAAATTACCGTCAGCTACCAATGGTACGGCTAAAAACAACATCGGCTGTGGTGGAGATTGTTCTCATTGTGGTGGCAGCGTTTGTACAACGAACCGTGAAACGATAGCTAGTAATGAAGTTGCTAAGGCAAATGAGGGTGCTTCAAAAACAACAAAGCAAAGCAATAATTAAGGAGGATTGATTTAGATGAAAGAACTTATTTTAATAATCATCGGCTCTGCCTTGGTTAATAACGTTGTCCTAAGTCAATTCCTTGGCTTATGTCCGTTCCTTGGCGTATCAAAGAAAACAAATACAGCGACTGGTATGGGTGCTGCGGTAATTTTCGTAATCACAGTAGCCTCAGCCTTATGTAGTATTATTTATGAACAGGTTTTAGTACGTTTTAACATGGAATATCTTCAGACAATCGTATTCATTTTAGTAATCGCTTGTCTGGTTCAATTTGTTGAGTTGGTATTAAAGAAATACAGTCGTGCTCTTTATAGTGCACTTGGTGTATATCTGCCTTTAATTACAACGAACTGTGCAGTACTTGGTGTCGCATTAATTAACGTAACTGAGGATTATGGCCTTTTAGCTAGTATCATCAATGGATTTGGTACTGCAGCAGGATTTACCATTGCCATTGTAATTATGGCTGGTATCCGCGAGAGAATTGAATACAATGATGTTCCGAAGGCTTTTCAAGGTTCTCCCATCGTTCTGATAACTGCAGGTCTAATGGCAATGGCATTCTATGGATTTGCCGGCTTAAACTTTTAAGGAGGGTAAGATATGTTATTTCAAGAGATAATCACATCATACAATTTCCTTGGGAATTTCCTCGGCAGTTTCGGTGCTGTTAGTCTTCAGGGAGTTATGGTTGCTACTGCGATTGTGGCTGGAGTTGGATTATTCATCGGTTTATTTTTAGGTTTTGCAGCTAAGACCTTTGAAGTAAAAGCGGATGAGCGTGAAATTATGGTAAGAGAGCTTCTACCCGGTGCAAACTGTGGTGGTTGTGGATATCCAGGCTGTGATGGTTTGGCAAGTGCAATTGCAAAAGGAGAGGCACCGGCTAATGCTTGTCCTGTTGCCAATAAAGAAGCTCACAGCAAGATTGCAGAGGTAATGGGTACAGTAGTTGAAGAAGCGGAGAAGGTAGTTGCTTTTGTAAAATGTGTTGGTACCTGCGATAAAACCCAGGTAAAATACGAATATTATGGGGTGCAAGATTGTAAGAAGGCAGCTATGGTTCCGGGTAAGGGCAATAAGAAGTGTAGCTATGGCTGTATGGGCTTTGGTTCCTGCGTTAAGGTATGTGCTTTCGATGCAATTCATGTAGTAAATGGAGTGGCAGTTGTAGACAAAGAAAAATGTACCGGTTGCAGCAGCTGTACCGCACAATGCCCGAACAATCTGATTGAAATGGTTCCGGCTTCTGCTAGACATCTTGTTGGATGTAGTTCCCTTGATAAAGGTAAGGATGTAAAAGCAGCATGTGCCGCAGGCTGTATCGGCTGTAAGCTTTGTACCAAGGCTTGTGAGTTTGATGCGATCGCGGTAAATGATAATCTGGCATACATTGACTACAGTAAATGTACGAATTGCGGTAAATGTGCTACGGTTTGTCCTGTTAAGGTAATAAAGGTGCATCCTGAGAATAATCAGGAAGTAGCTATAACAGACAAAAAAGCAATATAAGGTGTAAATAAAGTGAAGGTGCATACAACAGGACATTTGATATATTCCAATCTGTATGCACCTGTTTTTTAAAGTACATGATGATATAGAAGAAAATTTACTAATTGATGATGATTCCTAGTATGAAAGGTCTTATGAAAGGATTTTCAAAATAGGACGGGATTATAGGTATATATTATGCTTGCATATATTTGGGATTTATTTTAAAATTATACCAAGTATACAGGCTAGATAAGGGTACAGGTGATTTAGATGGCTACGATTCAAGAACTGTCTAAGCGATGCGGAGTGTCGGTTTCGACTGTAAGTAAAGCCTTAAATGGCTATTCTGATATTAGCGATAAAACAAGAGATTTTGTAATAAAAACAGCAAATGAGATGGGATATTTCCCTAATTCCAATGCAAGATCGGTAAAACTAAAGAAAACTTACAACATAGGTGTATTATTCCATACAGCTACAAAAATAGGATTAAAGAATGAATATTTTGCACATATATTATCAGCCTTTAGAGAAGAAACTTCACAAAGTGGATATGATATCACTTTTATAGAGAACCATATAGGAAAAAGAAAAATGAGCTATCTGGAGCATTGTCAATATCGACATTTTGACGGAGTCTGCATTGTCTGTGCAGATTATGAAAATGAAGATGTCATAAAGTTAGTGAACAGCGACTTCCCGGTTGTTACCATTGATTATGCGTTCCAAAAATCATATTCGATTGTATCGGATAATTATAATGGGATGAAACAGTTAACTAACTTTATTATACGGCAGGGACATACCAACATTGCTTTTATCCATGGATTTAAGAATTCGCTTGTTACGAAGAATCGTCTGGAGGGCTTTATGGATGCTATGAGGGAGAGCGGATATAAAGCAAGAGAGGAATGGATTGTCGAGAGTCAATATCGTAATTCCGGAATGACGGAGGAGGTAGCTTATAAGCTATTGCAACAGAACAATCGTCCTACCTGCATCATTGGACCCGATGATTTATCCACTATGGGAATATTTAGTGCTATTCGTAAACATGGTCTTCAACCAATCAAAGATATTTCGGTAGCAGGTTATGATGGTTCTGATACGAATCTATTGGTAGGAGTGAAGCTAACTTCTGTAAAGCAAGAGAGAGACAACATTGGTAAGGAAGCTGCGCTTAGATTGATTCAACTAATAGAGAATACACAGGAAGTACCGCTAGATACGGTTTTTATGCGGCAATCCTTAGTAGTAGGTAATTCCGTTAAGAAATTAATACCATAAGTAAAAATGAGTAACCTTTTGAGTATTTGGTACGGAAGAGATTCCTAGCTTTTCAAGGTGAATTTCGAATCTGATTACAGAGAGGAAAGTGAGTTCTGTAATCAGATTTTTTATATAATTCATAAATGTTTTTGAAACAGTATTTTTGAAGAGAAAGGGGGATATTTTATGGTTTTGGTATATAACTATTTAATCGATAGCTTGCCTATACATAAAGATACGAAATATCCAATCAGTAAAAAGAATGAGCTTAAGAAGGTTTATAATGAGATTGTAAACCTTAGTAAAAACGCGCCTTTTTATAAGATAAACCTAACCAAAGAAAATCAGGAATATACCATTGGAATCAAAGAGGCGGCCCTTGCTCTAAAGTCAAAAATTATTGATTTAACTGATTCGGATTTATCTGGATTTCAAAACAAAAGAGTCAAGGTAAGTGATGACAAAATTCTCTATGCAAATTTAACGAAGGATTCCTTGGAAGGACTTCCGGAAGCTATCAAAATTGAAGTAAAGTCACTTGCAAAAGTTCAAATTAATCGAGGGAAAGAGATTTTATTAACCTCGCACGGCTTACCAAGTAAAGAATATCGGTTTTCTGCTACGATTGGTGAGGAAGAATATCTTTTAAACTATAATCATGCGACAAGAATGGAAAATAAAGAGAGTCTGGAACAGATTGCAGATTTCTTAAACCAGTCCATACCCGGGATCCATGCGATAGTAGAACGTGGGAATACGAAAGAGTATGGTAGACTTGCTATAGCATCGGATATGTCCGGCAGATTTGGCGATCTAAAGTTTGAATTTGAAGATTTGGATGATAATCGATTTGGTGTAGTAGACTACTTTGGAATGAACCGTGTGGATCAGGAGGCTACCTATGCTCATTTTATTCTAAATGGTATAGATAAAAGGACAGCGACGAACACGTTTACACTTGAAAATCGTTTGAAGATTACTTTACAAAAGGAGGGAGTTGCTAATTTAAAGATAGTATCTGACCATGAAAAAATACTTTCCTCCGTTAATTCCATTATGATTACCTACAATGAGATGATAAAGCTTGTTAAGGAACGATATCTGGAAGGGAAAGAATATAAAGTGAACCGCTTGATGGAAGAAATGAGAAGTCTGGAAGATGTTTATAAAGAAGAGTTATCCGCTTGTGGATGGATTGTATTAGAGGATGGTAGCCTAGAGCTGGAGGAATCACTTGGTATATTGGCAGCAGAAGATGGCGGTATGGAGAGTTTATTTACTCGTGAAAACGGATTCATTGCAAGGCTTCTAAAAAAAGCAGAAACCATTGCAATAAATCCGATGGAATATCTGGATAAAACAATTGTGACTTATCCAAACCATGAAAAAAGTAATTATCCTAATCCATATGTAACTTCCATATATAGTGGGATGCTTTTTAATTCTTATTGTTAAGATGTGGAATTAGCCTTTACATATTCACTAGGGGTAATGCCGATTCTTTTCTTGAAAATTCGACTGAAGTAATTTGGATCCTTATAGCCTACCATAAAACATACTTCCTTAACGGTTAAATTTGAATTGGTTAATAATTCTTTTGCTTTTCTTACTCTAAGCATAGATAACCAATCGATAAAATTAAAACCCGTAGTTTTCTTAATTAATTTACTAAAGTATTGTGGGCTTATATTCACATACTCTGCCATATCCTCTAAAGAGATATCTTCGGAATAATGATTCTCAAGATATTCTTTCGTTGCCTTAACGATATGGTTAGAATAGTCTATGGTGCTTTGCGGCTTTTCA
The DNA here is from genome assembly GCA_023389295.1 of Bacillota bacterium. GTDB lineage: Bacteria > Bacillota > Clostridia > Lachnospirales > Lachnospiraceae > Mobilitalea. The sequence goes on from JAEWEO010000198.1 coordinate 17,885, forward strand.
TATTTAGTAATATACATAAACATCTGGTATGCATAATCAATAATCGTATGATCACTATGGTTTGATAAATCCGTAGCAATCTTCATATAATCTAAAGGCTTGATCTCAGTAGTACTATCTTGGCTGATGGCATAATTCATTAGTACAAGTATCTCTAATACCTTATTTCGTTTCATAGAATCATTTAAGGGTCTTACCCATTCCATTAACAATCCAAAATAATCAAAGGCATCAGATTTACGAAGTCGTACTGCATCAAAAAGACGCGTTTCCGTTACCATATAATCAAAGTTATGATTTACTTGTTCATTCAAGACATCAAGATAAAAAACAATGGGAGCTGAATGGTAGTGAAAGAGGCAGGATAATGCGGAAGAAAAAGAAGAGTAGAGGGATTGCATACTCTGCATACTTCCAATTCCGGCGATTACATTTAAATAAAACTTCTTCTCAATACCCCCTATCAACTCATTACATAAGACGGTACTTTCCTCTCTTAATTGTGTCTCCGTAAGAAGATGATCTTCCGTAATTAAGATGCCTATTCGATTTGTTAGTAAAGGACTAACACAACATTTTTTCCTATTCAATATCTTTTTGATGGTTTGATATATAAGAAAATCATCTATGGATAAGGCGGCAGTAGATTCTTTGATTTCAAGAATGATTAGATAACCATGCTCCCCCAACTGCAACAATTTTTGAAAGTAAAAAATCTCGTGGGGCAAACAGCTTCTGAAAAAGGTGGAAAACATAAAATTTTTCTCAAGGAAGTAGCGTTCATCGTCCATAAAATCGTTTATACTAGACGATAAAATATCCTTTTGAAGACTATCCCAGAAATTTCTTTGATCTGATGTGATCTTCTGATTGTAAGAACTCATAATAACATCTCCTATTAGAGGGCGGATGACTAAATAAAAAAATAGTATGTGTAATTATACCATATGTTGGTCTAAAATGCACTACCAAAATATGCATAATACTCGTAATATGTCGTAATAGTTTGTTAAACTTAATTAATGATTTTGCCATATGATTGCCAATTCTAGTAGATAGGATTATCATGTAAAGACATAACATCAGACAGAATGGGGGTTCAAATGATGAAGAAAAGTAGACAATTAAAGCTAATCATAGCAATCACCTTCACAATTCTGGCAATGATAACGTTTTATAAAGGTGCATCTGTAACAAAACAGCAGATGCTATATGATAAATCAAATGGCGAAATAGTCGTAGTCTTTCACGAAGAATTAACAGATAGTAGTATTAATTCTTTCATGGAGAAATACAAACCCTATGCTAATATTGATAAACTTATTGGAGATTATGCTCTTATTTCGGTTAATGAGGCATCAAACTATGAGACGGTTCTAAGAAGCCTAAAGGAAGATGCATTGGTAAATACGGCTCAGGCAAATAGTCGAGTTCGTATTATGAGTAGCACGAATGATCCTTATTCAGATACACAGTGGTACATAGACAACTCGGGTCAATATATTACCATATCCAAAGGACTAAAACGTAAAGTATCTTCTTATGAAGATGTTGATATGGATGTATCCGAAGCATGGGATTACATGGCACAGACAAAAGCAGCGACCAAAGAGGTTGTCATTGCTGTTATAGATACCGGTATTGATTATAAGCATCCGGAGTTAGCTGATCATATGTGGATAAACGAAGGGGAGATACCCGGAGATAATATCGATAATGATAATAATGGCTATGTAGATGATATCTATGGATGGGATTTTTATAATAATGATGCTACCATCTGCCATTATAATAGCAATGATAAGGCTTCTGATAAGGATAATGATAATCATGGTACCCACGTAGCCGGAGTTATAGCTGCCTTGGCTAATAATAAGCTCGGAATAGCAGGAATTGCTTCTAATGTAAACGTGAAAATCATGTCGTTAAAGATTAATGGTGGTAGTAAAGGAGAAGGTAATTTAAATAGTGCAATCGAGGCAATCAAATATGCAACCATGATGGGAGCGGATATCTGTAATCTAAGTTGGGGTACTGATGTGTATTTGGAAGGTCTTGAGGAGATTATGAGAGAATCTAATATGTTATTTGTTACAGCGGCCGGTAATACCGGTGATGATAACGATATTAATCCCGTGTATCCTGCAAGTTTTACTATGGATAATCTGATTTCGGTAACCTTTGTTGATAGTAACGGGATGCTAACAGGACTCTCGAATTATGGACTTGATAGTGTTGACTTGGCAGCACCGGGAACTGATATTTACAGTACCATTGTAGGTGGCTATGGCAACATGAGTGGTTCCTCCATGGCAGCACCTCAGGTATCGGCAGTTGCTGCGATGCTTTATGCACAGAAGGATCATCTCTATGCGGCTAACGTAAAGGATATTATCACCTTGAATATTAAGGAACTGGAAGGTTTGGAGAATTATATGATTCATGGTGGAATTCCAAGTGCGTATAAAGCGGTTGTGGCAACGGATCTACTAATTCAGGATAAATCGGCACCGGTACTAACTCTTAGTAGTTCATTTGACAAGGCACAGATGACGGTATCTGTAAAAGTGAAGGACTCCGGAGATTCACAGGTAAGAGTAGTAAAATGGATCTACGGATCCAAAACAATAGAAGATTTTAAAAAGGGAATGAATGGAACGACCGTAAAAAACGGTAAAGTAAATCTATCAAAGGCAGGAAAGTATACCTTCTATGCAGTAGATTATGCTGGTAATGAGACGGCTAAGGTATATGATGTAAAAGAGGATAAAGAAGCACCAAAGATTGTTACAACCTTTACGGTGTCTTCCAATTATAAAACAAGAACAGTTACCGTACTGGCATCGGATAAGCAAAGTGGTGTTAAGCGTGTAAAATATATGGAAGGTGTAAAGCGTGCAGAAGATTTTCTTCCTGCAAAGGCAGGTATTACAGTAACAGTTAAGGATGGCAAAGGTACCTTTAAGGTAAAGAAAGACGGAGTCTATACGATCTTTGCAGCTGATAATCGAGGCAATATCACAGCTAGACCGATTATTGTAAAAACGGTAAAAATAACAGAATTCAAATTCCTTAGCGAAGATATTACCATAGAAGTGGAAGGGATTTTTCAACTAAGATCCTATGTAAAGCCCACAGCATATACGGATAAAATAACCTATACTAGTTCGAATGAAAAAGTAGCCATTGTCTCATCCACCGGTAAGATTACTGCAATCTCAAAAGGTACTGTATATATTACAGCGAAGACGGCAAGTGGGTTAAGTTCAAAATGTAAGGTGAAGGTTATCCCAAAGAAAAAAGAATAGGGAACAGCAAGATAATTATGAAAAGGAAACTTAAACATTAGAAAGGGTGTTAATTAGAAGTTTTTAGAAAGAATTTATTTTTTAAAAATGTAAATGCTAATTAACACCTTTACAATGATAGAACATTGAAGTACAATGAGTTTAGATAAAATAATTATAATGAGATAAGCAAATAGCTTCTAGAATTGTCTGTGTAAAAAAATGTTGACGTACAAACTTGGGTATGATATATTAAGAAAGCGAAGAAAGAGGGCTTTTTTTTTATGCCTAAAAAATGGTTCTCTAGCAAACTAAGCGAATAAGTCACACTGAATCATTACCAGTAGGTCAATGTGACAGTAAACTTGCGCAACAAGAAATCGGAGGTGGATATTGTGCGCGTAAAAATTACACTTGCATGTACAGATTGCAAACAACGCAATTACAACATGACAAAGGAAAAGAAGACTCATCCAGACAGAATGGAAACAAAGAAATATTGTAAATTCTGTAGAAGCCACACATTGCACAAAGAAACGAAATAATTATATCTGAAAGGAAGAGAAGACATGGGAGAGATGGCTAATACTACAACCGAGAAGGCTCCAAAGAGAAGCTGGTTCAAGGGGATTAAGTCCGAGTTCAAGAAAATCGTTTGGCCGGATAAAGAGTATCTTGCGAAACAAGCAGTTGCTGTCATATCAGTTACCATTGTTTTAGGAATAGTTATTTACGTATTGGACTATGCAATCGAACAAGGTATTGCTTTCTTATTATAGGATAAGGGTGAGGATATGTCAGAAGCAAATTGGTATGTTGTTCACACCTATTCTGGGTATGAGAACAAAGTAAAAGCGAACATCGAAAAGACAATCGAAAACAGAAAGCTGCAGGATCAGATCTTAGAAGTATCTGTACCGATGCAAGACGTCATTGAAGTGAAAAACGGCGTTAAGAAACGTGTTCAAAAGAAGATGTTTCCCGGTTATGTACTGCTCCATATGGTTATGAATGATGACGTATGGTATGTAGTTCGTAATACCAGAGGAGTAACAGGCTTTGTAGGACCCGATTCAAAACAACCGGTTCCTTTGACTGAAACAGAAATGCAAAGCATGGGAATTAAGAATGATGAAGTGTCCCTTGATTTTGAGATTGGTGATACTGTAACTGTAATCGCCGGTGTATGGGAGAATACTACAGGTCTAATCAGACAAATCAATGAACACAAGCAGACAATTACCATTAGCGTGGATATGTTTGGACGTGAAACACCCGTTGAGATTGGTTTTGGCGAAGTAAAAGTTCGTAGGTAACAAAATAGCATCTAAGTCATTAACATGATTTTATTTGCTAAGATATCTTGTTGGTTTCAATTGTGCAAGAAATATCGTGAATGCAATGGAAAAGTGGAAAACACTTTACAAGTGAGTTATAGGCATAATTCACTTGGCGACACCGTCATTTGTTGACGGAATAGATGTGATTTACATCTATGGTTCTTTACGTGGGAGGGGAATTCCCGCAAACACCACATTATCAGGAGGTATGCTATCATGGCAAAAAAAGTAACAGGTTATATCAAATTACAGATCCCCGCTGGCAAGGCTACACCGGCTCCCCCGGTTGGACCCGCACTCGGTCAGCATGGTGTGAACATTGTACAGTTCACAAAGGAATTTAATGCAAGAACAGCAGATCAGGATGGAATTATTACTCCAGTAGTTATTACTGTATATGCAGATAGAAGCTTCAGCTTCGTAACAAAGACTCCTCCGGCAGCAGTTTTAATTAAGAAAGCACTTAATCTGAAATCCGGTTCCGCTGCTCCTAACAAGACTAAGGTAGCTAAACTTAGCCAAGCAGAACTCAGAAAGATCGCTGAGCTTAAAATGCCTGATTTAAATGCAGCTAGCGTAGAAGCAGCTATGAGCATGGTTGCTGGAACAGCTAGAAGTATGGGCGTTACAATCGAAGACTAATAAAGAATGCAACAGCATAGTTGAAAGATATTATGCGATTTAGAATCTAATAACGTGGGAGGAAATGCCAAGGTAAATATCCATTGGCAGCAGAATTATAGTTCTTCTGTTATAAACTGAATGAAGTGTTCTGCTTTCTTCCGATAAAACCACTAGGAGGTTTATAGAATGAAAAGAGGAAAGAAATATACAGATTCTGCAAAGTTAATTGACAGATCCGTTCAATACGATGCAGGAGAAGCTATTGCTTTAGTTAAAAAAGCGGCAGTAGCGAAATTTGATGAAACAATCGAAGCTCACATCAGACTTGGTGTTGACGGTCGTCATGCTGATCAACAGGTTCGTGGTGCGGTAGTATTACCTCACGGAACCGGTAAGACAGTACGTGTACTTGTATTTGCAAAAGGTGATAAAGCAAATGAAGCTTTAGCAGCTGGTGCAGATTTCGTAGGTGCAGAGGACTTAATTCCTAAGATTCAGAATGAAAACTGGTTTGAATTCGATGTAGTAGTAGCAACACCTGACATGATGGGTGTAGTTGGTCGTTTGGGACGTGTTCTTGGACCTAAGGGCTTAATGCCAAACCCTAAAGCTGGTACTGTTACTATGGACGTTACTAAGGCTGTTAACGACATTAAAGCTGGTAAGATTGAATACAGATTGGATAAGACAAACATTATCCACGTTCCGCTTGGTAAAGCTTCCTTTACTGAGGAAATGTTAAATGATAACTTCCAGACTTTAATTGGTGCTGTAGTTAAAGCGAAGCCCTCCGCAGCAAAGGGACAATATTTAAGAAGCGTAACCTTAGCTTCCACAATGGGTCCTGGCGTGAAGCTTAATACAGCTAAGTTAGGCTAAGTAGAAGTAATAAAACCGAATAAATAACAAAATAGGGATTGACATGTCTCCAAAAGTAATGTTATAATCCCATTTGTGAATAGAACTGCCGAAGACAGTAGGTGCCGTAAGGCATAAGGTGAAAACGCCTACCGAGGAAAAGTTGATTTAAATCTTATTGATTTTATTGACCTCTTTCTGCTTTGGCAGGAAGAGGTTTTTTGTATCCTATGAAACCTCGTTTTGAAGTCTAGATAGGATACAGCAAAAAGGTTGCCGGATATCCGCAGTCTATATAAGATACAAGGAGGTGTACGTAATGGCAAAAGTTGAATTAAAACAACCCGTTGTTGAAGAAATTAAGGGCTATGTAGCAGACGCGAAAGCAGCTGTATTAGTTGACTACCGTGGTTTGACCGTTGCTCAAGATACTGAGCTTCGTAAAAAGTTAAGAGAAGCTGGTGTAGTATATAAAGTATACAAGAACACAATGCTTAACTTTGCATTTAAAGGAACAGAATTTGAAGCGTTGTCAAAGGATTTAAATGGTCCTTCTGCTATTGCTTTCGGTATGGAGGATGCAACAGCTCCTGCAAGAATATTACTTGAATGCACAAAGACAATGCCTAAGTTAGAGTTTAAATCAGGTGTTGTTGAAGGAACTTACTATGATGCGAAGGGAATTCAGGTTATCGCAACTATTCCTTCAAGAGAAGTTCTTATTTCCAAGTTACTTGGAAGCTTACAGTCACCGATTGCAAACTTTGCTCGTGTTATTAAACAAATCGCTGAGAAGCAGGCTTAATTACAGCTACTGAGATTTGTTTTGCAAATCGCTGAGAAACAAGCTTAATTACAGCTACTGAGATTTGTTCCACAAATCGCTGAGAAACAAGCTTAACATCATCAGTATTAATAACAGAACAGCTTGCTATGGTAAGCAATTATGAAACGTGATATTTTATGGGAACGCAATTAACCCGATATAAACAAAACAATATTTTAATGGAGGTAAATCGTAATGACAACTCAAGAATTTATCGAGGCAATTAAGGGCCTTACAGTATTAGAATTAAATGATTTAGTAAAAGCATGTGAAGAAGAATTTGGTGTATCCGCAGCAGCAGGTGTTGTAGTAGCAGGTCCTGCAGCAGGTGGTGCTGAAGAAGAAGAGAAGACAGAGTTCAATATCGAATTAACTGAAGCTGGCCCTAACAAGGTTAAGGTTATCAAAGTTGTTCGTGAAGTAACTGGTTTAGGCTTAAAAGAAGCTAAAGATCTTGTAGATGGCGCTCCTAAGGTAGTTAAAGAAGGCGCAAGCAAGGCTGAAGCTGAAGAAGTTAAGGCTAAGTTAGAAGCAGAAGGCGCTAAGGTTACTTTAAAGTAATTTCAGTCCCTAGATTGACTATGAACCCCACTCGTAAGAGTGGGGTTTTTTGTATTAGCTGTTTTTAAATTATAATTTACATATCGTGTTCGTACGATACTGTATGTCATGAATTTTAATGGCTAAATAAATAACAACAAACTAACTGCCATTACCGCCATTCCCGCAACAAGACCATAGATGGAAAGATGATGCTCTCCATACTCTCTTGCGGATGGAAGTAATTCATCGAGTGAGATATATACCATAATACCGGCTACCCCTGCAAATATTATTCCAAAGATAGTATCGTTCATAATAGGCATCAGGATTAAATAGCCTACGATGGCACCAACAGGCTCTGAGAGACCTGATAAGAAGGAGTATAAAAATGCTTTCTTACGGCTGCCCGTCGCATAATAAACTGGGACTGATACAGCAATACCTTCGGGTATATTATGTATTGCGATTGCAACTGCAATTGGGATTGCGATCGAAGGCTCCTGTAAGGCGGAAATAAAAGTTGCTAAGCCTTCCGGAAAGTTATGAATTCCAACAGCTAACGCGGTAAATAGTCCCATTCGAAGTAATTTTGAATTATTTTTAACGTTTGAATCAGTTAAATCTTCAACCTTATGTATCTCGTGTGGATTTTCCGCACTCGGTATTAGTTTATCAATAACAGCGATTAATAACATACCACCAAAGAATGCAATGACGGTAATCCAGGAGCCGAGCTTTATACCAAGCTCTGCAGTTAAGGAATCCTTCGCTTTCACAAAAATTTCTATAAGAGAAACATATATCATTACACCTGCGGAAAAACCTAAACTAATGGATAGAAATTTTGTGTTGGTCTTTTTTGTAAAAAACGCTAAAGCACTACCGATACCGGTACTAAGACCTGCAAACAGAGTGATAGCAAAGGCAAAAATAAGATTATTCATAATAAATCCTCCTTTGTGTCAATTGTGTTTAGTATAATAAAGATAGACAAATCTAATCGTTACTTTCAAAAACATATTTTCTATCTATAATATATACTATGGAGGGTATGATTAGCAAGGATAATTAGAATTTGAAAAAGCTACCGCCTAAGCGGAAACAGACTCGAGAAATACAGAAAGCATGTATTTCTTTCGTTAGAAAAGCTACCGCCTTGGCGGAAACAGACTCGAGAAATACTAAAAAACAGTATTTCTCTCATTAAAATAAGAACCTGTTTTTCAGGCAGACTCACAAATCGAAAACCCGATTTGTTCGTTAGAAAAGCTACCGCTTTGCGGTAGCTTTTCTAAATTGTATAAATTTGTATGTATAAAATAAAAAAAATCAAACAAATTTAGTTGACAGCCCTAAAAAAGTATGATAGTATGAAAGATGCACTATTGTGGTGTTGTATGCCTAATTACTTATATTATAGCATATATGATTCGAAATGAAAAGAAGTTTTTTTATTCATTACATGTAAATGTTAATTTACTTGTAAGAAACAAATGAATTAGCCTACTAGTTTATTTGTATCAATAATAAAATGAATTTTAAAGCTAATTCATTAGTAAGAATTAAACTTATTAAATTCAAGGGGTGAAAACGTCAATGGACAAGAACAGAATGCATCCAATCAAGGTTGGTAATAACGTTAGAATGAGTTACTCCAAACAGAAGGAAGTCCTGGAGATGCCCAATCTCATTGAAGTACAGAAGGATTCCTATCAGTGGTTTTTAGATGAGGGACTCAAAGAAGTATTTGATGATATTTCTCCGATCGCAGACTATAGTGGACACTTAAGTTTGGAATTCGTAGATTTTACGTTATGTGAAGATGACATCAAATATACTATTGAAGAATGTAAGGAAAGAGATGCAACCTATGCAGCGCCTTTGAAAGTTAAGGTAAGACTTCATAATAAAGAGAATAACGAGATTAACGAACACGATATTTTCATGGGTGATCTACCATTAATGACAGCTACCGGTACCTTTGTTATCAATGGTGCAGAGAGAGTTATTGTTAGCCAGTTAGTACGTTCCCCCGGCATATATTATGCAATAGATCATGATAAAATCGGTAAGAAATTATTCTCATCAACCGTTATTCCAAACAGAGGAGCATGGTTGGAGTATGAAACAGACTCTAACGATGTTTTTTACGTACGTGTTGACCGTAATCGTAAGGTTCCGATTACAACTTTCGTTCGTGCATTAGGCTATGGTACCAATGAAGAAATCAAGCAGCTGTTCGGCGAAGAACCGAAGATTTTAGCGAGCTTGGCTAAAGACCCCAGCACATCCAAGGATCCGACCGGTAGTTATCAGGACGGTTTACTTGAATTATATAAAAAACTACGTCCCGGCGAGCCTTTGGCAGTAGAAAATGCAGAATCTTTATTAAACAGCATGTTCTTTGATGCCAGAAGATACGATCTTGCTAAGGTTGGTAGATATAAATTCAATAAGAAGCTTCATTATCGTAATAGAATTGTTGGTTTTGTTCTATCCGAAGATGTTGTTGATTTGTCAACTGGCGAGCTAATTGCTAAAGCAGGTACTTTAGTAAATGATACTTTGGCAAGACAGATTCAGAATGCTGCAGTGCCATCCGTTATGGTACAAGCGGAAGAACGTAATGTTAAGGTTATCTCTAATATGATGGTAGACCTTTCCTATTATGTTGATATTGATAGAAAAGAACTTGGTATTGCAGAAGATGTATATTATCCGGTACTCAAGAAAATATTAGAGGATAATCAAGATCTAGAAGCAATCAAAGAAGCAATCAAGAAAAATATCAATGAGTTAATTCCTAAGCATATTACAAAAGAAGATATTATTGCTTCTATTAACTATAATATTCATCTGGAATATGGTATTGGCCATTCCGATGATATCGACCATTTAGGAAACAGAAGAATTAGAGCGGTTGGTGAGTTATTACAGAACCAGTACCGTATCGGTCTTTCCAGAATGGAACGTGTTGTTAGAGAGAGAATGACAACACAGGATCTTGAGGGTATTAGTCCTCAGTCCTTAATTAATATTAAACCGGTTACTGCAGCGGTTAAGGAGTTCTTTGGAAGTTCCCAGCTGTCACAGTTCATGGATCAACACAATCCACTCGGTGAGTTAACACATAAGAGACGTCTATCAGCACTTGGTCCTGGTGGTTTGTCTCGTGATAGAGCAGGTTTCGAGGTTCGAGACGTTCACTATTCCCATTACGGAAGAATGTGTCCGATTGAGACTCCTGAAGGTCCTAACATCGGTTTGATTAACTCTCTTGCAACCTATGCAAGAATTAATGATTACGGTTTTATTGAAGCTCCTTATCGTAAGGTAGATAAGACCGATCCGATGAATCCGAAAGTAATTGATGAGGTTGTTTATCTAACGGCTGATGAAGAGGATAAATATATTGTTGCTCAGGCAAATGAAGAACTTGATGACAATGGTTACTTCATTGGTAACAGCATTTCAGGTCGCTATAAAGAAGAAACCTCTCAATATGAGAAGCATAAAATTGATTTAATGGACGTATCTCCTAAGATGGTATTCTCTGTTGCGACAGCATTAATTCCTTTCTTGGAGAATGACGATGCGAACCGTGCCCTCATGGGTGCGAACATGCAGCGTCAGGCTGTTCCGTTACTTCTGACGGAAGCTCCTGCAGTTGGTACAGGTATTGAAGCAAAAGCAGCAATTGACTCCGGTGTTTGTGTTGTTGCTAAAAAAGCCGGTGTTGTTGAAAGAGTTACAGCAAAAGAAGTAGTTATTAAAAATGATGATAATACAAAGACCTCCTATCGTTTGATTAAGTTCTCCAGAAGTAACCAGGGAACCTGTATCAACCAAAGGCCTATCGTATCCCGTGGAGATAGAATTAATGCTGGTCAGGTTATAGCCGATGGACCTTCCACCTCTAAGGGTGAGTTAGCACTTGGTAAGAACCCGTTAATCGGTTTCATGACTTGGGAAGGTTACAACTACGAGGATGCGGTACTTCTTAGTGAGCGCCTTGTACAAGAAGATGTATATACTTCGGTTCATATTGAAGAATATGAAGCAGAGGCTAGAGATACAAAATTAGGACCGGAAGAGATCACAAGAGATGTTCCGGGTGTTGGTGATGATGCACTTAAGGATCTTGATGAGAGAGGTATTATCCGTATCGGTGCTGAGGTTCGTGCGGGAGATATCTTAGTTGGTAAGGTTACACCAAAGGGTGAAACTGAGCTAACTGCAGAAGAAAGACTTCTTAGAGCTATTTTCGGTGAGAAAGCAAGAGAGGTTCGTGATACTTCTTTACGTGTTCCTCACGGTGAGTACGGTATCATCGTTGATGCTAAAGTATTTACCAGAGAGAATGGTGACGAATTATCACCTGGTGTAAATCAAACCGTTCGTGTTTATATTGCACAGAAGAGAAAAATCCAGGTTGGTGATAAGATGGCTGGTCGTCATGGTAATAAGGGTGTTGTTTCCCGTGTATTACCGGTAGAAGATATGCCGTTCTTACCTAATGGTAGAGCCCTTGACATCGTGCTTAACCCTCTGGGCGTTCCTTCCCGTATGAACATCGGACAGGTACTTGAAATTCACTTATCCTTAGCAGCGAAGGTACTTGGTGTGGATATTTCCACTCCTGTATTTGACGGTGCTAATGAGTTTGATATTATGGATACCCTTGAGATTGCAAATGATTATGCAAATACTACTTGGGAAGAGTTTGAAGCAAAATATAAAGATACTTTGGATCCGGAATTCATGGATTATCTAGAACAACATCCGGAAAATAGAGAAGATTGGAAGGGTGTACCGATCAATCGTGATGGTAAAGTAAGACTTCGTGACGGTAGAACCGGAGAATATTTTGACGGTTCTGTAACGGTCGGCTTCATGCATTACTTGAAACTTCATCACTTAGTTGATGATAAGATTCATGCTCGTTCCACCGGACCATACTCCTTAGTAACTCAACAGCCATTAGGTGGTAAGGCACAATTTGGTGGACAGAGATTTGGTGAGATGGAGGTTTGGGCACTTGAGGCTTATGGTGCTGCTTACATCTTGCAAGAAATCTTAACTGTTAAATCCGATGATGTTACCGGACGTGTTAAAACCTATGAAGCTATCATTAAGGGAGAAAACATTTCAGAGCCTGGTATTCCTGAATCCTTCAAGGTTCTCTTAAAAGAGCTTCAATCCCTGGCACTAGACGTTACAGTTCTCGATGAGAGTGGTAATGAAGTGAAGATGACAGAAAGCATTGACTACGGTGATTCAGACCTGACTCCGTTAATTGAAGGCGATAACAGCTTCAGATATGATGAAGGCTATGAAGAAGCTGGTTTCACTCAAGGAAATGTTGAAGATATTGAATCAGATGTTTTTGAAATTTATGAAGATGAATCGGATGATATACTGGATGATGGTATATATGAAGAAGAGGATGATGTTGAGCCTGTAGACGATATGTGTCCTAATTGTGGAGCAATCGTAGCGGAAGGCAGTAAGCGCTGTAAAGCTTGCGGGCAGTCTTTATAGATAATAAAACATGAAGTAGTCATATAACTGCAAAGTAAAGAACTGGTAGTGTTGAAAGAACTTCTAGGATGAAGAACACACCTGTTCTTTACTCAGTATAACGAAGGGAGAGCCAAAGGATGTCTGAATTAATGAGTAACATTCAAGAGATAACCTATGACGCAATAAAAATTGGTTTAGCTTCACCTGAAAAAATCAGAGAATGGTCAAAGGGAGAAGTTAGAAAACCGGAGACTATCAATTATAGAACCCTAAAGCCGGAAAAAGATGGCTTATTCTGTGAAAGAATTTTCGGACCTAGTAAGGACTGGGAGTGCCATTGTGGTAAATATAAGAAAATTAGATATAAGGGGGTTGTCTGCGATCGATGTGGCGTTGAAGTAACCAAAGCCAGCGTACGTCGTGAGAGAATGGGTCATATTGAACTCGCTGCACCCGTATCCCATATCTGGTATTTTAAAGGAATACCTAGCCGTATGGGACTTATTCTTGATCTTTCCCCAAGAACTTTAGAAAAGGTACTGTATTTTGCGTCCTATATCGTATTAGATAAAGGAACAACAGACTTACAGTATAAACAAGTTCTGAATGAGAAGGAAAGACAAGAAGCAATTGAGAAATATGGATACAACAGCTTCCGTCTTGGTATGGGTGCTGAAGCAATCCAAGAACTTTTGCAAGGAATTGATCTTGAGAAAGAATCAAAGGAGTTAAAAAGAGGTTTGAAGGATTCTACCGGTCAAAAACGTGCAAGAATTATCAAGCGTCTCGAAGTAGTGGAAGCATTCAGAGAGTCCGGTAATAAGCCGGAATGGATGATACTATCCGTAATCCCTGTAATTCCTCCGGATCTTCGTCCCATGGTTCAGCTCGATGGTGGTCGTTTTGCTACCTCCGATATGAACGATTTATATAGAAGAATTATCAACCGTAACAATCGTCTTAAGAGACTTCTTGAACTCGGCGCACCGGATATCATTGTTCGTAACGAGAAGAGAATGTTACAGGAAGCTGTTGACGCGTTGATTGATAACGGTCGTAGAGGTAGACCGGTAACCGGACCTGGTAACCGTGCGCTCAAGTCCCTGTCTGATATGTTAAAAGGTAAGCAAGGACGTTTCCGTCAGAACTTACTTGGTAAACGTGTTGACTACTCCGGACGTTCCGTTATCGTTGTTGGACCTGAACTTAAGCTATATCAGTGCGGTCTGCCTAAGGAAATGGCAATCGAGTTATTCAAACCATTCGTAATGAAAGAATTGGTTGCAAGAGGAACCGCTCATAATATAAAATCTGCAAAGAAGATGGTGGAAAGACTTCAGACCGAAGTTTGGGACGTTCTTGAGGAGGTTATCAAAGAACATCCTGTAATGCTTAACCGTGCCCCAACGCTTCATAGACTTGGTATTCAGGCATTCGAGCCGGTACTTGTTGAAGGTAAGGCAATTAAGCTTCATCCACTTGTTTGTACCGCTTACAATGCGGACTTCGATGGTGACCAGATGGCGGTGCATTTACCTCTGTCCGTAGAAGCTCAAGCAGAATGTCGTTTCTTACTTCTTTCACCAAACAACTTATTAAAACCTTCTGACGGTGCACCTGTAACTGTTCCTTCACAGGATATGGTTCTTGGTATCTACTATCTAACCATTGAGCGTGAAATGCCAGGTGGAGTTCGTCATTACTTCAAGAGTTTAAATGAAGCAATTCTTGCTTATGAAAATGGTGCTATTCTTCTTCATGAAATGATCAAAGTAAGAAGAACCGGTATCAATCATGCGGGTGTTGAAGAGACTAGAACAATTCAATCTACCTTGGGTCGTTTTATCTTTAATGAAATAATTCCGCAGGATTTAGGATTTGTAGATCGTACAAAGGATGAAAACTTCTTAACACTTGAGATTAACTTCTTAGTTGGTAAGAAGCAGTTGAAACCAATTCTAGAGAAATGTATTAACATCCATGGTGCAACTAAGACAGCAGAAATCCTCGATGCTGTTAAGTCCCTTGGTTACAAATATTCCACTCGTGCAGCAATGACGGTATCTATTTCCGATATGAAGGTACCGGATGAGAAGAAGGATATTATTGCTGATGCAGAGGCTACCATTGAAGAAATTGCTAAAGAATACAGACGTGGTAGAATGACAGAGGATGAAAGATATAATACGGTTATAGAAACCTGGAAGGAAGCGGATAAGGTTCTTACTGAGAAGCTGTTAGGCGGTCTTGATAAGTTTAATAACATCAAGATGATGTCCGATTCCGGTGCCCGTGGTTCCGATAAGCAGATCAAACAGCTTGCCGGTATGCGTGGTTTGATGGCAGATACCTCCGGTAGAACCATCGAATTACCGATTAAGTCCAACCTTCGTGAAGGTCTTGACGTATTGGAATACTTCATCTCCGCACATGGTGCTCGTAAAGGTCTATCCGATACAGCGCTACGTACTGCTGACTCCGGTTATCTAACCCGTCGTTTGGTTGACGTTTCTCAGGATTTGATTATTCGTGAAGTGGATTGCTGTGAAGGACATGAAACTCCAGGTATGTGGATCAAAGCATTTACTGATGGCAAAGAAGTAATTGAAAGCTTAGAAGAAAGAATTACAGGAAGATATTCTTGTGAATCGATCTACGATGAAAACGGAGAGATGATTGTTAAGGCAAATCATATGATCACACCAAAACGTGCAGCAAGAATTATAGCAACAGGTGTAGAAAAAGTTAAAATTCGTACGATATTATCCTGTAAATCACACATCGGTGTATGTGCAAAATGTTATGGTGCCAACATGGCAACCGGCGAAGCTGTTCAAGTTGGTGAAGCGGTAGGTATCATTGCAGCTCAGTCGATCGGTGAGCCTGGTACACAGCTTACCATGCGTACCTTCCATACCGGTGGTGTTGCTGGTGACGATATCACACAAGGTCTTCCTCGTGTCGAAGAACTTTTCGAAGCTAGAAAGCCGAAGGGTCTTGCAATTATCGCAGAATTCGGTGGCGTAGTTACTATTAAGGATACGAAGAAGAAGCGTGAAGTTATTATTACAAATAATGAGACAATGGAAGCTAAGGCATACTTAATTCCTTATGGCTCTAGAATAAAAGTTATGGATGGCGATGTACTGGAAGCCGGCGATGAGTTGACAGAAGGTAGCGTTAATCCTCATGATATCTTAAAGATTAAGGGTATCCGTGCAGTTCAAGATTATATGATTCAAGAAGTGCAGAGAGTTTACCGTTTGCAAGGTGTTGAAATCAACGATAAGCATATTGAAGTAATTGTTCGTCAGATGCTGAAGAAGGTTCGTATCGAAACAAATGGTGACACTAGCTTTTTACCGGGTACATTAGTAGATATCTTAGAATACAATGATGAGAATGATCGAATGGTAGCAGAAGGCTTAGAGCCGGCGGACGGCAAGCAAGTAATGCTTGGTATTACGAAAGCATCCCTTGCAACCAACTCCTTCTTATCAGCAGCTTCCTTCCAGGAAACAACGAAAGTTCTGACAGAAGCAGCAATTAAGGGTAAGGTTGACCCGTTAATCGGTCTTAAGGAAAATGTTATCATCGGTAAGTTAATCCCTGCCGGTACCGGTATGAAGAGATATCGTTCCGTAAAACTGGATACTGATACTCCTGAAGAATATATGATTTCAGAAGATTTAGAAGGTGACGGAAGTTACTTGGATGAATATGATAGCTTTGATTTTTCTGAAGGTGGTCTCTTAGGCGAAGAATTAGAAGAAGGTTTTTATGAGCCGGAAGATGGAATTGCTGAAGTGGTATATAGCGAAGATAAATTTGCAAAATACGAAGACACTCTTCAGAGAGAAGACGCAATTCCAGGTGTTGATGACGCTCATGTAGGTTATGGAGAGAATTCTCATAACGACGGAGACTGGACTGAGACAGAGTTCAACCTGAAAGGGATTGTAGAAGACGACTATAGCGACGGACTATAAGTATTAATGTATGAAATGCCGCATAAGAGTAACGGTCATGAACCGGATAATCTTATGCGGTTTTTTGCGAAGCAAAAAATGATTGCATTTACAAAAAAAGCATTGTATCATGATACTGTATGTTTAAAAAAGGATATTATCTCTTAGAAAGAGATAGATATAAATCAAGGGTTTTATAGGTTGTCCTATTGCAATAACCTAAATATATAGCAAGGTGAGGTAAAGAGTATGGAATATTTAAAAAAATATGAAGAATGGACCACAAACCCATATTTTGATGATGCAACCAGAGCTGAGTTAGTTGGACTTAGAGAAAATGAGCTTGAGATAAAAGAAAGATTTTTTAAAGATCTCGAATTTGGAACCGGCGGACTGAGAGGAATCTTAGGAGCAGGTGTGAACCGTATGAACCTTTATACGGTTAGAAGAGCAACGCAAGGACTTGCTAATACCATTAAGAAGCATGGTGGGGAAAATAAAGGAGTAGCAATTGCATATGATTCCAGAAGAATGTCACCGGAATTTGCACTTGATTCTGCTTTATGCTTAGCTGCAAATGGTATTCATGCTTATTTATTTGAATCTCTTCGTCCTACACCGGAGCTTTCTTTTGCTGTAAGAGAGCTAGGATGTATCGCGGGTATCGTAATAACAGCAAGCCATAATCCAGCAGAGTACAATGGTTATAAGGTATATTGGGAGGATGGCGCTCAAATCACTTATCCGAAGGATGCCCAGATAATTAGTGAAGTTAATTCCATCCATGATTTTGCCAAAGTCAAGACTATGACGAAAGAAGCTGCATTGTCACAGGGCCTTTTAACAATGATCGGTGCTGAGATTGATGACAAATATATTTCTGCTCTTAAGAAATTGGTTGTGAATCCAATTAATAAGGTGGGCCAGGATCTTAAAATTGTGTATACACCTTTACATGGAACTGGTAATCTGCCTGTAAGAAGGATTCTTAAGGAGTTGGGCTTTGAGCAGGTTTATGTGGTTTCTGAGCAGGAACTGCCTGATTCTGAATTCTCAACGGTAGGATATCCTAATCCGGAAGATCCGAAAGTATTTGCTCTTGCTCAGAAATTAGCAAAGGAAGTGGATGCAGATTTAATCCTTGCAACGGATCCGGATGCAGACCGTCTTGGTATTATGGTGAAGGATCACAGTGGAGAATATGTACTATTTAATGGTAATATGACCGGTGCGTTAATTGCGGAATATGAGTTCTCACAAAGAGCTGAGAAAGGAACCTTAGCAAAGAATTCAGCTCTCATTAAAACTATCGTAACCGGCAATATGTCAGATATGATTGCCAAGTATTACGATGCAAGACTGATCGAAGTATTAACCGGATTTAAATACATTGGCGAGCAAATCAAGCATTTTGAAGAAACAGGCTGTAACGAGTATATCTTTGGCTATGAAGAAAGCTATGGCTGTCTTGTTGGAACTCATGCAAGAGATAAAGATGCAGTTGTTGCTGTTATGTGCTTATGTGAAGCAGCTGCTTTCTACAAGTCTAATGGCATAACACTTTATGAGCAGATGAATAATATCTATAAGAAGTATGGATACTTCAAAGAAGATTTGGTTTCTGTTACCTTAAAGGGTATTGAGGGTATGGAGAAGATTAAAGAAATTATGAATGATTTTCGTAATAATCCTCCTAAAACCGCAGGAGACTATAAAGTGTTAAAAATTAGAGATTACCAGGCAGACACCATAACTGATTGTGAAACAAAAGAAGTTGTACCGACAGGACTTCCAAAATCCGATGTTCTATACTTTGAATTAAATGATAATGCTTGGTGTGCAGTAAGACCCTCCGGAACAGAGCCTAAAATCAAGTTCTATTTCGGTGTAAAGGGTGAAAGCATGGCTGATGCAGAAGCAAAATTAGATAGGCTCATGAATGATGAAGTATTTAAAGTAAGCTAATTTAACAGGTTGAAGATATAAACTTATTTTATAAAATATCTGAAGTAGGAGTGGAATGCCGGCTCCTACTTCAATTTTATACATACGCTATGAGTGATGAAATTTTAACTTTTTCTACCCTAAATACAGACATAATAAAGATATGGAATTAGAAGAAACTGATTTCATAAGAATGAAGAAAATAGGAGCGTAAGAATGGAGACAAAAGAAAACAATCAACTAGGAGAAAAAAGTATTGGGAGATTACTAATTCAGATGGCCATACCTGCTATTATTGCGCAACTGGTTAATATTCTTTACAATATTGTAGATAGAATCTACATCGGGCATATACCGGAGATCGGAGCCACAGCCTTGACCGGTGTGGGAGTAGCATTACCTGTGATTATGATTATTTCTGCCTTTAGTGCCTTAATCGGTATGGGTGGGGCACCCCTTGCAGCCATTCGAATGGGAGCTAAGGATGATAAGGGTGCGGAAAAGATACTTGGTAATTGTTTTGTTATGTTATTAGGGATATCAATAATTTTAACTGTGGTTTTACTTGCTACCAATGAGAAATTATTAATGATGTTTGGAGGCAGCTCAGATACCCTGCCGTATGGCCTTAGCTATCTGAATATATATGTCTGCGGAACTATATTTGTACAATTAGCCTTAGGTTTAAATTCCTTTATCACAACACAGGGCTTTGCAAAGACAAGTATGATTACAGTAGCTACAGGTGCTGCTATTAATATTATACTTGATCCTATCTTAATCTTTGGCTTTGATATGGGAGTTGAAGGTGCAGCTATTGCTACAGTAGCTTCACAATTTGTATCTGCTCTCTGGGTTATGATCTTTTTGACGGGTAAGAGAACAAAACTTAGAATTAAAAAATCAAACTTCAAGTTACAACGATCAATTATTGTTCCTGTATTGCTACTGGGACTTTCACCATTCATTATGCAATCCACGGAGAGTATTTTAAATATCTCTTTTAACGCCTCCTTGCAACGATATAGTGGAGATACAGCGGTAGGTGCTATGACCATATTATCAAGTTTGATGCAAATTATATTTCTGCCCTTATCCGGTTTGACACAGGGTGCACAGCCCATTGTAAGCTATAACTTTGGCGCCAAAAATAATAAAAGAGTCATAGGTACGGTTAAACTCTTAATCATCTCGGCATTTTGCTATGCGACGGTGATATGGTTGGGTATGATGATAATACCAAAAGTATTCATATCAATGTTCACTCCGGATGAAGTTCTAATTAGTTATACAACCTGGGCATTACGAATTTATATGGCAGTTGGATTTCTTCTAAGCCTGCAGATAAGCTGCCAACAGACTCTTTTGGCAGTAGGTCAAGCAAAAATATCAATTTTTCTTGCGCTACTAAGAAAAGTAATCTTACTGATACCGTTCATCTATATCTTACCAAGATTCTTTGAAAACAAAGCCTTTGCAGTATTTTTAGCGGAGCCTATCTCGGATACAATAGCTGTAAGTGTGACGGTTACATTATTTATAATTCAATTTAAAAAGATAGTAAAGAATAATGTTTAATAAAATGAGAAAGATAGAACAGTATTTTTTAAAAATATTAACTGATTTAGATTGAGATTTAGGGATTGGTATAACTATTTTTGGATAAAGAAATAGAGATAAAATCAAATTAAAATAAATTGAAATAGAATGAAAGTAAAATAAAATCGTGGTTGATTATGAGAAATCGACCACGATTTTTGTGAATTTAGGATTCATAAAATATCTGTGCTGACATTTTTGATTACGAAATGATTGCTAAGAGCGAACATTGTATTAATATAAAACTGCCGTATAGGGAGTAAGCTATTCCATATCTAGACTAATTTTTGACCGCAGTTAGGGCAGAAATTAGCTGGACCGGTTTTGGTTCCACAGTTAGGGCAGAAGTTGGGTTTGCTTGCTCCTTGGGGAGTGGAAGGATTGGCCTGTGGTTGATAGCCTGCATGATTATTAGGTTGATTTGCTTGATTCATATTCTGCATCATTTGGTTAGCCATGTTGATGCCCATCAT
The DNA here is from genome assembly GCA_023389295.1 of Bacillota bacterium. Taxonomy (GTDB): domain Bacteria; phylum Bacillota; class Clostridia; order Lachnospirales; family Lachnospiraceae; genus Mobilitalea. The sequence goes on from JAEWEO010000198.1 coordinate 38,870, forward strand.
CATGCCTGCCATATCGGAGGCAACTCCACCACCATTTACCTTACCATTGGTCATTCCCTCCGTTAAAGCGATAGACTGATAACGGCCAAGGTCTCCAACCATACTGTGAGAGGCATTCTTATTTATCATTGCCTGAATTTCTTCCGGATAAGTAAAGCTCATAATATTAAAGCCTGTAGCAGATAAACCGGTATCAAAAAGCTGCATATCAAGATCCTGTTTAATTCCGGTTGCAATATCAAAGGAGTTGGCTTGTAAATTGAACATATCCTTACCTTCTTTGGATATCCACTTCATTAATAACTGATCCAATATGGTTACGATACGAAGTCTGACATCTTCTACGAGATAAGTCTGTTTTACACCTGCTATTTTATCAATTAATTTCATATAATCTGCAACCTTAAAGGTAAAGGTTCCATTAGCGCGAATGGGCATTCCACCAGGAAGCTGTGGAGTAGGAATGTTAATGGCATTTTGTGTTCCCCATTTAACAATAAACTCCTTCGTGTTGATAAAGAGAACCTCAGCGCGCATTCCGCTGTTAAAGCCAAACTTAAAACCGGAGAGAGTGGAAAGGAAGGGGATAATCTGTGACTCAATATCGTAATCGCCCTCATCTTTAAAAATTCCTTCTATTTTGCCGTTAAACAAAAAAACTGCATCCTGGCCAGGACGAATGATTAAACGGCTTCCTTTTTTTATTTCATCATTGCTCCATTTGTAAAATATCATATCATCACGAAATTCCTGCCACTCTACAACATTAGCAAATTGTTTTGAAAATAAACCCATATTTAATCCTCCTTTAATAAAGCTTATTAATTTATCGAAAACTTAACATTTGAATTACCTTGTAATTTTCTATATTATAAACGAAATGGTAGTTGAAAACTATAGTAATCCAGAAAGTTTCCAATATAAGTTACCATATAGGGCAACTTTTTCGGTTTTACGGTAGGATAACTAGAATTTACCACTACTTGTGCTATGAGAGTGGCCACCGCTTGATACGCCACCGCTAAAGCCACCGGAATTAAAACCGCCACCATGATTGTTATTGTTATTATTCTCAGGCTTTTTTACTCTGGTTACAGTAGTTCTAATATAATCATCTCTTCTTCCGATAAGGCCGGAGTGGCTCTTGTTCATGTAGGTGTTAGCTCCTGTTGTTATCTTTCCACCGGAGTTGTAAGCCATGACACCAACGGTAATAGCTCCGATAGCAAGGGATACAATTAATTGAAACCATATATTTGTTAGAATATTATCCTTAGAGTAACCATTGTTACCGTTGTAATTGTTGTAACCATTGTGTCCATTATAACTATTGTTCCCACTATTTCCATTATACCCATTGCTTCCACTATTTCCACTTGGTGTATCGTAGATGTAATCATGATCGTAGTTTGCGTCAGATTTATCTTTCATATAAGTGGCGGAACGTTCAATATAGATCTCGAATGCAGTTTTGTAATCCCCATCACTTAGAAAAGGGGAGATTTCTTCAATAATAACATCTCCACGCTTGGAATGAATATAGCTTTGTGCATTTCCATAGGCTTGCAGACATACATCACGGTTATACATATCGACTAGCAGCAGAACGCTGTCGCCGTATACCATTTGATCATAAAAGTCCTCGATATATCTTACTGCATTTACCGCATTAGGATCATTATGGGTTAATATGATGATATCAAGGCCGGCATCCTCTCCATAGGTTGCGCACATTGTATCAAGTTCTTCTGACTCCGATGTGGATAAAAGACCTGCCTCATCATAAATATGTTGAATTTCTTCTGCTTTAACTAAATTTGTGGTACCGGCTATACCAAACAAAAGGAAAAAGACAAATAAGAATAACAAAAGTTTAGAGAAGTGCTTGTATATTGAATTTATTTTCATGCTAAACCACCTCCCAAAATTAGTGTTAATATCTGCAGAAGAAGAAAGCATCCGATGGAAACTCCCGTAAACCAGGCAAACATTTTAAGCTTACTCAGAGGTGGCTTTCCGACAATTTTGCCGGTTTGACCATTCATGGCAAAGATATGTTCTGCTTTGCGGTAATCATAGCAAACCATCCAGACGGGCATAAGTGTATAATGTGCTTTTCTTTTTAAAACATTAATGTTTTTGTGATTATAATTAACAGTAGTATAGCCGTTGATGGTGGAGCGCAGATATTGATCCACATATTGCCCAACCCGTTCTTTCACTCTTGGGAGCATTTGCTCGTCATTGAAATCGTACTTTTCAGAGATATATCCTGCAAGATAGGGCATGTTGAAATCTTTTAAATTGGCATAATTATATGGCTCCAGCTTATCCATCATCTGATCCTCCATTTTCTGGGAGGCGTCGCAGGGGATACGGTCATAATTTAAATCAACCTTACGATAGACATGATACCATTTTGTTTCTGTATAAATGTAGTCTCCAAGAGTATAGGTTCTAACCCTGGTACAGGTAGCTTCTACTTCGCCTCGGCCATTCAAATCATAGAGCCAAAAGGGTACATAGAGACCGGTAATGTTCTTAATACGATCTGCAGTCATAAAATCTTTAGGAGTTAATAATCCTTTGCGGCACCATTTCTTAAAGGCTTCCTGGGCCTGTTCCTTACTAATGGTAAAAGGAATAACCAAAGATGGAGCTAGACTTCCACTTAAACGATCGCTAAGCACCACACCGGCACCGCAGAAACTACAGGTGGTGGCAGTTGTTTGAGCATCTGTGATTAATACGGCACCGCAGTTATTACAGTGATATTCCTTAGCTTCTTCCTTGCCAAAGGTGGAGTGTTGGCTGGGCTCATCCGTATTGGATGGATTTGAATAGTCATGTTCAAAGGCAGCATTGGCTGACCGGACATCCTCCTCATCCATATCAAACTTTACTTCTTCTCCTTTGTGGGAATGCCCCTTACCTGCCATATTTTCTATGTTATCCGTTCTGCCGCAGCTACCACAGCGCAGCTTTCCGGTCTGGCTGTCAAATGCCATGTCGGCTCCACAATTAGGACATTTATAATGAATTACTGTGGACATCCTTAGACCTCCTTACTTGATAAAATGTCCGCAAATAAGAAAGAGTGAATCTTTTTATTCGCGGACATTCGTATCTTCTAATAATGAACTATATTATTTTCCTAAACTAGCCTTTAGAGCAGCCAGTTCATCATCCACACCAGTATCCGTAGTATACTTCTTTGTTAAATCTTCAATGGTTTGCTCGGAGGAGGAACGGTTTAGCTCAGCCATTGCATTTGCTTTATCAAGAGCTTTATCCGCCATCTCTTCGTATTTACGGAAGCTAGCAATAGAATCATTGGCACTTGATACGGAGGAACCCATCTTATTAATACGTTCCTGAGTTTTAGCGACGGCAAGCTTACCCTTAATCATATCCTTACGTGCTTCCAGTTCATTGATGTCATTCACTAACTTGTCATGCATCTCACGCATATGAGTTGCGTTTGTATGTGCCAATTCATAAGCTTCCAAAAGTCCGGGTTGTTTGGAGGCCAGGGCAGCTTTCTGCTCCAAAAACTTACGTGCATCAGCTTCGTTATTTGCTTCCAATGCTTTGATTGCATAGGTTTGCATTTTTTCAATATCTTCGTTGCAGTCATCCAGAACTCTCTTGGCTCTCTGTTCCTCTGCCATGATAGCTGCTGTTTCAGACTTTACTTTACCAAGGTCAGAGTTTAAGTTTCTTAAGCATTGGTCTATCATTTTCTCAGGATCTTCTGCTTTATCTAAGAGTGCGTTAATGTTGCTGGACATAATGTCTTTGAATCTTGTTAAAATACCCATGATATATACCTCCACATGTATTATTTATTCTCCACAAGTGATTTGTATTCAGGCGAATATTATTCGCTTCACCTTTGAAGTTCAACAGTTTATAGCATAAGTTTAAGCAAAATGCCGGGTAGAGTCAAGTTAAAAAACGGTTAGAATCATGAGAGAAAGTTTAAGAACCTATTTGCCTTATCAATGGAATCGTTTAGAAGTTGTAATTCAAAAAAGAGTAGTTTATAATAGGAAGAAAATAATTTACGATGATAGAAAGAGAGAATGTTATGTGGATTGCAAGTGATTGGAAGGATTATGAAGTAATCGATACCTCTAACGGGGAGAAATTAGAACGTTGGGGTAATTATATATTAGTAAGGCCTGACCCGCAAGTTATATGGAATACACCAAAAACAAACAGAGAATGGAAGAACCCCAATGCCCATTATCATAGAAGTACAAAGGGCGGTGGGGAATGGGAATTTTTTGATCTTCCCAAACAATGGGACATTACGTATAAAGGTCTAACCTTTCATCTACAACCCTTTAGTTTTAAGCACACAGGGCTATTTCCGGAGCAGGCAGTTAATTGGGATTGGTTTTCTGAAAAGATAAAGAATGTGAAGGGAAGACAAGTGAAGGTGCTTAATCTCTTTGCCTATACAGGGGGTGCAACCTTGGCAGCGGCAAAGGCCGGTGCAGCGGTTACCCATGTGGATGCGTCTAAAGGGATGGTAACCTGGGCTAAGGAGAATGCTATTGCCTCTGGTCTTGGTGAAGCGCCTATTCGTTATATTGTTGATGATTGCGTGAAGTTCGTAGAACGTGAAATCCGTAGAGGCAACAAATATGACGCAATTATCATGGACCCTCCTTCTTATGGTAGAGGACCTAAGGGAGAAACTTGGAAAATAGAAGAGAGCATTCATCCCTTTATTTCGTTATGTACGAAAGCATTAGTGGAAGAACCCTTATTCTTCTTGTTAAATTCTTATACGACCGGATTACAGGCGGGTGTTCTAACTTATATGTTATCCGAAGAACTTGTTAAAAAATACGGTGGGAAAGTAGTATCCGATGAGATCGGACTACCTGTAACAGGAAATGGGTTGGTATTACCTTGTGGAGCCTCCGGTCGATGGGAGAGCTAATTGTTATCAAAGAGAATTAGAATGGGATAAATATAATTTAAAGACTAACATAAGATATTAAAACAATAGAATGAGGAGGCTGCAGCAATTAGGAGAATATCATAATAGCTGCAGTCTATTCCTTATTATAAGTAGAAAGTAAAAAAAAATATTATCAATACATAAATAAATTAGTTTGGGATAAACTAACCATAGCTTTGCATGGAAGAAAGTTACATTTTGATTTTTCTTTAGAAAATGTCGCCGAAACGGTCTAAAAAAATCTAAAAAAAAATACTTGCAATTGTTTATATCATGCTGTATAATATCTAATGTTGTGACATTGATAGCGTTGAAACGTGAGGTTGCTACCTTAGTAGGGGTAGGTTTTCCGTGGAGCGAAGGTCAAGTTATGAAACTGGCGACAAGTCACTGTACCATATAATGTTCTGCATAGCATAATCTTATGCCTGGCAGATAAAACGTGTGAAAAATATCATAGAATACTATAGGAGACAAATTAGAGATGATTTGTTATAATATATGAAATATGAAGATACACACGGATGAGTGTACAGTCACCACTTGTCGTACTGAAATTAAGTGCGAAAAGGAGGCGGCTTTTTTTATGGCAAGTCAAGTAATGAGAATCACATTAAAGGCGTATGATCATCATTTAATCGATCAATCTGCAAGCAAGATCATCGATACTGTGAAGAAGACAGGATCAAAGGTGAGCGGACCAGTTCCGTTGCCGACAAAGAAGGAAGTAGTTACTATTCTTAGAGCGGTTCACAAGTATAAGGATTCCAGAGAGCAGTTTGAACAAAGAACACACAAGAGATTAATTGACATCATCACACCTACTCAGAAGACTGTTGATGCATTATCCAGATTGGAAATGCCTGCAGGTGTGTACATTGACATTAAGATGAAAACGAAGTAATAGCATTCATTTAATGTGAATTGACAACATAGGAAAGACAGAAAATAATTATAATAGGTAGAAATCCTTAGGGTTCATATATGATTGTATATAACCATCTAGGATGATCGCAGATGACTGCGATCCGCTGTAGATTAAACAGGAGGTAACAAAATGAAGAAAGCGATTTTAGCTACTAAAATCGGAATGACTCAAGTGTTCGGTGAGAACGGAGTTCTTATTCCGGTTACTGTATTGCAAGCTGGGCCTCTCTACGTAACACAAGTTAAGACCGTAGATAATGATGGCTACGCAGCTGTACAAGTTGGTTATGGTGATATCAGAGAGAGTCTGGTAAACAAGCCGAAAAAAGGACACTTTGCAAAAGCAGGTGTTGCAGTGAAAAGACATCTTAGAGAATTCAAGTTTGAAAATGCTGCTGACTACAAAGTTGGTCAGGAAATCAAAGCTGACATCTTCGCAGAAGGCGACAGAGTTGATGCAGTAGGTAAGACTAAGGGAAAAGGTTTCCAAGGTGCAATTAAGAGACACAACTTATCAAGAGGACCGATGAAGCATGGTTCCAAATATCATAGACATGCTGGTTCCAACGGTGCTGCTACAACACCTGGTAGAGTATTTAAAGGCAAACACATGCCTGGACATATGGGTGCAGTAAGAGCGACAGTACAGAATCTTGAAGTTGTAAGAATTGATGCAGAGAAGAACCTCATCCTTATTAAGGGTGCTGTACCTGGACCTAAAAAATCCTTAGTAATGCTGAAAGAAACAGTTAAAGCAAACTAGAGCTTTAAGAAAGGAGGAACACTTAAATGGCAAATGTAAAAGTTTACAATATCGAAGGCAAGGAAGTTGGCACATTAGAGCTCAACGATGCAGTCTTCGGAGTAGAGATAAATGATCATTTAGTTCATATGGCAGTTGTTCAGCAGTTAGCTAACAAACGTCAGGGAACACAAAGCGCTAAAACCCGTGCTGAAGTAAGCGGCGGTGGCAGAAAGCCTTGGAGACAAAAAGGAACCGGTCATGCTAGACAGGGTTCAACCAGATCCCCTCAGTGGAAGGGCGGCGGTGTTGTATTTGCTCCCAAGCCGAGAGATTATTCCTTCAAGATGAATAAGAAGGAGAAGGCTCTTGCAATCAAATCTGCTTTAACATCTAAAGTAAATGAAGCTAAGTTCTTCGTTCTTGACGATATTAAGTTTGATGAGATCAAAACAAAGAAGATGAAGGCAGTTCTTGATAGCCTCAAGTTAGAGAGAGCATTAGTGGTTCTTGGTGAAAAGAACGACAACGTACAATTCTCAGCAAGAAATCTTCCTAAGGTAAGAACCGTGTTAACGAACTCCATTAACGTATACGACATCTTAAAGTATGATACTTTAGTATTAACCAAGGATGCTGTAGCAAAAATTGAGGAGGTGTACGCATAATGGCTGATATTAAATATTATGATGTAATCCTTAAGCCAATCGTAACTGAGAAAAGTATGAGTACTATGAGCGAGAAGAAGTACACATTTTCAGTACATCCAGAGGCTACAAAGAATCAGATTAAAGAAGCTGTTGAAAAGATGTTTACCGGCGCTAAAGTAGCGAGAGTAAACACAATTAATCAGGATGGAAAGACCCGTAGACGTGGTAACACTTCCGGTAAGACTTCTAAGGTTAAGAAAGCAATTGTTCAATTAACAGCTGACAGCGCTGAGATTGAGATTTTCTCAGGACTATAATAAAGTATGATACAGAATAAGGATGTAGTAGGTAATACGCTGCATCAGTTTGAAAGGAGTGCAAATCATGGGAATTAAAACCTATAACCCATATACACCTTCCAGAAGACACATGACTGGTTCTGATTTTACAGAGATCACAAAGTCTAAGCCTGAGAAATCATTGGTTGTTTCTTTAAACAAGAATGCAGGCCGTAACAATCAGGGTAAAATCACAGTAAGACACCAGGGCGGTGGTTCTAGAAGAAAATATAGAATTATTGATTTCAAGAGAAGAAAAGATGGTATTCCGGCTACTGTACTAAGTATCGAATACGATCCAAACAGAACAGCAAACATCGCACTAATCTGCTATGCAGACGGCGAGAAGGCATATATCCTTGCTCCTAACGGTCTTACCGTTGGAACTAAGATTATGAACGGCGAGAATGCAGAAGTTAGAGTAGGTAACTGCTTACCACTTCAGAACATTCCTGTTGGTACACAGATCCACAACATCGAGTTATATCCTGGCAAAGGTGCACAGTTAGTACGTGCAGCTGGTAACTCCGCACAGCTTATGGCTAAGGAAGGTAAGTATGCAACACTTCGTCTTCCTAGTGGTGAGATGAGAATGGTTCCGATCATCTGTAGAGCAACCGTTGGTCAGGTTGGTAACATTGATCATGAGCTTATTACAATTGGTAAAGCTGGACGTAAGCGTCACATGGGTATCAGACCTACTGTACGTGGTTCCGTAATGAACCCGAACGACCATCCTCACGGTGGTGGTGAAGGTAGAACAGGTATCGGTCGTCCGGGCCCTGTAACACCTTGGGGTAAACCTGCTCTTGGTCTTAAGACAAGAAAGAACAATAAGAAGTCTAATAAGCTTATCGTGAGAAGAAGAAACGGTAAAGCGATTAAATAATAACAACGGTTTTAAAGGATTAATTGGATTAATAGTCAATTATCTTATAGCAAGTATACAAATGAATTTGAGAAGACGAATTCATTTGTCAAGAATTCTAAGGAGGTTAGAATACATGGCTCGTTCACTAAAAAAGGGACCATTTGCTGATGATCATTTATTGAAAAAAGTAGATGCGTTAAATAAGACCGGTGATAAAACAGTAATCAAAACCTGGTCACGTCGCTCCACTATTTTCCCACAAATGGTTGGACATACAATTGCGGTTCATGACGGAAAAAGACATGTGCCGGTTTATGTAACAGAAGATATGGTTGGACACAAACTCGGTGAGTTTGTTGCTACCAGAACCTATAGAGGTCACGGAAAAGACGAAAAGAAAACAAGAAGATAATGCGCGAGCATTGAATGGAAGGAGGTTCATCCATGGCGAAAGGACATAGATCCCAAATAAAGAGAGAAAGAAATGAGCAGAAGGACAACAGAGCAAGTGCAAAATTATCATTTGCTAGAATTTCAGTTCAAAAGGCTTGTTTCGTATTAGATGCCATTCGTGGTAAGGATGTACAGACAGCACTTGGTATCTTAGCATACAACCCTAGATACGCATCAGCTGTTATTGAGAAATTATTAAAATCAGCAATTGCAAATGCTGAAGTTAAGAATATGGATACTGCGAAGCTTTACGTTGATGAATGTTTTGCTAACCAGGGACCGATTATGAAAAGAATTAGACCTAGAGCACGAGGCACAGCTTATCGTATCGAGAAGAGAATGTGTCATATTACAGTAGTGCTTAATGAGAGATAAGGAGGGCAATAATGGGACAAAAGGTTAATCCTCATGGCTTAAGAGTCGGAGTTATTAATGACTGGGACTCAAGATGGTATGCTGAAGCGGATTTTGCTGATAATCTCGTGGAAGATTACAAAATCAGAAAATTCCTGAAGAAGAAGTTATTTAGCGCAGGAATCTCTAAGGTCGAGATTGAAAGAGCATCTGACCGTTTAAAAATAATAATCTTTACTGCCAAGCCCGGTGTAGTAATCGGTAGAGGTGGAGTAGAAATTGAGAACTTGAAAAAAGAAGTTCAGCAATTTACAGATAAAAAGTTAAACTTAGAAATCAAAGAAATTAAAAGACCTGATCTCAATGCACAGTTAGTAGCAGAGAATATCGCTGCACAGCTTGAGAATCGTATTTCATTTAGAAGAGCTATGAAATCAACTATGGCAAGAACAATGAAAGCAGGAGCAAAGGGTATTAAGACTTCTGTTGCTGGTCGTCTTGGCGGAGCTGATATGGCTCGTACTGAATTCTATAGTGAAGGAACTATCCCGTTACAGACCTTACGTGCCGACATCGATTATGGATTTGCAGAAGCAGATACAACATATGGTAAATTAGGTGTTAAGGTTTGGATTTATCATGGTGAAGTGCTTCCTGTTAAAGGAGCAAAAGTAGAAGGGAGCGATAACTAATGTTAATGCCTAAGAGAGTTAAACGCCGTAAGCAATTCCGCGGTAGCATGGCTGGTAAGCCTTCTAGAGGCAATACCATTAACCAAGGTGAATATGGTCTTGTGGCTATGGAACCTTGTTGGATTAAGTCAAACCAAATTGAAGCAGCCCGTGTCGCTATGACCCGTTTTACAAAACGTGGTGGTAAAGTATATATTAAGATATTCCCTGATAAACCTGTTACAACAAAGCCTGCTGAAACACGTATGGGTTCCGGTAAAGGTTCATTAGAATACTGGGTAGCTGTTGTTAAGCCAGGCCGCGTTATGTTCGAAATCGCAGGTATTCCTGAAGAGACAGCAAGAGAAGCATTACGTCTTGCTATGCATAAATTGCCGGTTAAATGCAAGATCGTATCCCGTGCAGAATTAGAAGGCGGTGAAAACAGTGAAAATTAATAAGTATGTAGAAGAGTTAAAAGCAAAATCAGCTACAGAATTAAATATTGAATTAGTAGCTGCGAAGAAGGAACTTTTCAACCTGAGGTTCCAGAATGCAACAAACCAGTTAGACAACACAAGCAGAATTAAGGAAGTTAGAAAGAACATTGCTAGAATTCAAACAGTTATTTCTGAACTTTCTAAGGCTTCTAAAGCTTAAATAAAGAGCGATTTAAGCTAGCTTAAATATAATGTGATTTAAGCTGGATATCTAATCAGATCGGAATGATTGACCCTTGGGTTATCCAAAGATCATGGAAAGGAGTAACGTTGTGGAAAGAAATTTAAGAAAAGTTCGTATCGGCAAAGTAGTTAGCAACAAGATGGATAAGACTGTTGTTGTAGCTGTACTTGATAACGTAAAACATCCTCTGTATGGTAAAATTGTAAAGAGAACTTACAAATTAAAAGCACACGATGAGAACAATGAGTGCAACATCGGAGATAGAGTGAAAGTAATGGAAACCAGACCTTTATCCAAGGATAAGAGATGGAGACTTGTGGAGATTGTTGAGAAGGCGAAGTAATCTCGATTAAGAGAAGAAAAACTGACATAAAGCATAAATTCACTGTGGGTTCAATGCATCGAACTACATAGGAAAACGGTTTTACCGGTTTTTTGTGGAACTTCGATACTGAATTCAATGATTGGTACGCATATCCGGCGTATATAGTCAAAAAAGAACTTCGAACTAAGGAGTTCTTGATTACAACTGAAAGGAGTATTATCATGATACAAGCTGAATCCAGACTTAGAGTTGCCGACAATACCGGTGCTAAAGAGTTACTTTGCATCAGAGTTCTTGGCGGATCAACCAGAAGATATGCTAATATAGGCGATATCATTGTTGCTTCGGTTAAAGATGCAACACCAGGTGGTGTTGTTAAGAAGGGCGATGTAGTTAAGGCTGTTGTTGTTCGTACAGTTAAGGGAGCACGCCGTAAAGATGGTTCCTATATTAGATTTGATGAGAATGCTGCTGTAATTATTAAAGAAGATAAGAATCCGAAGGGAACTCGTATCTTTGGACCGGTAGCGAGAGAATTAAGAGAGAAACAATTCATGAAAATCGTTTCTTTAGCACCAGAAGTATTGTAGGGAGGTGTCGACTAGTGGCAACGATGAAAATTAAAAAGAATGATAACGTTAAGGTTATCACCGGTAAGGATAAAGGTAAAGAAGGCAAAGTAATCGCTGTTGTTGACGGGAAGTTGTTAGTAGAAGGCGTTAACACCGTTTCTAAGCACAGTAAAGCAAGCCAAAAGAATCCGAAGGGTGGAATTATCCATCAAGAATCACCGATAGATGCATCAAACGTAATGTTAGTTCACAAGGGCAAACCTACTAGAGTTGGTTTTAAGACAGTTGAAAGCAAGAAGGGTCCTAAAAAAGTACGTTTTGCTAAGACTACCGGCGATGTTATTGATTAATTCAGAGAGGAGGAACATTTGCGTTGGCTAGATTAAAAGAATTATATAAAAATGAGATAGTAGCCGGCATGACAAAAAAGTTCGGTTATAAGAACGTAATGGAAGTGCCGAAGATTGATAAAATTGTCATCAACATGGGTGTTGGTGAAGCCAAAGATAATGCTAAGGTTTTAGATGCAGCTCTCAAAGACATGGAGATCATTGCAGGACAGAAGCCTGTTATCACAAGGGCAAAGAAATCCGTTGCTAACTTCAAGTTAAGAGAAGGAATGGCAATTGGATGTAAAGTAACATTAAGAGGCGAGAAAATGTACGAGTTCGCTGATCGTTTAATCAACTTAGCATTACCTCGCGTACGTGACTTTAGAGGTGTAAATCCGAATGCATTCGACGGTAGAGGTAATTATTCTCTTGGTATCAAAGAGCAATTAATCTTCCCTGAAATCGAGTACGATAAGGTTGATAAGGTAAGAGGTATGGATATCATCTTCGTTACCACTGCAAAGTCAGATGAAGAGGCTCGTGAACTGTTAACACAATTCGGTATGCCATTTAGAAAATAGAGGAGGTATTTCCATGGCTAAAACGTCAATGAAAGTAAAACAACAACGTACGCAGAAATTCTCCACTAGAGAATATAACCGTTGCAGAATTTGTGGTCGTCCGCATGCATATTTAAGAAAATACGGAATCTGCAGAATTTGTTTTCGTGAATTAGCGTACAAAGGACAGATACCAGGCGTTAAGAAAGCTAGCTGGTAAGAGTTAAGAAAGGAGGCAAATGAAATGACAATGAGCGATCCCATTGCAGATATGCTTACAAGAATACGTAATGCAAATACTGCGAAACATGATACAGTAGATATTCCTGCTTCTAAGATGAAAATTGCTATTGCCGATATCCTCGTAAGGGAAGGTTATATCAAGAAGTACGAAATAGAAGAAGTAGAAAACTTTAAGACTATCCATGTTACATTAAAATATGGTAAAGATAAAAATGTGAAGATTATCACAGGCCTTAAGAGAATTTCCAAACCGGGGCTTCGAGTATATGCAAGCAAAGACAATATGCCGAAGGTTCTTGGAGGTTTAGGCGTTGCTATCATTTCTACAAACAAAGGTGTTATCACCGATAAAGAAGCTAGAGAATTAAAGGTAGGCGGCGAGGTACTCGCATTCGTTTGGTAAATTCATTCTGTAAACTTTTACAGGGCAAAATCACTTCTAGAGGTGATTTTGCTGGCAAACGGATAACAACGTTTTACACAAATGAATTGACACGTTCTTTCATTTGTCAAATATAATTAGGAGGTGCGGGCATGTCACGTATAGGAAGAATGCCTATCGCTATACCTGCAGGTGTAACTGTAGTTGTAGCAGAAAATAATAAAGTGACCGTGAAAGGTCCTAAGGGAACATTAGAGAGAGTGTTACCCGCTGAGATGCAAATCAAAGTCGAGGGTGCTGAAGTAGTAGTTACCAGACCCAATGATTTAAAGAAAATGAAGTCCTTACATGGTCTTACCAGAACATTAATTGCTAACATGGTAGTTGGTGTTACCGAAGGATACCAAAAGGTATTAGAAATCAACGGTGTTGGTTATAGAGCTGCAAAGAGTGGTAAAGAAATAACATTGACTTTAGGTTACTCCCATCCGGTTGTTATGGTTGATCCGGAAGGCATTGAATCCGTTCTGGAAGGTCAAAACAAGATTATTATTAAAGGTATAGATAAAGAAAAGGTTGGCCAATACGCCGCTGAAATCAGAGCAAAGAGAGCACCGGAACCTTACAAGGGTAAAGGTATTAAGTATTCTGATGAAGTGATCAGACGCAAGGTTGGTAAAACCGGTAAGAAATAAGGGAGGAGTGAAATTAAATGGTTAGTAAAGAATCAAGATCTAAAGTTCGTGTAAAAAAACATTTAAAATTACGTAATCGTTTCACAGGTACTCCTGAGAGACCGCGTTTGGCTGTGTTTAGAAGCAACAACCACATGTATGCACAGATTATTGATGATACAGTAGGTATGACTTTAGTAGCAGCTTCCACACTTGAAAAAGATGTTAAGGCTGAGCTTACGAAGACCAATGATGTAGCAGCAGCAGCATACTTAGGAACTGTTATCGCAAAGAAAGCATTGGAAAAAGGTATTAAGGCTGTTGTCTTTGATAGAGGTGGCTTCATATATCAAGGAAAAGTAAAAGCATTGGCAGACGCAGCCCGCGCGGCTGGTCTGGAATTCTAAGCAAGGAGGAAAACACATGAAACGTACAATCGTTGATGCCAGTCAACTGGAATTAGAAGATAAAGTAGTATCCATCAAACGTGTAACTAAGGTTGTAAAAGGTGGTCGTAACTTCAGATTTACAGCATTAGTAGTTGTTGGTGACAAGAACGGACACGTTGGCGCTGGACTCGGAAAAGCCGCTGAAATTCCAGAGGCTATTCGTAAAGGTAAAGAAGACGCGATTAAGAAATTAATCAGTCTACCGATAGATGAAAATGGCAGTGTACCACATGACTTCATGGGTAAATTCGGTAGTTCTACTGTATTACTGAAACGTGCTCCTGAAGGTACTGGTATTATTGCAGGTGGTCCTGCACGTAACGTGCTTGAGCTTGCTGGCTTAAAAAATATCCGTACTAAGTCACTTGGTTCCAACAATAAGCAGAACGTTGTTCTCGCTACAATTGAAGGTTTAAGCCAATTAAAGACTCCTGAGGAAGTTGCTAAGCTTCGCGGTATTCCTGTAGAGCAGTTATTAGGTTAAGCGGTTCTAGTCAAGTAGTGCAGCGATAGAATAATAACTGTAGGCGCGTAATTATTCATGGCAAGTGATGAACAGGATATAATCCCCAAACGAATTGGCTTAGCCAATTCGTAAGGTTATCACTTAATTTAGATGGAGGTGTCAGAAATGGCAGATAAATTAAAAGTAACACTAGTGAAATCTACAATCGGTGCCATTCCGAAGCACAGAGCAACCGTAACAGCATTAGGTTTAAAAAAGCTTAATAAGACTGTTGAAATGCCGGATAATGCTGCTGTTAGAGGAATGCTTGATCAGGTTAGACACTTAGTTAAGGTAGAAGAAATATAATTGCTTAAAGAAGGAGGTGCACGACATGAATTTATCAGAATTGAAACCTGCAGTAGGTTCCAAACAAAGCGATAACTTCAGAAGAGGACGTGGTCATGGTTCGGGTAACGGCAAAACTGCTGGTAAGGGACATAAGGGCCAGAAAGCTCGTTCCGGAGCTCCTAGAACTGGATTTGAAGGCGGTCAGATGCCTTTATACAGAAGAATTCCGAAGCGTGGTTTTACGAATAGAAACACAAAAGAAATTGTTGCAATTAACGTAGAAGTATTAAATAGATTTGAAGAAGGTACTACAGTTACAGTTGATTCATTAATAGAAGCAGGAATTATCAAAAACCCTAGAGATGGTGTAAAGATTCTTGGTCACGGCGAATTAACGAAGAAACTTGATGTCAAAGTTAATGCTTTTAGCGCAAGTGCAACAGAAAAAATACAAGCTCTTGGTGGAAATGCTGAGGTGGTATAATGTTTAAAACACTGCGAAATGCTTTCAAAGTTAAGGATATTCGAAACAGGCTTATATATACCTTTATTGCTCTTGTAGTAGTAAGATTGGGTACTTTACTTCCGGCTCCGGCTATCAGTAGGGACTATACCAATTCCATTTTTAACTCAGATGCGTTAGGTTTTTTTAACAGCTTAACTGGTGGTTCCTTTACGAACATGTCAATTTTCGCATTAAGTATTACTCCATATATCTCTGCTTCCATTATCATTCAACTTTTGACTATTGCAATTCCTAAATTAGAGGAAATGCAAAAAGAAGGTGAAGATGGTAGAAAGAAGCTTAATGAGCTTACCAGATACGTAACAGTTGGTTTGGCTGTTATTGAATCTGCAGCTTACGCAATCGGTTTTGGTAGCTCTAATGCATTAGAGGGCGGCTTAACATTTACTAACTTAATTGTTATTATAGCGTCCTTTACTGCTGGTTCTGCCTTCCTTATGTGGGTTGGTGAAAAAATCACACAGAATGGTATTGGTAATGGTATTTCCGTCATCTTGGCGGTAAATATCATTTCCACCATGCCAGATGATTTTATTGATTTATATCGCTCATATATTCAAGGTAAACCCGTTGTATCCGCAATATTAGCAGTATTAATCACTGCTGCTGTTAGTATTTTAACGGTAGTGTTAGTTATACTTTTACAGAATGCAGAGAGAAAGATTCCTGTTACCTATGCTAAAAAAGTACAGGGAAGAAAAATGGTAGGTGGACAAACCTCTCATATTCCTCTCAAGGTTAATACAGCAGGTGTTATTCCTGTAATTTTCGCTAACTCCTTAATGACCTTCCCGGTAGTAATTGCTAACTTCTTTGGGGTATACCCAGACAGAGCATACTTCTGGCCTAAGGTATTAAAGGTATTAAGCCAGAATAGCTGGTTTGTTACTAAGAGCTGGGGAGATTTCAAGTATAGTATCGGTGTTATAATCTATATTGTACTTACTGTATTTTTTGCTTATTTCTATACATCAATTACCTTTAATCCAATTGAAGTATCAAATAACATGAAAAAGCAAGGTGGGTTTATCCCGGGTATTCGTCCTGGTAAGCCTACAACTGAGTATTTAACAAAAGTACTTAATAACATTATCTTTATCGGAGCAGTAGGCTTAGTTATAGTTTGCTTAATTCCTGTTTTAGTTTCAGGTGTATTTAATGCAAACTTTAGTTTCGGTGGAACCTCCATCATCATTATTGTTGGTGTTGTCATCGAAACCATCAAACAAATTGAATCTCAGTTGCTGGTACGCCACTACAAAGGATTCCTAAACGACTAAAATAAATTCCGTTGTGAGATTCACAATGATGATGAAAAAGAGATAATAAATCATTTTCACGTCCGAACTGTCTCTCACAACGGTATATTGTGGTTAAAAGGATTTCACTTTCCTAGCATAGGGCATAAAAGTCCTGATTAATTAATTGGAATTTAATCGAAACGTTTGGGTAAGTGCAGTAATTGTAAGCCTCAATCGTTTATTTGAATAAAGTTAGTAGAAGTGGTAATTATTGATAAGTGACGAATGAATGCAAAATGTAATCAACAGGAGGGATATCAACATGAAAATTATTATGTTAGGTGCACCAGGTGCCGGTAAAGGCACGCAAGCTAAGAAACTGGCAGCAAAATATGGCATTCCCCACATCTCTACAGGAGATATTTTCCGTGCTAATATCAAAAACGGAACTGAACTTGGAAAAAAAGCAAAAGTTTACATGGATCAAGGATTACTTGTTCCTGATGAATTAGTAGTAGATTTAGTAGTAGATCGTTTTAAAGAAGCAGATTGTGAAAATGGTTATGTATTAGATGGTTTTCCTAGAACTATTCCTCAGGCTAAGGCACTTGACGAAGCACTTGCTAAGAATGGCGATGCTGTAGAGTATGCAATAGATGTTGATGTTCCCGATTCAGATATTATCAGCCGTATGGCAGGCAGAAGAGCATGCGTAAGCTGTGGCGCAACATACCATTTGGTAACAATTCCGCCGAAGAAGGAAGGTATCTGCGATATCTGTAATGCTGAGTTAATTCTTCGTGATGATGATAAGCCTGAGACCGTTGAAAAACGCCTTAAGGTATATCATGAGCAAACACAGCCTCTTATTGATTATTATCAGAACAAGGGAATATTAAAGTCCGTTAACGGAACTAGAGATTTGGAAGAAGTTTTCGCAGATATTGTTAAAATAGTTGAAGCGTAAATTATCTATATAAATGACATAATGCACGAGATCTTAGTATGGAAGCGACGTGCTAAATAGAAAGGAAGAGATTGCATGGCTATTAGTATTAAATCAGAGAAAGAAATTGCACTTATGCGAGAGTCCGGACGGATTTTGGCATCGGTATTGGAGGAACTACAGGCAATGATTAGAAGTGGCATCTCCACTCTGGATATTGATAGAAAGTGTGCTGAATTAATTAAGCAATATAATTGTATTCCTTCCTTTCTTAATTACAATGGCTATCCGGCATCCGTCTGTATTTCAGTAAATGACGAAGTTGTTCATGGAATACCCAGTAAGAAGAGAATCCTAGAGGATGGCGATATCGTCAGTTTGGACTGTGGAGTTATTTATCAGGGCTTTCATTCCGATGCAGCTAGAACAGTTGCCGTTGGCGAGATTTCTTCTGAGGCAAAGCGTTTAATTGATGTTACCAAACAAAGCTTTTATGAAGGTATTAAGTATGCCAAAGAAGGTCATCATTTACATGAGATCTCGGAAGCAATCCAAACTTATGTTGAAGCACATGGCTACTCGGTAGTTAGGGATTTGGTGGGACATGGAATAGGACGCAACCTTCATGAAGAACCGCAGATACCAAATTTCAAACAAAAACGCAGAGGTCCAAAGCTTGAGGCAGGAATGACATTAGCCATTGAACCAATGGTTAATGTTGGACGCTATGATGTATATTGGGAGGATGATGATTGGACGGTTGTAACAGCTGACGGATCACTCTCCGCTCATTATGAAAATACGGTTCTGATTACCAACGGAGAACCGGAGATTTTAACCGTTTTAAAGTAGTATATTTTACTAGCAATGAGACATACGTAAAAAAATCCGGGAAAGGTTATGTTAGATGATGAATGAGTTTAACATCGGAGGCTTCGTAATTGCTACGGCAGGCCATGATACCGGTAAAAGTTATGTAATAATTCAGATAGAGAATGAATATGTATATTTAGTGGATGGCAGAATTAGAACTCTGGATCGTCCAAAAAAGAAAAAAAAGATGCATGTAAAATTGATTGATCACACAGATCAGGTCTTAGCTGAAAAGATAAGAAACCAATCAGTAAAAAACGAAGAGATAAAAAGAGCAATCAAATTGTTGCAATACTAAAATTCAAGTAAGGAGGCCTATAATGTCAAAGACCGATGTTGTTGAAATCGAAGGAACAGTAATCGAAAAACTACCGAACGCCATGTTCCAGGTTGAGCTTGAAAACGGACACAAAGTATTGGCACATATTAGTGGTAAGCTTCGTATGAATTTTATTAAAATCGTACCAGGCGACAAGGTTACACTTGAGCTATCACCTTATGATTTATCTAAGGGCAGAATTATCTGGAGAGATAAATAAAACACTCAAAAAAATTAGCATAGCTAATGGGTCTATACTACAATTTGATGAAGAGACACATTGTTATAAAGACAGTTGTCAAAATGTCACATTGAGGTTGGACACATTTTAGATATGACAAGTAAAACATCTCACATTTTACTTGGATAGGACAAGTTTTGGCAACCTTAAAAAAACTTGTCGCAACTATAAAAAATATTGCTTGCTATTGTATAACTGCGGTGATATAATAGTAAACGGACTTTTTTGAAAGGGGTGAATTACTGTGAAAGTAAGGTCATCAGTAAAACCGATTTGCGAAAAATGCAAAATCATTAGAAGAAAGGGTGCAATCAGAGTCATCTGTGAGAACCCGAAACACAAACAAAGACAAGGCTAATATACAATAGTTCGGGTACCTCAAAGACTCGTTATTGTTTTATATATTCTAGTTCTTGCTTTTTGTGTTACAATCATCTATCGGTCATCGAAGAATGAACCGGTAAGAACATTGTGATATTGTGGGCAGACATACGGTCCATCTAACCGTTATCGTACTGTCTTAAGAACCGTGCCGTCATCATGGAGTCTTAGCCTCAAGCTGATTGTCTTGAGAGTCACAATTTAAAGCGGCTGTGGTAATGCGTGATAGTTATTTTGCATTACAAGTAACAAAAACATAATTTTGGAGGTGTAAAAAGCACATGGCTCGTATCAGTGGTGTAGATTTACCAAGAGAGAAACGTGTAGAAATCGGACTTACCTATATTTACGGTATCGGTAGAGTAAGTGCGAATCGAATTCTTACAGCGGCAAATGTTAATCCAGACACTCGTGTTAGGGACTTAACAGATGAAGAAGTAGGTAGAATTCGTGATATTATCGATGAAAGTTTTCAAGTAGAAGGTGATTTAAGAAGAGAAATCGCCCTTAACATTAAGAGACTTCAAGAAATTGGATGCTATAGAGGTATCCGTCATAGAAAAGGACTTCCGGTTCGTGGTCAGAAGACTAAGACTAACGCTAGAACTAGAAAAGGTCCTAGAAGAACTGTTGCTAATAAGAAGAAATAATTCAAATTAATGAATTCTTCATTACAATAACAGATATCTACCGATGGTGAGATCTATGTTGTTGAAGTAGTAACGTTTAAACTAACTAAGTAATCAGTAAGTCCGTAACGATGGATACGGATATAGAGACGCTTATGACACGCGTGGCGCGTATATAAGCAACACAATTGAGAGATAAGACAATTTCAATTGCGAATAATCCAATAGGAGGGTTTGTTAGATGGCTAAGAAAATGGCAACATCAGCTAAAAAAGTGACAAAGAAGCGTGTGAAGAAGAATGTCGATCGTGGACAGGCACACATTCAGTCATCTTTTAACAATACAATTGTTACGCTGACCGATGCAGAAGGTAATGCACTTTCTTGGGCAAGTGCCGGTGGATTAGGTTTCAGAGGTTCAAGAAAATCAACAGCTTATGCAGCACAGATGGCAGCTGAAACAGCAGCAAAGGCAGCACTTGTTCATGGTTTAAAATCAGTAGAGGTTATGGTTAAAGGACCTGGCCAGGGTCGTGAAGCAGCAATTCGTGCACTTCAGGCTTGTGGTATCGAAGTAACAAGCATTAAGGACGTAACTCCCGTTCCTCATAACGGATGTCGTCCACCTAAACGTAGAAGAGTCTAATTAAGGAGGTATATAAAGATGGCAAGAGATATGAGCCCAGTTTTAAAAAGATGTAGATCCCTTGGTCTGGAACCTGCTTACTTAGGAATTGATAAAAAATCAAACAGAACTTCATCAAGAGCAGGAAAGAAGACTAGCGAATATGGTTCTCAGTTAAGAGAAAAGCAGAAAGCAAAATTCATCTATGGTATGTTAGAAAAGCCTTTCAGAAACTTATTTGCAAGAGCTCAAAAGATGAAGAACGGTACTGTGGGTGAGAACCTGATGACTCTGTTAGAGCTTAGACTTGACAATGTTATGTTCCGTATGGGATATGGCAGAACAAGAAAAGAAGCTAGACAGATCGTTGATCACAAGCACGTATTAGTAAACGGCAAGTGTGTTAATATCCCGTCCTATACAATGAAAGCGGGAGATACGATTGAAATTAAAGAGAAATTTAAAAATACACAGAGATATAAGGATATCTTTGAGGTAACAGACGGAAGAACCGTACCTGCATGGCTTGAATCAAATCACGAGACTTTTACAGGTGTTGTTAAGGAAGTTCCTACCAGAGACCAGATTGATGTTCCGGTAAACGAAGTGTTAATTGTCGAGTTGTACTCCAAATAATAAATATCTTATCATTATTATTCGAGTAATAACCAGCAACTCAAAATACCCAGAAGGAGGGTCCTGTTGTGTTTGATTTTGAAAAACCCAAAATAGAGATTGCAGAAATTTCCGAAGATAAGAAGTTTGGACGTTTTGTGGTAGAACCTCTGGAGAGAGGCTATGGTACAACCTTAGGTAATTCTCTTAGAAGAATTATGCTTTCTTCCTTGCCCGGTTCTGCTGTAAGTCAAATTAAGATTGACGGTGTTGTTCATGAGTTTAGTGTAGTTCCTGGTGTGAAGGAAGACGTTACCGAGATTATCATGAATATCAAAAGCTTAGCAATCAAGAACACAAGCGATACGAGTGAGCCTAAAACCGCATATATTGAGGCCGAGGGCGAAGTTGTAGTTACAGCAGGAGATATACAGGCTGACCCGGATATCGAGATACTTAATCCAGATCAAGTGATTGCAACCTTATGTGGTGGCCCTGATAGCAGACTTTATATGGAGTTAACTATCACTAACGGCAGAGGTTATGTAAGCGCTGACAAGAATAAAAATGATGATCTGCCAATCGGTGTTATTCCGATTGACTCCATCTATACTCCTGTAGAGCGTGTTAATCTTATGGTTGAGAACACCCGTGTAGGTCAAATTACTGACTTTGATAAGCTTACCTTGGATGTATATACCAACGGTACGCTCATCCCGGATGAAGCAGTAAGTTTGGCAGCAAAGGTATTAAGTGAGCATCTGAATTCCTTTATTGATTTGTCTGAACATGCAAAGACCGCTGAGATTATGGTTGAGAAGGAAGACAATGAGAAAGAAAAGGTTCTTGAGATGAACATTGACGAACTTGAGTTATCTGTTCGTTCCTACAACTGCCTAAAGAGAGCAGGTATCAATACGGTAGAAGAGCTTACCAACAAAACAGCGGAAGATATGATGAAGGTAAGAAACCTTGGACGTAAGTCTCTAGAAGAAGTACTTGCAAAATTGAAAGAGCTTGGATTATCTTTAAATGCAAGCGATGATTAATAAATATAGTAATGACTGTAAAGTCATGAAGATGTAAGCACAATGATTCAAAGGAGGGAAACAAATGGCAGGTTATAGAAAACTTGGAAGAACCTCAAGCCAGAGAAAGGCATTGCTGAGAAACCAGGTAACAAATTTATTATATAACGGTAAAATTGTTACAACTGAAGCAAAAGCGAAGGAAATCCGTCGTATTGCTGAAGGCATGATTGCACTTGCTGTTAAAGAAAGAGACAACTATGAAACTGTAGAAGTTACAGCGAAAGTTGCTCGTAAAGATAAAGATGGTAAGAGAGTGAAGGAAGTTGTAGATGGTAAGAAAGTTACCGTTTATGATGAAGTTAAGAAAACAATTAAGAAGGATAGCGCTTCTCGTCTTCACGCAAGAAAGCAGATGATGAAATTCCTTTATCCGATTACTGAAGTTCCGAAAGAGAACGCTGGTAAGAAGAGAAATACAAAGGAAATTAACTTATCTGATAAGTTATTCGATGAAATCGCACCTAAGTATGCTAACCGTAACGGTGGTTACACAAGAATCGTAAAGATTGGACCTCGTAAAGGCGATGCAGCTATGGAAGTATTAATCGAGTTAGTGTAATTTAAACGAAATGTAAGTAGAACTTTTGCTTTATAGCTAACATGGCTATAGGGCAAAGGTTCTTTTTTTATCTCATCATCAATACAAAAAGTAGTAGGAAAGTATAGTAACTTTCTACTTACGGGAAAATAATAAGTAAGATATCATAAATTATCAAAATAGAATTAGGATGTTAAAAGCTCAATATGCAAATGTCAGAAGTCAATTTAAGTAGTTATGATGTATATTTCTTGATATGAAACATTGTTTACTCGCAACAGGTTTTGCTAAGGGCCGTAATATGTAGTGCTTGAAAGAAGTACGTAATGGCACATAAGGCAACAAAAGAATAAATAAAGATATAAATAATGGAAGTTTTTAAAATTAGTATTTTTTTTTACAGCTTTATAAGGTATAATCATGTGTGACTATACTTTTGTGGATAAAGTTTCGTTATGAGATAGGATACTGTGGATAATATAAAGTGCAAATAGATAGAAAGATACGTCATAGAAATGAGGATACAATATGGAAATGATTAAGGTCAAGGGTCTTACATTTGAATATATTAGACGTGATGAAGATGGGAATGTGGAGTCGATTAATAAAGCAATTGATCAAGTGGATTTACAGGTAAAGAAGGGTGATTTTGTAGCTGTTCTTGGTGCCAATGGTTCCGGTAAATCTACCCTTGCAAAGCATATCAATGCGATTCTTCATCCTACGGAGGGAACCATCTGGGTCAATGGACTGAATACAAAAGATGAGAAAAATCTCTGGGACATTCGTCAATCGGCAGGAATGGTATTTCAAAATCCGGATAATCAGATCATTGCTACTGTAGTAGAGGAAGATGTGGGCTTTGGTCCTGAAAATCTTGGAATTCCTACAGAGGAGATCTGGAAGAGAGTAGAGGAGAGCTTAAAGGCAGTAGGAATGCTAGAATATCGTAATTCCTCTCCAAATAAACTATCCGGCGGACAAAAACAACGCGTTGCGATTGCCGGCATTATGGCCATGAAGCCACAATGCATTATCATGGATGAACCGACAGCTATGTTGGACCCGAATGGTCGTAAAGAGGTTATCGCTACCGTTCGTGAATTAAATGAGAAAGAAAATGTAACTGTAATTCTTATAACCCATCATATGGACGAAGTGATCTTCGCAGATCATGTATTTGTCATGGATCATGGTCATGTGGTGATGGAGGGAACTCCTAGGGAGATATTCTCCCATGTGGAGGAAATCAAGAAGTATCGTCTTGATGTTCCCCAGGTTACAGAATTAGCCTTTGAACTAAGAAAAGCCGGACTTCCCATACCGGAGGGTATTCTTACGGTAGAAGAACTGGTAGAGGTCCTAGAAGGGCTAAAATAGGTGATAGGACTTATAATAAATATTTGAGTGCTACCAGATCAGTATGCACTCAGGCAAGTAGGTGAAAAAATTGCAGATTATATTTGATAAAATAAATCATGTTTATAGTAGTGGTACAGCATTTGAAAGACATGCCATTAAGGATGTTAGCTTTACCATTAACAAAGGAGAATTTATCGGGCTCATTGGTCATACAGGTTCCGGTAAATCTACCTTAATTCAGCATATGAATGGCTTGATGAAAGCTACCAGCGGTCATGTCTATTACAATGGAGAAGATATCTATGGACAAGGCTATAATCTAAGACAATTAAGAAGTAAAGTAGGCCTTGTATTTCAATATCCGGAGCATCAGCTTTTTGAAACAACGGTGTTTAAGGATGTCATCTATGGTCCCTCGAATTTGGGACTTGAGAAGTTAGAGTGCGAGCTACGTGCGTATGATGCTCTTAAAATGGTTGGTATTGGTGAGGACCTTTTGGATGCTTCACCCTTTGAGTTATCCGGTGGACAAAAGCGTAGAGTGGCCATCGCGGGTGTTCTTGCTATGAAGCCAGAAGTATTAATACTGGATGAACCGACAGCAGGGCTTGATCCTAAGGGTAGGGATGATATCTTAGAGCAGATAGAGAAGCTTCACAAGGAGAGCGGGCTTACCATCATTCTTGTAACCCATAGTATGGAGGATGTAGCTAATTATGCAGATCGTCTTTTTGTTATGAACCGTGGTGAATTAGTAATGCAACATAAGGTCAAAGAGGTTTTTGCCAGATATCAAGAGTTAGAAGAGATGCATCTGGCTGCTCCACAGGTTACTTATGTCATGAATGCTCTAAAGAAGAACGGCTTCCCGGTTAATACAGATGCTACAACGGTGGCTGAAGCCAGGGATGAGTTATTAAAGTGTTTTCGTCGCTAAATAGAGTCTGGAGGTTGCTAATTGCGACCTAAAAATTAATGACAAAGGTGCCATGAAATGACATCTTGTAAGAAAGTGAGTACATTATGATCAGAGATATAACAATCGGACAATATTATCCGACGGATTCCATCTTACATCGCCTGGATCCTAGGGTAAAATTAATCGGTACATTTCTATTTATCGTATCCTTGTTTTTATTTGAATCATTACTTGGGTATGTGGTAGTAGCATTATTTTTAGTTTCCATCATAAAATTGTCAAAGGTTCCTTTTTCCTTTATTGTTAGAGGTCTAAAAGCCATTGTCATATTACTGGTGTTTACTATGTTTTTTAACCTGTTTTTTACTCCCGGTAATGAGATCTTTCGTTTTTATTTTATTAAAATTACAGAGGAAGGTATAAAGACTGCTATTTTCATGGGTATTCGACTAACCTTCTTGATCCTTGGTTCTTCTCTTATGACCTTTACCACGACACCGAATCAGTTAACGGATGGGCTTGAGAAGATTATGAGACCCCTTGGTCGTATTAAGGTGCCTGTTCATGAAATCGCCATGATGATGTCCATTGCGCTTCGTTTCATCCCCATTCTGCTGGAGGAAACAGATAAAATTATGAAGGCACAGATGGCTAGAGGTGCTGATTTTGAGTCCGGTGGATTGATGAAGAGAGCAAAGAGCTTAATCCCACTTTTGGTACCGCTCTTTGTATCAGCATTTCGTAGAGCCAATGATCTGGCCATGGCTATGGAGGCAAGATGCTATAGGGGCGGCGACGGTCGCACGAAGATGAAGCCTCTTCATTATCATAAGAGGGACTTTAGTGCTTATTTCTTTCTTCTTCTTTATCTTGGAATTATCATTACGGTTGGTATCATGGGTAAGAGGGGAATGATATAATGAAACGTGTGAAACTGGAAATCGCCTATGATGGAACGTCATATTGTGGTTGGCAGCTTCAACCGGGGCTTCCAACCGTAGAGGCTGCACTTAACAAAGCGTTATCGGAGCTTTTGGGAGAGGATATCCTTGTCATAGGAGCCAGTCGAACTGATTCCGGTGTCCATGCACTTGGTAATGTGGCCGTTTTTGATACAAATAGCGCAATACCTGCCCAGAAGATCTGTATGGCTGTTAATCAACGTTTGCCAGAAGATATTCGTGTACAGACCTCAGTAGAGGTACCGGAGGATTTCCATCCCAGGAAGTGCGTTAGTTATAAAACATATGAATACCGGATTATGAATCGAAGAATTGTACTTCCCACCGAGCGACTCTATGCAACGCACGTCTATTATGAACTGGACGTAAATCTCATGCAGGAGGCAGCTAGCTATTTGGTAGGAGAACATGATTTTAAGAGTTTTTGCTCTGTTAAAACACAGGTGCTAGATACAGTAAGGACTATTTATCAACTTAAGGTAACCAAAAATGTGGATATGATTACGATTTCTGTGACGGGTAGTGGATTTCTTTATAATATGGTACGAATTATAGCAGGTACTTTAATCGAGGTGGGACGTGGCGCTTATCCTCCAATGAAAGTGAAGGATATTCTTGCAGGCTGTGATCGTAGCCTTGCAGGGCCAACTGCTTTACCGCAGGGATTAACTTTAATCAAGATTGAATATCCGAACTTCTAGTCATAAGAGTAAGGTTCATAAGATAAAATTGTAACAGGAACAAGGAATAGGAAAGAGGTAAGTATGTTTGATTTCTCCTGGGATTTAAACTCAATTAATGATACCACCATTGTATTGCGCCTGTTCTTATCTGTGCTTCTTGGAGGTATTATTGGATTTGAACGTGGTAGAGCAGGTCGTCCGGCCGGACTTCGTACGCATATCTTAGTCTGTCTCGGATCAACTCTAGCTATTATGACCAATCAATACATTTTTCAGGAATACGGTGTTGGTGATCCTACGAGAATGGCGGCACAGGTCATTTCCGGAATCGGTTTTCTAGGTGCCGGCACAATCATCGTAACGGGTAGACATCAGGTAAAGGGATTAACGACTGCCGCCGCCTTATGGGCTACCGCCTGTATGGGTTTAGCCATTGGAATTGGATTTTATAAGGCAGCCATCTTTAGTTGTCTTTTGATTGCTTTTGCAACCGTTGTACTGCACCGTGTAGATAACTATATGCTGTCTAAATCGAAGGTCCTGGATATTTATATTGAATTTCAAAAGACAGCCTCAATTTCAATGGTTCTTGATTCGATTCGAAGCAATCATCTTCATATCGAGGCCATAGAGATGGTGAAATCCACCTATGATAATAATACTTCAGGTGCGATTATGACCCTAAGGCTGAAGAAGAAGAGAATTAAATTGGATGTTATTACTGAACTATGCGCGATAGAGGGCGTAGTATTTGCAGAAGAAATATAGATTAGAGAAATAAATTAGAGAAATAAATAAAAGATGTATATCAAATGAAATATAGAGCTTAAAAGTAGAAGATAAATGACAAAATTCATTCATCTTCTACTTTTTTTATTATAATAACGAATAATTATGCATAATATATGCATAAACGTTGGAACCAGAAAATATTCCTAAATGTAGTAAAATATTGTAGAATAGTTATGAATATATGTAAAATAATAAAAGGAATTTACTAAAAAGGGAAATATGTCCTTGAACTGGTTGACTTATAGGAAATTAGTATTATAATACTAGGTACGTGTAGTGGATCAATTGGAAAGATTAGGTTTAATTGTATTATTAACCCAGAGAATATATGTATACATATAGAAAATATTTCCTTTTCCAATACATAATGTATTCCACTAAGATGTATAACTATTAATTACAGTTAGATTAAAAAGTGAGGGGACTTTTTATGAATAGGATTCTAACATTTTTGGCAGAGTTTATAACAAACACGAATGATAGCGGGGGAATGAATACACCACTTCTAATTATAGTTATCGTGTTATTATTAAGTGCTTTAACGATCTGTATCGTTATATCAAGGCACTATAAGTTGTACATACACTCCAATGAGAAGAATAGTGAAGTATCTATACTGCAGGAGAATGAGGTTGTATTAAGATGAAGTGGGAGAATGCCAGGGTAACAAGTAGGATGACAATGTTGGTTGATATATTATGCATGCTGGTAGCATTTTATATAGCGGCATACATCAGGGGAGGGATCTTAACAAGGAATAACCTTCTTGGTCCCTACGGGAATGTGTTAATTATCCTAATATTATCAATTATTGTTATTAGCAATATGGGGTATCGCAATACGAATTTCTTCAAGCGGGATTTCTTTGAAGAGATGGTAAGCGTAGTGAAGGATCAAGTTAAGATCTGTATGATACTGTTTGCCTATATGATTGCATTACAGATTGGAAGTGTATTCTCAAGAATATTTCTCTTATTGTTCTTTAGTTTGAACATTCTTATTACCTATGTGGCCCGTTCTTATCTTAAGTTAATCATGCTTATCAGCTATAAGAGAAGCTCCTCCAGCAATAAGGTTATGCTAATTACCTTATCTAAGAATGCAAGTACGGTGATTAAGAAGATACGAAAAGAATATGAATGGAATATTCTTATCAACTCCATAGCGCTATGGGATAAGAATCGGATTGGCGATAAAATTGAAGGAATTGAAGTGGTAGCCACGCGAGATAATCTACTTGAGGTGGCAAGACTTAATGTAGTTGATGAAGTATTTATCCATCTACCCAGTCATTACAACATCGAACTTGAGGAGTTAATTCTAGAGTTTGAGCAGATGGGTGTCATTGTACATATGAACTTAGATATCTTTAACAATTTAAATATAAAAGAGAAGACAGTAAATGAATTTGCAGGACATCAGGTTATTACCTTCTCCACAGGATTATTCGACTTAAACCATGCCATAATAAAGCGATGTTTCGATCTTATTGGTGGGTTATGCGGCTGTATATTAACGATTATTATAACAATATTCTTGGCGCCAGCGATTAAAATCGAATCGAGGGGACCAATTTTTTTCTCCCAAATTAGGGTGGGAAAAAATGGAAGAAAATTTAAAATTTATAAATTTCGATCTATGTATGCGGATGCAGAGAAACGCAAGCAGGAACTTATGGATCAGAACGAAATGGAAGGACTCATGTTCAAAATCACGGATGATCCAAGAATTACGAAGATTGGAAAGTTCATTCGTAAGACAAGCCTAGATGAATTCCCCCAGTTCTTTAATGTACTCTTAGGCGATATGAGCCTTGTTGGAACAAGACCTCCAACAGAGGACGAATTCCTTCAATATGAGGGTAGACATAAGAGAAGACTCAGTCTAAAACCAGGACTGACAGGACTATGGCAGGTGAGTGGTCGAAGTGATATTAACAACTTCGAAGAGGTAGTTAAGATGGATCTTGAGTATATTGATAACTGGTCTATTCGAATGGATTTGAAGTTGATCATGAAGACTGTGGGGGTAGTGGTGTTAGGGAGAGGGTCAAGGTAGAGGTGGTCTTTTATATAGAGCTGATACAGGTGCAATCATGAACATAATAATTAATACATGTGTATGCGGCATGATATGAATATTGATTTATAAGCATGAATTATATTAGGAACAAAGCCCCGAAGCACTTGTGTATAGTGACTGCTTCATTGGAAGCTCAAAACTAGAATAACAATTTTTTAAAAAGCTTTACGCTCTGCATAAAGCTAATAAATAGAGACTAATAGAAATATTATATCGAGGGAGATTATGAAAAAGAACATTGCAGTAGCGGGAACAGGATACGTTGGACTGTCTCTAGCAGTATTACTTGCTCAGCATAATAAAGTTATAGCAGTTGACATTATTGAAACTAAGGTTGAGATGATTAACAACAAAAAGAGTCCTATCCAGGATGATTATATTGAAAAATATCTGACTGAGAAAGAGCTGGATTTAACTGCCACTACTGATAGTAAGGAAGCGTACAAGAATGCTGAATATGTCATCATTGCTGCTCCTACCAACTATAATTCTACTACCCAGCATTTTGATACTTCTGCTGTGGAGAGTGTGATTGAAATTGTAATGGATTCTAACCCTGAGGCGTGGATGATTATCAAGAGCACCATTCCGGTTGGTTACACAGAGAGTGCCAGAAAGAAGTATGGAACGAACAAAATTATGTTCAGTCCCGAATTTCTTAGAGAGTCAAAGGCATTGTTTGACAACCTCTATCCAAGCCGTATCATTGTGAGTTGTGATTCAGACTGTGAAGAGGCTGCTCATGCGTTTGCTAGATTGCTCCAGGAAGGTGCAATTAAAAAAGATATCGATACCCTATATATGGGATTTACTGAAGCAGAAGCAGTTAAGCTTTTTGCTAATACTTATTTGGCGCTAAGAGTTAGCTACTTCAATGAGCTTGATACTTATGCCGAGATGAAAGGCCTTGATACACATGCCATTATTAATGGCGTTGGATTGGATCCAAGAATTGGAATGCATTACAACAATCCATCATTTGGGTATGGTGGTTACTGTCTGCCAAAGGATACGAAACAGTTGTTGGCAAACTACGCGGATGTTCCGCAGAACATGATGTCTGCAATTGTTGAGAGCAACAGAACTCGTAAAGATTTCATCGCGGATCAGGTTTTGAAGATGGCCGGGTACTATGACTATTTTAATCATGGTCATTTCAGCAAGGATTATGAGAAGGAATGTGTCATTGGTGTTTACCGTTTGACTATGAAGAGTAATTCTGACAACTTCAGACAGTCTGCAATTCAAGGGGTTATGAAGAGAATAAAAGCCAAGGGTGCTACGGTTGTGATTTATGAGCCTACGCTAGAAAGTGGCAGCACTTTCTTTGGTTCGAAGGTAATAGGGAACTTGGATGAGTTTAAGAAAATGAGCCAGGCGATTATCGCTAATAGAAATAACAGTAGTTTGGATGATGTGAAAGAGAAAGTTTACACAAGAGATATTTTTCAGAGAGATTAACGGGCGTCGCGCTTACCTGCCCGTGGGAGTTGAGAAGAATGGGAAAAAAGATTTGTTTTGCAGCATCTTCGGGCGGACATTTTGAACAGTTGCTGATGCTGACACCATTAATGGAGAAGTACGATAGTTTTGTTGTAACGGAGAAAACATCTTATAAGACAACCGTTAAGGGCGTGAAGATGTACTACATGCATCAGGTCAACAGAAAAGAAAAGCTTTTTCCATTGTGGATGCTTGTGAATTTATTCAAAGCGTTACGAATCTCAATAAAAGAAAAGCCTGATATTATTATCACGACCGGTGTTCTTGCTATGATTCCGCTGTGTTTGCTTGTAAAAGTGTGTGGCGGAAAGCTTATTTACATAGAGTCATTTGCAAAAGTGACATCTGCTACAGAAACCGGAAAACTAATGTATAAGTATGCTGACCAGTTCTACGTGCAGTGGGAACCAATGAAAAAGATTTACCCTAATGCAATTTTCTTGGGTAGCATCTATTAAGGGGGAGAAAGATGATCTTTATAACACTTGGATCACAGAAGTTTCAGTTTAATAGATTGCTTAAGGCTATTGATGAGCTGGTTGAAACCGGTGAGATCCAGGATGAGGTGTTCGCACAGACTGGATATAGTGATTATGAACCGAAGAACTATCAGTTCAAGCAGTTTTTGGGTAGAGAAGAGTTTGTAACTGTTACTGGGAAAGCTGATATTGTTATAACTCACGGAGGAACCGGTGCGATTATCGGAGCTGTAAAAAAAGGAAAGAAAGTCATTGCAGTTCCAAGAAGAGCTAAAAACGGAGAGCACGTGGATGATCACCAGCTCCAGTTGGTTGGACAGTTCAAGGAACTGAATTTGATCTGTGAATGCTTGTATACTGAGAAAATTGGTGAGGCTTTAGAGACGGTTAAAAGAACTGAATATAAAGCTTATAAAAGTAACACTAAGACGATTCTTGATAGCATTGAGAAATATATAGAGGAGAGTAATTGAGATGGATAACCTTTTGAAAAATGTAATATTAACGCCATTCAATATTCTATATAAAATATCTCCAGAAATTAATCTAAAAATTCTCTTTTTCATAAAACAGCACTATAGATTGAATTTGAAAAATCCTAAAACTTATAATGAAAAGTTGCAATGGATTAAATTGAATGATTGTAATCCATTGATGCCAATATGCTGTGATAAGTATGAGGTAAGACAATTTGTCGAGAAGCAGCAATGTGGAGAAATATTGAATAGATTAATCTGGGCAGGAACAAGTCCGGAAGATATTCCTTTTGAAAGTTTGCCAGCCAAGTGTGCTATAAAAGTTACTCACGGTTCAACATTCAATATTATATGTAAAGATACAACAAAGCTTGACAAAAAAAGTGTTATTGCGAAGTGTAAAAAGTGGCTTCAAGCAAAATTTTTGCCTTGTTATGGAGAGTGGTTTTATGGATTAGAACCACCCAAAGTAATTGTTGAAGAATTTATTGAAAGCGCCGATGATGAACAACTTAGGGATTATAAAGTATTCTGTTTTAATGGCGTTCCAAAAATGATCAGAGTTGATACAGATCGTTTTACTGAACATAAGATGGATTTTTATGATTATAATTGGAATCGGATAGAGAAAGGAAATATGGGATATCCTGTATCAGGAAGGAATATTGAGAAACCTGAATGTTTAGAAAAACTTCTCAATTATGCGGCTAAATTATCAAAGCCTTTTTTACATGCTCGAGTGGATTTTTATATTGTTAAAGATAGGGTATATTTTGGAGAAATAACATTTACTAATGGTGCGGGATTTGACAGATGCTCATCTTATGATTTTGATTTATTTATGGGCAACTGGTTAGATTTGTCTGTCAGAAGGGAATAAAATGCGAGTATTGGTGGTGGGACCGAGTTCAACTAGGTCTAAAGGTGGCATGGCTACTGTAATTAAAGAAATTGAAAATGACGAACATTTGCGTTTGTTTTATGATTTAGATTCTTTTGAATCCTATATTGATGGTGGAAAAATAAACCGTCTGTTGTTTTCCGTTTACTCATACCTTAAGTTTACATTAACAAAAAAGAATTATGATATCTATCATATTCATGCAGCATCACGGGGAAGTACATTTCGTAAGGGTTATTATGTACAAAAAGCAAAAAAATGGGGGAAGAAAGTTATTCTTCATATTCATGGTGCTCAGTACATGGAATTTTATAATGAATGTAATGCGAAGAAAAAAGAGAAGCTTATAAGCATTTTAAAAGATGCAGATTTAGTTATTGCTCTTTCAAAAGAGTGGAAAAATAAATTTGATGAAACGTTTGGATTGACTAATTGCGTGGTGTTAGAAAATGGTATTAATACTGAAGTCTTGAGACCTGCAATTACTCCGTCTGAAGTACATCAAAAA
Organism: Bacillota bacterium; assembly: GCA_023389295.1. GTDB lineage: Bacteria > Bacillota > Clostridia > Lachnospirales > Lachnospiraceae > Mobilitalea. The sequence continues at coordinate 72,560 of JAEWEO010000198.1, forward strand.
TCATTTGTAACTCTTGGAAGATTAGGGCAAAGAAAAGGGACGTATGATTTGATTGATGCAGTCGATATTGCAAAAACAGTTGTTCCCGAGATTAAAGTCTATTTAGCAGGAGATGGAGAGGTTGATCAGATAAAAGCACTAGTATCAAAAAGGAATTTACAGAAAAACATAGAGGTAGTAGGTTGGATAAATTCTGATGGTAAACGTGAATTATTAAAACGCGTATCAACAGTAATACTAGCTTCATACAATGAAGGATTACCAATGTCTATTTTAGAGGGTATGGCTTGTGGAAAGGCAATAATAAGCACTATGGTTGGCGCAATTCCAGAAGTTGTTTCACGAAATAATGGTATATTGATTGAAGCTGGAGATGTGCAAGCGCTTGCCAATGCAATTATTAAGTGCGCTCTTGATAAAAATATTATGAATGATATGGCACAGAATAATATTGCTAAAATTAAAAACAATTTTAGTATGACAATAATGCATGAAAAACTCGCAAATTATTATCATGAGGTGCTAGATTAATACTGCGCAAGAATGAAAGAGGTATATTTATGATTCCAAAAAAAATAGTTTATATATGGTTTGGAAAAGGTGAAAAAAGCGAACTAATCCAGCGGTGCATTTTAACAAACCATGATGTGCTTAATGGGTGGGATTTTGTTGAGTATACTGAGGAGAATTATGATGTTAGTTCCTGTAAATATATAGTAGAAGCTTACAGGAAAAAGAAATATGCATTTGCTTCTGACTTTGCTCGGTTCGATATTTTGTATAAATATGGCGGAGTATATGTTGATACCGATGTGGAATTTATAAAATGCATCCCTGATTATTTCCTGAATGGTAAAGGATTTACGGGTATAGAAGCCAATAACAAAATTGCACCGGGCTTAGTATTTGCATGTGAGCCTGGTAATTTAATCGTTAAAGAAATAATTGAATCCTATAAAAACGACTCATTTATACTGCTAAATGGAAAAATGAACACAAAAACTGTGGTTGATAGGGTTTCAGAGATTTTTGCTAAATACGGTTTTAAGAATGATGGAACAGAACAGGTTATTGAAGGATTTCATATTTATCCATGCGAATGCTTTTGTGCATATGATTTTGTGACTGGAGAGTTTGAAGTTACGGATAGAACATTTTCTATTCATCACTATACAGCGACATGGTTGCCATTCCATAAAAAAATGAAGAAAGCTTGCAAAAAAATGATCAGAGATATAATAAGCATAGAGAATTATAAAAAGCTAGTACAGGTAAAAAGAAAGTTTTTCGGTATCCATAGCTAATGTAGAAAAAAAGGAGGAAAAGTTATAAATGAAAAAAAGTATGCTAACAATATCGGTTCTAGATATTGCAACTTATAGCATGGTTGTAAAAACGTTTCTTTCTTTAAGTGTTGCAATTCCTTCCAATGATATTATTGATTCCATTCTTACCGTAATATTTATTCTTACCGTAATATATTCAATTCTAAGAAAAAATTATAAGCAAAAGGAATTAATTGTTATTTTCGGTATATCGTTGGTGCTTTTATATACTTCGTTGACTAATAAATATTATGATCCACTAATATCTTTTTTATTTATTATTGCTATTAAGAATTCTGATATCAATAGCATCATAAAGAAAATATATAAGTGCAATCTTTATATGCTAGCTTTACATAGTATATTTACCGTTGTGGGCTTAATTAGCGGAAGAATTGTTCTAATAAACTTTATTCGTGGTGTATATCGAGTAAATTTAGGTTTTGTGCATCCTAATTCCTTTGGAGCATTTTGCTTTGTAATGATATCAATGAATTTGTGGATTAATTATGAAGTTTTGAATAGAAAAAAATATCTCTTTTCGATATTTATAGCGGTAGTATGTTTCTTTTTGTCTCAGTCAAGAACGGCTTTTTTCTTAAGTATAATTTGTATCATACTTGTAATGCTTTCTAAACGTAATGCATTACTCATTAAATGTGTAAACTTGGCGGCAAAAATTTTGTTTCCACTATCTGCCTTGTTTGTTTACGTGTTAGTACGTTTATATGAAAAAGGGAGCGAGATTGCAATCCTTTTTGATAACTTCTTAACTGGTAGAATTAATTTGGGCGCGTTTGCATTAAATAGAGTAGGTTTTACTTATTTAGGAAGATTTATAGACTTTTATGGAAGATTAGCGTCATACCAGGCGGATTACACGTTAAATACGTTTACTTTTGATTGTATCTATACTTTCATGTTTTGTAGTATGGGATTGATATATGTAGTTATCTTCAGCCTTCTTTTTTATCTATTGGCAAAAAGAAAAAATGTTCTAATTAATATTTATTTGATTCTTTGGATTTTGTATGGAATAACTGAAGTAACATGTTTAAATGGCTTTAATTTTTTTCCATTCTTTCTGCTAGTAGTTTTGATTAACAAAAAGTCCTATATTACAAATGAGGGTGGTACTATTTATGAACGAAATTGTATCGGTGATAATACCGATTTATAACGAAAAACGATACTTTAAAACTTGTATAAACAGTGTAATTAATCAGACCTATAAAAGATTGCAAATAGTAGTGATCGATGACGGGTCGGAAGAAGAGTGTGTTAAAAATATTGATTCGGTATGTGGGCAAGACAATAGAATAGAAATATACCATATACAAAATGGTGGTGTTTCAAATGCCAGAAATATAGGTTTAACCAAAGCTAAGGGTAAGTGGGTTCTATTTGTTGATGCAGATGATTTACTACTGCCTGGAGCCATAGAGTCTCTGATATCGATTTATTACGAGACTAATTGTTCTGTTTTTGGTAATTATATTCGAGATACAGAGAAATTTGATGTACAAAAAAAGCATTCCTATGGTACTTATACAAATAATGAGATTATATCAACGATTTATGATTTCAATAAACACATAAATCAGTTTGAGCATATTGATAATTCAAAGACGAGCTTCTTTTATTCAGTATGGGGGAAACTTTATGTAAGAGATGTTATTTTACAAAACATGATATCTTTTGAATCTCAACTTGCACTTGGTGAGGATATCGTGTTTAATTTGGAGTATTTAAAACAAGTTCCTAAAGTGGTTGTTTCTGATACAAGTGTATATTGTTATCGAAATAATGATAGTTCAGCATCGCATATATTTTTGTTGAAAGATCTTAATAGCGTTATTAACTTAGTAGAAAGTATTTCACAAAACAATCAATTAGTAGCTACTAATTTTTGTGTATATTTCTTGTTACTGACATTAATCGACGTAGTAGAGAATAGGCAAAACGAAGTTAAGCATGCATATTTTGACTTCATTAAGACGGAAAGAGTCAGTTCTTGGATTAAGAGTTATGATTCAGCTTGCTTTCTACCCGGGGTACAAGGGAACGTTTTTAGAATAGTTCTTAGATTGTGGAAATCAAAATTATACGGAGCATCATATATGCTTATTAGGTTGTATCTGGAATTGAAAATTACTGTTAAACATCATTGATTGGAGTGTCAAAAGTACCTTTTCAAAAAGTTATTCGGCAATTTGTACAAAACATAATTAACGTAAATTGAAGATTGTGCGGTTTAAATACTTACAGCTTTTTTTTATCCTATACAAGTTTGTTCGCAATTAAAACTGAGACTATGTTTTGTGCATATTTTTAAGCAAAAATGAAAAATTGACCTTTTGACACTTGAATCATCATTAAAGGAGCAAAAATGATTACTAAAGTACTGTTTATTGTTCCACATCCAGATGATGAGTTAAACATAGGTGGACAACTATTGTATGACTTGTCGAAAAAAGGAATTCAGATTTATTTGATTTATACTACAAATGGTGATTCAGATAGGAATATAGGTAACAAAAGAATTTCCCAAGCATATAGCGCGTTGAAAGTTCTAGGTGTTCCACAGCAAAATGTTTTCTTTATGGGATATGCAGATGGATGGGCGGACAAACAACATATTTATAATAATCCAGAAAATAAAATACTTGAATCCCTTTCAGGAAAGACACACACCAATTCGCTTGCTGAGTATGATGAATATTGCTATCAAATCGAAGGTGTTCATCATTCATTTACAAGACTAAACTTCAAAACAGACTTAAAGAATTTGATTGCAATGATAAAAGCTTGTTTAATTGTTTGTGTTGATTTTGACAAACATCCTGATCATAGAGCTGCATCTTTGTTTTTTGAAGAAGTGATGGGGGAACTATTAAAAGAGGATATGAGCTACGCGCCTATCGTACTGAAAAAGTTTGCATACGATGGCGTATGGACCGGAGCACGAGATTACTATACTAATCCTAGAATTCCAACACTTTATCAAAAAAGTTACATATATTCTAATGGAGCGCATGAACTGTCATCACCATGCTTTTCTTGGAATCAAAGATTAAGATTCAGTACTAATCAAAGTACAAAAGGGAATTTTCTGTTTCTTAATCCGATTTTTAAAGCTGCGTTAAAGCATATATCAACTAACGCTTTTTATTGTTCACTTGGAATTATAAATGATGATATTGTTTTTTGGTGGAGACCAACAGAAAACCTAATGATGAAATCTGAGATACAAACATCATCAGGAACCTCCATATTTCTTAATGATTTTAAATTATATGATTCTTCAGATATATTGAATATTAACGAACCATTTAAGAATCCAGAATATGGCGCATGGGTTCCGGATGAGGACGATCTATTTCCAGAAATTAATATTCGATTTGAGGAAGAGCAGATTGTAAAAGAAATAATTATTTATGAATGTTGTGACTATATCAATCATGTAAAATTAGTTGAGATAGTGGTAGATGAAAAGACAATATTCAAAGGCGAGTTAGAAAATAGTGGGCTTGGTAAAGTTATAATTTTAGAAGATAGTATTAGAACTAAAGAAATATCTTTGAAAATTTTAGATTATGAGGGTGTTCCCATGATTACTGAAATAGAGGCTTATTCAAAAAAACAGACGTTTGACTGGGAGAGTTTCCCGATTGATAGATATTCAGAACAGACCCAGCTAAGTGGCAGATTAAATGATAAACTATTGATTTATGCGTTATGTGCAATTAAGTATAAGTTGCCTTATGAAGTTTTGAGATTGATGAGTCGTATAAAAAAATGGTTCAAGACGCTGCACCATAAATGTATTACTATCTAATAAAAATGAAATGTAAGGGAATTATTTCTTTAATTATAATAAGTGATATCCATATCAACATGTGGGTTAATGTGTAAAGGACATGTAATGATGAAGATAATAAGAACAGACGTGAAATCATTGAAAGATTTCGAATTGTTAAAACAGGAATGGGAATTATTGCAAGAAGGGAATGATATGACAGTTTTTCAATCATATGACTGGAATAGATTATTGTTTTTGGAGTTGCAGAATAAAATGTTTGGAAAATTTATTAATAAGGTAGTGGTATATCAGGTATTTGATGAGTCTGAGATTACAATGATTCTACCGCTTTATATACATACCATTAGCAATAAGATAAAGTGGATCGGAAAAAAAAGAGGTTTATACTTGCTTGGAAACGGGAGCTACTCAGACTATCTTAATGCAATCTATATGGTTTTTGACCAAAATGTATTCTCAGCATTATTAGAACAAATACACAGAGATTATCCAAAGCTTAGTTTATTTATGACAGATGTTAGAGATGACACTAATATTTCGATGTTTTTAAAAAGAATATATGGTGTGGATAATAAGATTATTTCTGTGGCTATAAAAAAGCCTGAGTCCATAGAGACATATAACAATTCGCTTTCAAAAAGTACTAAGCAGAATTTAAGAACGGCATTGAACAGAATGAAAAAGGGTAATATTTCATATCGTTATGAAATTTTTGGTAAAACACAGGATATAATTTTATTAAATTCACTTAAAAAAATACATATTGACAGAATGGAAGTAAAGATGAAAAATAATGTTGATATTTTGCATCTTATATCTTCAAAAATCAGATTTTATTTAAAAAAGCAACAAGAGCTGCACAATAATATTGTTTTTGAAAGTATGCAAGTGCTGGATAATTCTTTTTTGCTAGTTGTATATTTGAATGATAATATAGCTGGATATTTATATGGACTAAAAGATAGAAATAAAGTAAGAATAGTGCAAAACTGTTTCGATCAAGAATATGCTTTTTATTCTCCATTGTTTAGAGCAGCATATGATTATATAGTAACAGCATTTGAATGCAATTCACTAGATGAACTTGACTTCACAAGGGGAGATGAACCGTACAAATATAAATTGGGTGGTGTCGAAACTGAACTAAGCAGTTTTATACTGTTTTAATGTTTTGTAAGTATAATATTTACGAAATAAAGAGTATGGAAAATAATGCGTTTGTCCTTTTGAAAAAGTCGGAGAGTACATCACAAAAGAGACTATATTCACAAATAATGTATAATTGCGAGGTTGACATAGATGTCTACAAAAATAGGAATAATTACCATAGAATCATTTAATTATGGGAATAGACTTCAGAATTTTGCTTTGCAACATACTTTGGAAAAACTCGGGTATGAAGTTGAAACTATTCAGAGAAATCCAGCGAAATCTTATCAGACCCACATTAAACGGTGGGCAAAAAAAGTGATTCAAAGAATTTCGAGGTCAAAGGGGGCAAGATTCCAGGAATTTGACACGTTAATTCGCCATAGTAAATATTATGCAACTAACAGTGAGATATCTGACAATATAAAGCAACATTTTGATTATTTTATTGCAGGTAGTGATCAGATTTGGAATCCGTATTATGACTTTGTTGGGAGTGTTGAGTGTCTAACCTTTGCAAATCCTGAGCAAAGAATCGCGTATGCAGGAAGTTTCGGTATTTCTTCATTACCTGTATCCAAACAAGCTTTATATAAAGAATGGTTTTCTGATTTCAATCATATTTCTGTGAGAGAAGAGGCTGGGGCACAAATTATTAAGCAACTTACAGGAAAAGATGTTCCTGTTGTTTTAGATCCAACTTTGTTGCTGACTGCATCGGATTGGAGGAGTATTGAAAAAAAAACGTGTGATATGCCAGTAGGAGATTATGTTCTTGTTTACTATGTAGAAGATATGAGTACATCTTTTAGAGAAGCAGTTGAAAAAGCAAAAAAAACTATGACTGTAATCGATATTAAGGCAAAACAAAAAAATGGTCATGAGTGGTCAGTTGGGCCTTCAGAATTTTTGTGGCTGATAGATCATGCTGAAATCTTGTATACCGATTCATTTCATGGTACTGTATTCTCAATCTTATTCCATACAAAATTTCGCGTATTTGAACGGGATGGAATAAAAATGAATTCAAGAATTGATACATTATTAAATATATTGGCAATTAATCAGGAGAAGACTGATTTTACTAATGTTGAGAAAAGGCTTGAGGTGTTAAGAAAAGATTCTATTCAATTTTTGAAAACTGCACTCCAATATAAATAAATAAGTCAACTTTCCTGCCTTAAATTCGCAAACATAGCCTGAATAAATGAGGCTTGTGAGGCCATCCAAAACTGGAGTTTATTTTTTAGTACTTCTGTGATATGAGCTGTTTTACACCGGGCTGAATGATTGCATCAACAAAGGCACGATTCACGATATCATAAAGCGCATTGAGATGTAACTACCATCACAGGTCAAAAGCTTATATCCATCGTATAACTTGGATAGTTATCCATAGTGTAATACCTCCTTAAATGTGTGTTTATTTAAGGGCAGCCACACATTTTAATGATTTGTCAAGTTTTTTTATAATTGGAATCAAAATGTTACAAAAGATCCAGCCTGTGAAATAGCGCAAATCCCTTTTTATTAAGCGGACTTGCGCTGGAAATAAAGAAGTTGTTGTTTATTTATGTGGCTAAATGGCATTGATGAGCCCGTCAGGCGTCATGAACAATTTATGAACAGTAGCAAGGCTACGTAAGTGTCATCAAATAATCGGTGTCTAGCAGGTGGTATTATAGTTGATATAAAAAGTGAAGTACATTGCGTCACTTTACAATTATATGATACAAAAGGGAATGCTGGTGACTATTAGTATTGCTCATACTGAGAAGACGAAAGTTATGATGGGGGCCGAACATCGGGAATTTGATATTTAGAAGCTGATAAAAAACTAGAGAGTTTAAGAATTAAGTCCATACAATTTATATGTGATTCTATGGAATTATCATAGAAAGGAACAACTAACAAATGAAGATAGAAAGAACAAAGAATGCCTCAAGAAATATAATTTTTGGAGTCATTCTAAAAACACATCAAATCTTATTCCCATTTATTATGCGAACAGCCATTATTTATCTTATGGGTGTTCAATATCTGGGTTTAAATAGCTTATTTACATCAGTCCTGCAGGTTCTAAATTTAGCTGAGCTAGGTATTGGATCGGCTATGGTATATAGTATGTATAAACCGATAGCAGAAGATGATTCGAATAGAATATGTGCCTTGATGAGGCTATATAAATTGTATTATAGGGGTATTGGATTTGTAATTGCAGGTGTGGGAATTATCTTAACACCAATAATTCCAAAGCTCATTAGAGGTGATGTACCGTCAGAAATAAATATTTACATTTTGTATTTACTTAATCTTGGAGCCACAGTTTTATCATACTGGCTGTTTGCTTATAAAAACAGCATTCTTCAAGCACATCAAAGAACAGATGTTGTTAGCAAGGTAACACTTGTTACAAATACAGTTCAATATGTATTACAATTTTGGGTTTTATGGATCTTCAGAAACTATTATAATTATGTTGTAATAATGTTAGCGACACAGGCGTTAACGAATATTATTACGGCATTTGTTGCTGATAAAATGTACCCGGATTATCAGCCTCAAGGGAAATTAGATAAAGAAGAGATTAAAGGTATTAATCAGAGAATAAAGGATTTATTTACGGCAAAGTTAGGAAGCGTAATTGTGGGAGCTGTCGGCACGATTGTAATTTCTGCCTTTTTGGGGCTGAAGGTACTTGCGGTATATCAGAATTACTATTTTATTATGAACGCGATTTGTGGATTTATTACAGTAATCTTTGGTGCAGTTACAGCTGGAATTGGAAACAGCTTGATAACAGAATCAATAGAAAAGAATTATAGCGATTTTAAAAAGTTATCTTTTATTATATGCTTTATTCTTTGTATTTGTTGTTGTTGTTTTATTGGATTGTATCAGCCCTTCATGAAACTATGGGTAGGCGAGGGGTTAATGCTTTCATTTGATTATGTAATTATCTTTTGTATACTATTTTATTTGTTAGAACTTGCTATGGTTTGGGCAACTATGAAAGATGCCGCTGGCTTATGGCACGCGGATCGTTTTAGACCGTTAATAGGAGCATTATTGAACCTTGCACTTAGTATCATTTTGGTTCAATATATTGGTCTATATGGGATAATGCTATCGACCATTATAAGTTATGTTTTTATATCAATGCCTTGGCTTATCTATAATCTCTTTAGGTTGCTTTACAAACAGTCAATTTGGAACTATATGAAAGATATTTTTGTTTATGTATTAGTAACTTTATTTTGTTGTATGTTAACTAACATATTTTGTGGGTTGATAAAAGATGACAGCCTTTTCATATTGGCAATGAAGGCTGTTATTAGTGTATTGATTCCTATTTTTGTTCAAGGAATTCTCTTTTTTTCTAAAAAAGAATTTAAAGACTCAATTGTATTAGTAAAAAAGATGCTAAAGATCGGAGTATAATATGAGTACATTTACATTAAAAAATGGAGTTTTAATTCCTGACCTGTGTTTTGGTACTGATATCACATATATTCATAGTAAAGGAATCAATAGAAAGTTACAAGAAGCAAAATGTTGTCTAAAAATAATCCTGAAAAAGAATGAAACGGTTGCTAAAAAGAATTATTATCTTCCTAGAGTAATTGATGCATCTATGAAAAATGGGTGCACACTATTTGATACTTCACGAGCTTATGGTGCAAGCGAATACACTCTTGGGCAAGTGCTAAGAAAGTATCCCAGAGAGAATTACTTTATTACAACTAAGCTTTGCAATGTGGATCAATTTAATAATGATGTAAGGGGGGGCTTTGAAAAAAGCTTATATGAGCTTGGGCTTGAATATGTAGATTTATATTTGATGCATTGGCCTGTCACTGATCATTTTATAGATAATTGGAAAGAGATGGAGATGCTTTATAGAGAAGGAAAATGCAGAGCAATTGGTGTGTGTAACTTCAATATACATCATTTTGAGGAATTAAAAAAATCTGCCGAGATTATGCCTATGGTTAATGAAATTGAGTGCCATCCTCTCTTCACTCAGAATGAAATAAGAGAGTACTGTAAAGATAATGGCATTCAGGTCATTGCATACACTTCAACTGCTAGAATGGATCAGAGGTTAAATAAAACTTGTCTTGTTTCCATTGCAAAAAGATACGGAAAGACGGTCACTCAAGTGATTTTAAGATGGCATCAACAGATAGGAAATATTCCAATTGTAAATTCAACAAAAGTTGAACATATGTTAAGTAACACGCAAGTTAAGGATTTCGTATTATCTGATGAAGAAATTGAGCAGATTACAAAAATTAATATTAATAGTCGATTGAGATATGACCCGGATAACTGCGATTTTCGGCAACTATAGTAAGTTGCTTAAAATGGAGTTAATTAAATAAGCCAGGCATCAAGAATTTTTTGTAATGGAATTAATAGAATATATATTTAACTTAAGTGAGTTAAGCTTTTGTACGACTAATTATTTTATTGTATTTTAATAACACGAAGATTGTCTCTGATAAATTTATTTTATTAAGTAATGCTTTTTGACTTGTTAGTTGGAGGTTAGTATAATTTGATGAAATCATTTGGTGGATTTATAAAAACCAGGTATTACAGGTGGAAATATAATAGACAGATAATAGGAGACGGAAAGATTTCTGTTGGAAAGGAAGACTACTTGAAACTGGATAAGGAATCCCAGATTACCTTGTCAGGTAACATATCTTTAAATGCGAATAAAATGGGTAATAACGGTAGATCCAGCATCCTCAGAATAGATAAAGATGCTAGAATGAATATAAATGGAGATTTTAGTTTTATGTATGGCGCAGATATCATCCTTTTCAAAGGGGCTCAACTTACATTGGGAAAAAATGGTTTTATCAATAGTGACTGTAAAATAAGATGTCATGAGGAAATTATTATTGGAGATGACTGTGCTATTTCTCATGATTTTACTGTCATGGATTCAGATGCTCATTATTTGGATGGAGATAATCACGCTAATCCAGTTCGTATTGGAAATCATGTGTGGATTGGAACACGAGTTACTGTATTAAGCGGTGTTAACATAGGGGATGGGGCGGTTATTGCTGCGGGTGCGTTAGTAACAAATGATGTTCCAACGGGAGCTCTTGTTGGAGGTGTCCCTGCAAAGGTGATCAAAGAAAACGTAGGATGGAGTAAATAGGATGAAAGAATTTTGGCTAAAAAAGAATGAATGCACAGGGTGTGGAGCGTGTTCTAATATATGCCCTAAAAATAATATAGCCATGAAACCAGATATGTGTGGCTTTATTTATCCTATAATTAGTGAGACATGTGTGGACTGTAATCTCTGCGAAAAAATATGTATGGCAAGAGGCAGCGGTGCTATAAAACATTCAGCTGAACCAACCACCTATGCTACTTGGTCAAACAATGATGATATTAGATATCATAGTACTTCTGGAGGAGTATTCTCTGAGTTGTCAAAAGCCATCCTTCACAATGAAGGTTTTGTAGCAGGAGCTCAATATAGACAAGGTAATTTAGTTGAACATATAATTGTATCAGATGATTTGGGCTTGGAAAGAATTAGACAGTCTAAGTATATACAGAGTGAACCAAGCAATATATATAGAGAAATCAAATTAAAACTATCTACTGGAAGACTGGTAGGCTTTTGTGGAGCTCCGTGCCAAGTTGCTGCTTTATATGCCTATCTAGGTAGGGATTGTGATAATCTGATTACATTTGATTTCATATGCAGAGGAATGAATTCTCCTAAAGCATATTTATCTTGGCTAAAAGAAATAGAAGAGAATGAAGGGAAAAAAATTACTCGTGTTTGGTTCAAGTATAAAGAGGGTGGTTGGAATACGTCTCCAAGAAGAACAAGGATAGATTTTAATGATGGAAGTGTTTTGGTGATGGAGGCTGAGAAAAACTTGTTTATGCATGGTTATCTGACCAATAATCTTTACATTAGACCAAGTTGTGGACACTGTAAATTTAAAGAAGTTCCAAGACAAGGAGATATCACTTTAGCTGATTTTTGGGGAATCGATAAAACATTGGACGATGATAAAGGTACATCTATGCTTCTTGTGAATTCGGAAAAAGGAAAGATTCTTTTCGATGAAGCTAAAGAGAATCTTGTGTTCTACGAAAGAAACTTTGAAGAAATATATGAAGGAAATGTGTGCTTTAATGGATCTGTTAATGTTCCAGCTAAGAGTGAAGAATTTTTGAGAGATTTAGATAGTGGAAAATTTAGTGAAATACTAAAAAAATATACAAAATCTTCTCTTTTTGAGAGGGGAGTTAGCAAGACAAAGAGGATAATAAAGAAATTATTAGAAAAAGGTTGATACAGTCATAAAAGTTGATCACGGGAAAGTGACTGAATGAGCATTACTTTCCGAAACGAAACCGGATCATTAGCGCATAATCATTATTACAAAAGTATTAACGAGCACGAGGAAGTGGCTCATTTTGTTTTACGTAAAAAGAAGAGCGGAACAAACAATTGACAGAGGACTTAAATAATTTTAATGAAATTGTTAAAAAAATTGAGAAAACCGCGCGTTCATTGGAACAAAGATGGAGTCAATCTTTTAGTGAAATAGAATTTGACAGTAAAGTTTATAAGTATGTCAGTAAGAATTTGGAGTATAACGAGCTAGGGAATATAGAGGCAAGATTAGTAGAAATTCATGGAACAGAGGATACGCTGTCATTGAGATGTACGACTCAAGATGAAAAAAGTGACTGAAAAACCGAGCAAAGATGCATAGTCCAGGGGATTAGTAAGATATTGAAGTTTACCTTTTATTGCTGTAAATTGGAAAAATGGTTGACTTTTACAATGATAATATATAATATGTAATTAATGGTATTTTATGGTACAAACTGAGTGAATTTGTAATATTTTGCTTCACTTGATGTTCGTCCATAGATATAAATAGGGTATTAAATAACGAAAAGGAGAGAAAGAAGAACATGAGAAGAAAAAGCACACTTGCATGGAACAAAGTAGTGGCGAAATTATTAGTTGCAGTTATGGTCATGTTAGCGGTAGCAGTAGGGGCTCCTACAGCTGCTGTAAAAGCAGCAACTACGCCAAAGCTGAATAGTTCGACACGTAATATTCTAGTGGGTAAGACCTATGATCTAAATGTAATAGGTAAGGTTAAGAAGTCTACATATGCATGGACAACCAGTGATAAGAAGGTTGCTACAGTAGATAATTGGGGTGTTGTTAAAGGTATCAAGAAAGGTACCGCTACAATTACTTGTAAGATAGTAACACCTGCTAAGAAGACCTATAATCTAAAAAGTAAGATTACAGTTATTGCACCGGCGGATACAGTAGAGATTAGTAATAAGGTATCAGCGTTGAATGTTGGACAGACGATTAGTCTAAAGACCAGCTTATCACCCAAATCTACCAATGATCCGATTACTTGGACAAGTAGTAAGAAATCAGTTGCAACCGTTGATAAGAACGGTAAAGTAACAGCAATCAAAGAAGGTACAGTTACGATTACTGCCAAAGCATTTAGTGGCAGACAGGACAAAGTAACTATTAAGGTTGTTGGTAAAGAAGGTATTGTAACTACACAGAAGGAACTCGATTCCTTACTGGCTAGTGGTGTTAGCTTAATCACCATTAAGACGGATGCTGAAGTTAGTTTCGTTATTGCAAATGGCGAGTATAAGGATACGAACCTTGTTGTAGATGCACCAAATGCAGACGTGAATAATAACGGCGTATTCAAATCCATCGAGATCAAACAGATTAAAGCAAATACCTGGTATGAAAATGCAGCTGGTAATTTATTGAAAGTATTAGCAGCTGATTCTAGAATTGTTGTAGGATCTAATGCCAAAGTATCCATCGAAGTAACGAAAGATGGCGCTAAGTTAAAGATTGAGAATAATGGTGTAATCGAAGAAATCGTGATTGATAAAAAGGCAGCGCTTACACTTTCGGGCGAATCTACAGATAGTGTACCGGTTGTTGTCAATGTACCAAACATTACAATTACTTCAAGTGTACCTTTAAATCTGGAATGTAACGCTAAGATAGAATTAGTTCTTCTTGCAGGTGCAGAAGGAACGAAGGTAAATGCAGAATCCAAGGATCTAGTTCCAATCATCAAGGGTGATGTAAAGGTTGAAGTTACCGTGAATGGTGAAACGACCGAGACAGGTTCAGATACAACCAACAATAACGGTGGACCCATCGGCGGTGGCGGTGGTGGAACAACGACTCCTCTAGTAACGGTTGTTAATAATGCAGATGGATCTGTATCCTATGTATTAGCGAAATCTTACACAGAGTTAAAATCGATCACCATAAGCTATCTTGGAGTATCCTATACCGTTGATTCCGCAATGCTTGCTGAATTAGTACGTTTCCTTGGTAATGAAGCTACAACGATTCAGACTTGGAAGGATACAACCAATACGACGAAGACTTATGGAAGCCAGACAGTCACAGTTACCGGTACTACAGGATCAAGTACTAAGACAGTTACTTTTGTTGGCGGTTTATTAGATGGTAAAGCCTATACTGCAACCGTTGGTAACTCTTCTGTAACATTAAGAGGTAATGTACTTTCCTTTACAATAACCAAATCCGGAAATAATACCTTAATCATTAGTAGCACTCCTTCCGGACTTGTTTTCACTCCTAGCTTCTAATAGGCAAAGTGCATATTAATTTATTTATGAATAAGAACACAAAGGATTTTTCGCCTTGCGCGAAAAATCCTTTGTGATTGAATAATGCAAATCTATATACATTGCAAAGCCAAGCAAGTGTTTTGTGATGTGTATCATTTTTATGTTATAGGAAGGATTCGAATGAAGAAAGTAACGCTTATTCTTGGAATATGGACGCTTAGTTTCATGGTTTCTAATACTGCTTATGCCGGCACATTGAATGAATATGAGAATAATTTATTAAAGGCAGCAAAAGCAGAATATGAATATAACGGTGTCCGATATGTGGCGGCTCCGTCCTATATTAACAAGTTGATGGATTACCTCTCCTCAGATGAGGTAGACTTAACCAAAGAACAGAGTGAGGAAGCAATTCAGATCGCTTATGGAAGTATCGAGACGGGAGTACTGGAAGGATATCTTATTCCTGTGGAGACAAACGAGGAGAAGACTACTTATGAACCGGGGAATCCAAGTACTAATGAACCTGAGGATGGAACTAATGGTGTAGATAATAGTTCAAATGACGGAGCTGGAGTGATTGCAGACTCTGACAATGAGAATCAGGGGACTCAGACGAATACCACGGAAAACACCGACACCATCGATCAGCCAAAGGGATCTGATAGTACCACGAAGGATATGATTTATTCTTCTCCTGAGAAAGTAATTGATGAAATTATCGAGAAGAATAGTGCTAGTTCCATTATTAAGAATACCGGATTTAACATGAATACAACGATGATTATGGTAGCAGGAATGGGAGTGCTAATGCTATTGGGAATGTTTGTAACAATCAAATCAGATTATTTCGCTCACAGCGATGAATAAAATAATTCATAAGATATCTCTATATCTAAGGATGACGGTTATCTACTCCATATTAAGTGCAATCTTTCTATATTTTGCTGGAAAACCTATAGTGAATTATGTTATCTCACACGGTAATATAATGATCCAAGAGGGAGTCTCTGAATATTCTAAAGCAAACATTTCGGATATATCCATACAGGTTATTATTAAGGATACCAAGGACCAGAGCGAAGTCCAGGTACCTACGCCGAATGCACAGTATGCTAAGATTATTTGCGAGAGAATTGACCTATCAGCACCTTTGTTTTATGGAGATAATGATACTGTTTTACAAAAGGGTGTAGGTCATTATACAGGAAGTGCTTTGCCGGGAGAAGGCAGGCCAATCTTAATTAGTGGTCATGACGGTACCTATTTTGCACCCATAGAGTTTCTTAAGACGGGTGATCAAATCAAGATTACTACGGCTTATGGTGAATTTATATATGAGGTTATTGGAACTAAGATAGCGGATTCAGAGGATACGAAGGCCTATGATTTAGCACAGGAGAAGGAGCAGCTAATTCTATATACTTGCTATCCCTTTGGTCAGTTGCTGGGGGATAGAAGCGAAAGATTTTTTGTGTATTGCGACCTTATCTTGCAAGCAGAAGAATCGGTAGAATAGTCGGAGGAGCTATGAAAAATAGTAAACATAAACAAAGAGAGTTCATAGGTTATTTCTTTACGCTGATTCTGACCGTAATGCTGACTTTTCTTATTGCTTGTATCGGTGTAGGATTTGGCGCGTTAAGTAGTAGAAGTTTTCTGACGAACCTTAATAAAAGTGAGTATTATAAAGGGGTCTATAAGGAACTTAGAGAACGAGCAGAAGTACTTGTTACAAAAGCAGGACTACCCACCGAGGTATTGGCAGATGTCATTACTTTGGAGCGAGTTGCTATTGCAGGTAGAAGCTATGTGGAGGGTGTTCTAAAGGGAGAGAAACCGGAGGTTAAAACTAAGATGCTCCGGGAGGATTTTGAGTTACAGTTGGACTCTTACTTTATGGAGCAGGAAATTACTCTGACAGAGGAAGGAAAGAGCGAGCTAGAGAACCTCATATCTGTTATGGAAGCAGATTATAAGGGGGCAATTGAACTACCTCTCACAGAGCTTATAGCATCGTATCAGACGAAATTTCATAAACTAATGTTTTTTGTTCTTCCGGTGTTGTTCCTGGTTATTGGCGCCCTATGTTATTTCTTAGTACGTATGCATCGACATAAGCACAGAGGAGTACGAAACATTGCTTACGCATTCTTAGCCTCCTCCTGTATTACCATAATGGCAGCAGGTTATCTGCTATTTACAAAACAATATGGTAAGATTGATGTGATGCCGGATTATTATCAAAGATTAATTACTACCTTATTAAAATGGGATATTAAAATCTTTATCTATATTGGGGGATTTGGGCTCACATTATCAGCAGTACTCATCTCCTTGATAGGATTTTTAAAGAATAGAAGAAACAATTAGGAAGAAGAACGGTGAATAAAATGGGCGGTTATATAGACATTCACACTCACCTTTTGCCGGGTGTTGATGATGGTTCCACAAGTATGGACATGACAAAACGAATGCTGGGGCTTGCACTAGAACAGCAGATTGAGACGATCCTTGTAACTCCTCATTATGAAGTAGGAGTTAGTAACCCTTCTGCTAATGATTTACTACGCCTGAAAGATCAAGTGCAGGAGGAAGCTCTCAAATTAAGTCCAAAGCTTCGTATCCTTCTTGGTAATGAAATATTTTATAGTGAATCTATCGTTGAAGATTTGAAAGAGAAGAAGGCGCTAACGTTAGCAGACAGCAGATATGTATTAGTGGAGTTTTCCACAAGGGAGTCCTATGCTACTATCTTTCGAGGTTTCACAGGGCTCATAAGAGCAGGATATTTACCGATTCTTGCACATGTAGAACGTTACAATTGTCTGTATAAACAAGAAGATTTGATAAGAGAACTAGTGGATTCGGGATGTTATATCCAGATGAATAGTAATAGTCTTATCGGTGGTTTGTTTGATACAGAGGTTACACGCTGTCGTAAGCTTTTAACCCATGGATTAGTTCATCTGATTGGTAGTGATTGTCATGATGATCGGGTGAGAACGCCAAGTATGGCCAAGGCGGTGAAAGCACTTAGGAAAAAATGTGACATGGAGCTTATTCATAAAATATTTTACGAGAATCCAATCAAAGTCATAGAAAACACATACATTTAAAGGAGCTAATTATGGGGAAGAATGCAAATGAAGAGATTGAAATCGACTTACTGGATTTATTTTATTTATTAAGATCAAGGTTGTGGATTATCTTATTATCCGGCATCCTATTAGCCTCTGCAGTAGGCTTAATCAGTAGCTTCTTAATCACACCGAAGTATACTTCTACGACAAAGTTATACATACTGACTAAATCTACCTCCATTACCAGTCTGGCTGATATCCAATTGGGTACACAATTGACACAGGACTATATGGTGTTGGTGAAGAGCCGTCCTGTTGTAACGAAGGTGATTGAGAATCTGGAACTGGAAATGTCTTATAAAGAGATGCTTGGTATTATTACAGTTTCTAATACCTCTAACACACGTATTCTTGAAATAGAGGCAGAATATCCGGATGCCCTCATGGCAAAAGAAATCGTGGATGAGTTCGCAAAAGTATCCGTAAGCCAAATCGCTAAGATTATGGACACCCAGGAACCAACCATCGTGGAAGAGGGATTTGCTTCGATGATACCCTCCAGTCCTAATATTAGAAAAAATATTATTATAGGTGCACTTATCGGTGTAATAGCGGCAGCAGGCGTAATAATTGTACTTCATCTAATGGATGATACCATTAAATCGGCAGAGGATCTTGAGAAATATCTTGGCATCAGTACCCTTGGTCTTATCCCAATTGAAGCTGGTGGAGAGAAGAGAACTGAAATGGATAAGAAGAAACGGAAGAAACAGTACAAAGAACCTAAGAAAGATAAGAGGTAGCCACGTTGGGAAAGTTAATTAATTTTAAGAGGGAAGAGCTTGACTATCGAGCAAATGAAGCATACAAAACCTTAAGAACGAATATTCAATTCTGTGGGGATAATATAAAAGTAATTACATTTACAAGCTGTACGCCCAATGAAGGGAAATCAAGCGTTTCCTTTAATCTGGCAGTATCCTTCGCAGAGACAGGCAAGAAGGTTATTTTGATTGATGCAGATCTTAGAAAATCAGTTTTAGTTGGTAGATATAAGGTAGGAGAAGTAGAATACGGACTGACACATTTTCTATCAGGACAGAAGGACTTCGAGGATGTGGTGCATCATACCAATACCAACAATATGGATATTATTTTCTCAGGTACCTATAGCCCAAATCCCGTGGAACTACTGAATAGTCCACGTTTTAGTAATATGATTGATCAACTACGAGTACATTACGATTATATCATTATTGATTCACCACCTTTAGGTTCTGTGATTGATAGTGCTATTACAGCGCAGATCTCAGATGGTGCTGTTATCGTTGTTGAGGCGAATGCGATCAGCTATCGTTTTGCTCAGAGTGTCAAGGAACAACTAGAGAAATCCAACTGTCGTATTTTAGGGGCGGTGCTAAATAAGGTTGCTATGGAGAAGAATGGCTATTATGGTAGATACTATGGCAAATACTACGGAAAATATTATGGTACCTATGGTAAGTAATTAGAGAAGGTGGCGGACATTAGGTCCGCCCTTTTTATTGACTCCTAAGTCCTTAATC
This sequence comes from Bacillota bacterium, assembly GCA_023389295.1. Taxonomy (GTDB): domain Bacteria; phylum Bacillota; class Clostridia; order Lachnospirales; family Lachnospiraceae; genus Mobilitalea. Next base: position 92,166 of record JAEWEO010000198.1, read on the forward strand.
CCTGAATAGGAGAATTATAGATAGAGGGTGATGCATTGCTAAAAACGGAAAAATATCATATAGTATAGGTATTGTTATGAATAGATAATTGTCTGATTTGTAAAGTCCGATGTTAGTTGATGAGGAGGAGAATGAATGAAGGCATCAGATTATATAGTTGAATATCTTATTAATAAAGGAATTACAGATGTCTTTGGCTATCCAGGTGGAATGGTAACCCATCTGATGGATTCCTTTCGTAAATACCAAGATAGAATAAATGCTCATGTAACCTACAATGAACAGGGAGCGGCTATGGCTGCCTGTGGTTACGCTCAGGTAAGTGGAAAAACTGGTATAGCATATGCTACAAGTGGCCCTGGCGCCACCAATATGATTACCGGAATTTGCAATGCTTATATGGATTCCATACCAACTGTGTTTATCACAGGGCAAGTGAATTCGTTTGAGCAGAAAAGAAATCTGAAAGTAAGACAGAGAGGTTTTCAAGAAACGGACATTGTTTCCATGGTTTCAAGTGTTACAAAATATGCAGCTCAAGTTAATACTGCAGATAAGCTTAAATGGTATCTTGATTATGCATTTTATGTTGCGAATGATGGACGTAAAGGACCGGTATTACTTGATATCGCTATGGATGTAACCAGGGCGGATATTGATCCTGATAGATTGGAAAGTTTTGCACCTGAAAACACCGTAACTAAAACATTATCACCGAATGCTATTACAATGATTGATCAATTGATTCAGAAGGCATCGCGTCCTGTCTTGCTTTTAGGAAATGGATTATCTAGAGATGCTCTTTCTAGCTGTGAATGGAAAGAAAAATTAAATCGTTTAGGTATTCCTGTTGTTTCATCCATGATTGCAGTAGATGTTAAAGCCGGCCTTGATCATTTTTATGGATTTATTGGAGCATATGGAGATAGAACTGCTAACTTCGTAGTTGCAAAAAGTGATTTGGTTATTGCTATTGGTGCTAGACTTGATGTACGACAGGTTGGAGCTACGCGTGAGAATTTTGCACCGTCATCAGTCTTAGTTCGGATAGATATTGATTCTGGAGAATTAGAATACAAAGTTCATGATAATGAACTTGGCTTCTGTGCTGATGCAAGGCACTCTTTAAATTCCATCTTAAATAGATGGATTGACCATAAAATAAATTATACTGATTGGATTAGTATTTGCAATAAACTCAATCAAAGTCTTTCCGGTTTTGATGATAAAAGAAGCAATGAATTTGTAAGAGTTATCAGTAAGTATATACCAGAGGATTCCGTAATTACTACTGATGTTGGTCAGAACCAAGTGTGGGTTGCTCAATCCTTTGAAATGAAAGATAAGCAGAGAATATTATTTTCTGGTGGACATGGAGCGATGGGGTATTCACTACCAGCTGCCATTGGAGCATGTATGGCTTCTAAAAAGCCAGTTTATAGTTTCAATGGTGATGGTGGTATACAAATGAATATCCAAGAATTGCAAACCATTGCTAGAGAACAGCTTCCAATTAAAACTATTATTTTAAATAATAATGCACTTGGAATGATCCGACATTTTCAGGAAATGTATTTTGAAAAGAATTATTTCCAAACCACGCCAACGGGAGGATTTACATCACCGGATTTTTCAAAATTGGCTGAAGCATATAGATTGGAATACAAACTAATCCAGGATATTTCAGATATTGAAAAGGTCAGTTATTTGCTATCCAATGACAAGCCTGCAATTATTGAAGTTCAGTTGTTTGAAGATACCTATGTATTTCCTAAATTAGAATATGGTAAACCTAATCAGGATCAAGAACCATTGCTGGATAGAGAACTATTTGAACAGCTAATGGACTTATGATGAATAATAAAGAAGTTTTTCGGGGATTTTAAATCTTCTTGTTTGAACGTGACAGATTCTGTCTTACTAAAAAGATTGCTAAATTTTACGGATATTGCTATTATTTATTTGTAAAAATATTACAATTAATAATTACTATTATGATATTGTGTTATATTTGCAATTAAATAATAGTACATTCTCACCGTATAAGAATCTTAACGTAAGAACTAAGGAGCCTCTATGAAAATATTATTTGTGGATACATCCGTATCTGGACACCATTTCTCATATATGAGAGCATTATCACAGATTGAAGGAATACAGTGCCATTATATGCTTCCAACGGAATGTAATATAGCGGGGACCATACATATAAGACCCTTAAAGGCTGCTGGTTCAAATATTTTTATATATGTTAGGTGGTTGCTGGAGATAAGGAAGGTTGCACGGATGGAGAAAATCACGACAATCCATATCTTAAATGGAGACCTTCTATGTCATTATTATGGCTTTTTTTTAGGTATGTTAAAAAAAGAGTTTAAGGTAGTAATTACCTTTCATCAGGATAGGAATTACATACTTCATAAGTTCATATATAAAAGAATTTTTAACCATCTTCATGTAGGTATCGTGCATAATGAACTATTGGAACAAAGGATAAGAAAAGACGGAATAAATAATGTCTGCTTTATTAATTACCCGAGTTTATTCCAGGATTATTTTCATGATATAAAGAGTTCTAATATCAAGGATAAATGGGGAATCCCTAAGGGAAAAAAGGTAATCTTGGCTCTTGGAGAGACGAGATATGAGAAGGGGATTGATTTATTAATTAAAGCGCTTAATCTGATAAAAGAGGAGTTCTTTCTGTTAGTCGTCGGTCAAGAGAAGGATTTTGATGAAGCATATATTAAGAAAGCGGCCAATTTTACTAACTACAAATTGCATATGAATTTGAGTGATGAGGAAATGATAGAGATTTATCGAATGGCAGATATGGTAGTGCTACCCTATCGTAAGGGTTATGATGGGACAAGCGGCCCTCTGTGTGAGGGTGCAGCATATGAGAAGCTGATTATCGGTCCCAATCACGGTAACCTGGGCCATATTATTAAGAATAATCATCTGGGCTTTGTCTATGAATCAGAAAATGTACAATCACTAGCAGACACCCTTGAGATGGCACTAGATATGGACTTTGCTTATGATGAGAAAGCTTTGTATTTTAGTGAGAGATTAAGCATACATGAGTTTTGTGGTAACTATAAAAATCTATTTGATATAATTGGAGCATGATAATGTAGAAATTACTTTTACGTTTCTATTTAATGAGGTACTATGTTTAGAATAATAATCAATGACATCTTAAGGGCTTTGATCCAATATGCACCCAATGCAATATTTGCGGGATTATTTACTACCTTCTTTATTGTTTGGGTCAAAAGCTGGTTATTAGGGCAATCGGTAGGTAAAACAATCTGTGAGGACCGCAAGAAATACTTGCGGTTTCTTATATTATTTAGCTATTGTATTTTTGTGGTGTATATTACGTATTTTTCTAGAGAGCCCGGGTCTAGGGATGGAATTGACCTCATACCACTAAGTACCATTTCTTGTGAGACCCAGAATAATGTTTATCCGGTTGAAAATATTTTGTTATTCCTGCCCTTTGGATATCTCCTTGCCAAGAGGAAGAAAGGGAATACTTCTTTAAAGTATTGTTTGGCAGTAGGTTTATTATTTAGCTTAGCAATTGAAGTGCTGCAGCTTATTACAAAGAGAGGGTATTTTCAGACGGATGACCTGATTACCAATGTGCTTGGGACATTGATTGGATACGGTATATTCAAGACGGAGCGAAAAGTCAGAAAAGGGATTGGTTTGACAGAATACTTTTTCATGTGAAAAAGCGATTTTTTCTTACAAATCAAGGAAAGTATATTAAGGAAAATGCTTGACACACCTGGCAATCTATAATATAATAATGAATTGTGACGTGAAGAATACTTGAACCAAAGCCCCGGTAATAGTATTTGAGATCGTAAATGAATGAATTGACATAAAAGAATGAAAAATAAAAATTGAGAACACATTTTCATAAGGAGGTAAACCGATGAAAAGTTATATGGCTAGTCCGGCAACAATTGAAAGAAAATGGTACGTAGTTGATGCTACAGGACATACATTAGGCCGTCTTTCTTCCGAGATCGCGGCAGTTTTAAGAGGTAAAAATAAACCTACTTTCACTCCTCACATTGATACAGGTGATTATGTAATCGTAGTGAATGCAGATAAGATTAAAGTAACCGGTAAGAAGATGGAGCAAAAGATTTATTACAATCACTCCGATTATCCGGGTGGTATGAGAGAAACAACCTTAGCTGAGATGATGGCTAAGAAACCTACCGAGGTTATCAGACTTGCTGTTAAAGGCATGCTTCCCAAGGGACCTTTAGGAAGATCTATGATCACTAAATTACACGTATACGCTGGACCTGAGCACGCACATGCAGCTCAGAAACCGGAAGTATTAGAGATTAAATATTAATCAAGAGGTTGAAAGGAGGAAATAACATTGGCTAAGGCAAAATATTACGGAACCGGAAGAAGAAAGAGCAGTATTGCTAGAGTTTACTTAGTACCGGGAACAGGTAAAATTACTATAAATAAAAGAGATATGGACAACTATTTTGGTTTAGAGACCTTAAAGTTAATCGTTCGTCAGCCATTAGTGCTTACTGACACTCAGGATAAGTTTGACGTTCTTGTAAATGTAAGAGGTGGTGGATTTACAGGACAGGCAGGAGCTATCAGACATGGTATCTCCAGAGCGTTATTACATGCAGATGCTGATTACCGTCCAGTACTCAAGAAAGCTGGTTTCTTAACAAGAGATCCAAGAATGAAGGAAAGAAAGAAGTACGGCTTAAAAGCAGCTCGTCGTGCTCCCCAGTTCTCAAAGAGATAATTGGAAATATTATTCAAAATTCAAAAGTCTTGCAGACTCAATGTTTGCAAGGCTTTTTTTGCTAGGCGAATATTTAGGTATTTTTAATAATAACTATTAATGTATGGTAGTTCGAATTATGGTAGAAATTGTATTTTATCTGATATATAATTAATTAATATTAAAGTCACTAGAGAATAGGTATCAAGGAAAGCGATATTATGGACATGAGTAATCAGATTGACAACCCGTTACTTGCTGAGAGAAGAAAAAGATATGGAATTTAAGGAAGGAAAACGTGACAGGCTGTATAGAGTGCAAAGTAATCAGTGCTTTTTAGAGACATAGGATACAGCATGTTACAATGGTAATTATGGCGAATAAAGAGAGAATACTAACTACTGCAGAGGTAAAAAGGAAGGAAATTTTTGAGGAAAAGGTTCGGGAGCTAGCAAAACAAGGATATGAAAGGAAGGACTTAACCGTTAGTGTGGTTCAGGCAAATGTTATGGCAATTGTGATGATGCTTCCTGCTGTGATCTTGTTTAGCTGGATTTATTTCATGATTAACAATCAAAATATCTCCCTGGCTTGGGATCTTAAAACTTCTATAATATCATTAACTTTATTAGTTGTTTTAACGGTTGTTCATGAGGGGATTCACGGAATAGTCTGGGGTATTTTTGCTGAAGAACACTTTCGTTCTATTGAGTTCGGTGTCATTTGGAAGATGCTAACTCCGTATTGTACCTACAAAGCAGAATTGAAGAAGAAACAATATGTTCTTGGTGCAATCATGCCGACAATCATCGTTGGTATTTTTCCTGGTATTATTGCTATCATTTTTAGTAATTCTCTTCTCTTTTTGATTGCGCTGATTATGATCATTGGAGGAGGCGGCGATGCATTCATCGTTTTAAAATTACTTTTACATAAAGAGAATGGAAAGGATATTATTTATATTGACCATCCCTATGAATGTGGCCTAGTTGCCTTTGAAGGTATGACTTAAAAAGTTTAATCACATTGTACTTCCAAACAGTAGTGAAATCAGTTTTAGAGGGAAGGTCAGAATGTAAAATGAAAAATGAGAGATTACTTGCATTAACTGTTATGACACCACTATCTATTGTTGCGGCATTATGTTTTTGGATTACGTCCTTTCATCTGTAGTTAAGATATGAGTATTTTTCTCTGAAAATTTAAAGGTATCAAATAGAGCATAACTTTATTAGAAGCTTGGCATTGTAATGCCTCTTATAGTATAATAATAACGAACAGGGAATTTCTGTCTTAATGTAACTTTAATGTTATTTAATCTTATTTTTATGGCACCTTGATGATAAAATAGTTATGATAAAGATAAGGCTAAGTTACTTTATGTTATGGAAATCATACCTGATTTTAAACTAAAAATGCTTCTGATACGCTCAACCATCGATTGTCCATGGTAAATTTAAGACAGATCGTATCAAGTTTGTGAGGTGATTACGATTCTATGGATACTACAGAAAAATTTATGAAGATTAGTGAAGCATATATCAATAAGGATTGTGAAACAGAAAAAATCAAGGAGAGTAAAAATATTGTTACTCTATTGACGCCGAAAGCGTTCCTTTCTTATCTAGAGAATCCATGTAGCTTGCGTCAAGGACTTGAAAAAATGCGACACTACGGGTTTACGGCTATGCCGGTGGTTGCAAAGGATGGAACCTATATGGGAACGGTAAGTGAGGGTGATTTCCTCTGGCATATGTTGGATAACAATCTATATACTTTAAAGGAGCAGGAAAAAATTTCGATTTCGACGATTATTCGAAAAGGTTGGAATCCTCCGGTCAAAATAAATGCGACAATGGATGATATTCTTCTTCGCATTATGGAGCAGAATTTTGTTCCTGTCATTGATGACAGAGAAAAATTCATGGGAATAATTACTCGAAAATCCGTCATCCAGTATTATTATGTATTACTAAAAAGAGAAAATACATAATAGTGGCAGTTCGAAATACAGGCATTTCTTAAAAGGCAAATCCTTTCTAAATGATTTTGCCCAATTGACCTAGATCCCTGATGAAAGAGTTTACCGAATGCGGCTCCGGTATGATCCCGTAGGCATTGCAAACGGTGACGCGACCCTTTCAGTTAATCTGATTTATATCGGAATAATTCTAATTTTAATTATAGCCGGAGTACTTATTTTCAGGAAGAAACGTCTACCGGTGTAATCTTGTGTGGGCATAGTAAATAATAATAATAGAAGTGTTATCAATATTCGTAGTTATATTGATAGCACTTCTTTTGCTATCACCTACTTAATTGCCCTGACTATTTGACTATTAGAAAATCAATATTTCGTGTTGAGAAATCAAAGGGTTAAAAGTATAATGAAATCATGTCGTTATATGTAAAATTTAATCAGTTATGATCGTATCGGTAAAGATTACAATAGGATAAAAACTTATTATATAAATTACGATTATTTATTAGTCTTAAGAATGGTAAGTGATGGACTGATAAAAAGTATGAAAACTCGCTTGGATGTTATAGGTATATCAAAGAGAATCAGTTATTTATTAATTTACATAAAGAATGATTAAATACACTTGATAAAATAGTATAAGTAACGTAGAGTAGATAAGGAGAATTGAAATGAAAGTAGTATTATTAGCAGGTGGTTATGGTACAAGAATTAGTGAAGAAAGCCACTTAAAGCCAAAGCCAATGATTGAAATTGGTGGGAAGCCCATATTATGGCATATCATGAAGTATTATTCATCATTTGGTTATAATGATTTTATTATTTGCGCCGGTTATAAGCAACATGTTATCAAAGAGTGGTTTGCAGATTATTATTTACATAATAGCGATATTACCTTTGATTTTACAAGTGACAATGAGATGACGGTTCATAAGAATGTTGCAGAACCTTGGAAGGTTACTATTGTAGACACAGGACTTAATACCATGACAGGTGGACGTATTAAAAGAGTTAAGAAATATATTGGCGATGAACCATTTATGCTTACTTATGGAGATGGAGTATGTAATGTGGACCTTAAGGCCTTGGTAGATTTCCATAACAAAAATAATAAGACAGTTACTTTGACAGCGGTTAATATTGGACAACGTTTTGGCGTACTTGAAGTGGATAAAACAGGCAAAGTTAAAAAATTCAGAGAGAAAAGTGACGGGGATGGAAGCTGGATTAACGCAGGCTATATGGTCTTAAATCCAAAGATTTTTGATTATTTAAAGGATGATTCCACCATATTTGAGAGAGAATCTCTAGAAGAAGCATCTAAAAAAGGTGAAGTTAATGCATTTATTCATAAGGGATTTTGGGAGTGTATGGATACAAAACGTGATATGGAAAAGTTAGAGCAGCTTTTAGCTGATGGAGAAGCACCATGGAAAGTGTGGGATAACGGATGACAAATTTAGAATTTTTTAAGGGAAAGAAAGTATTGGTGACAGGACATACGGGCTTTAAAGGTTCCTGGATGTGCAGAGTACTAGTGAATGCAGGAGCGATACTGACCGGATATTCACTAGAAGCACCCACCAACCCTAATTTATTTGAATTAGCTGATATTGAAAGTAAGATGGATTCAATCATTGGTGACATTAGGCATTTAGATAAATTAAAAGAAACATTTCAAAAAGTACAACCGGAGATAGTAATACATATGGCAGCACAGCCGATCGTAAGAGACTCATACAAAAATCCCGTTTATACCTATGAAACAAATGTAATGGGAACGGTTAATATTTGTGAATGCGTAAGACTAAATTCATGTGTAAAGTCTTTCTTAAATGTTACAACAGATAAGGTCTATAAGAATAATGAGTGGGCCTGGGGGTATAGAGAAAATGATCCATTAGATGGTTACGATCCGTACTCTAACAGCAAGTCTTGCTCGGAATTAGTGACCCATAGTTATATCAATTCCTTCTTTTCAAAAGGTGAGATCGCTGTATCAACGGCAAGAGCAGGTAATGTAATTGGTGGCGGTGACTTTGCTAATGACAGAATTATACCGGACATTATTAGGGCGATTGAAAATAAGAAAGACATTATTGTCCGAAATCCTCACTCCATAAGACCTTATCAACATGTGCTGGAGTCTGTGATGGCATACTTAATGATAGTGGAAAAGCAGTATAATGATAATAAGTGTGCAGGATTTTATAACGTGGGGCCGGATGACAGAGATTGTGTCACAACAGGAACCTTAGTTGATTTGTTTGTTAATAAATGGGGAGAAGGGATTAAGTGGATTAACCAATATGACGGTGGTCCACAGGAAGCGAATTTTCTTAAACTAGATAGTTCGTTAATGAAAAGCGTATTTAACTGGAAGCCTCGCTGGTCTGTAGAGGAAGCGATTGATAAGACAGTTGAATGGGCAAAAGTCTATTTTAATAATGAAAATATTCCAATGATTATGGATAAGCAAATAAAAGATTATTTAACAAGAGGAGAAAATAAATGTTTGAGAATATGAATGAGCAGCAGGCTCGTGAAGAAATATTAGCTATGGTAGAAAAATATTGTGATACTTTTCATAATCAAACAAGCCCGTATGAAGAAGGTGATAGAATTCCTTATGCGAGAAGGATGTATGGGCATGAAGAAATGGCTAATCTAGTGGATAGTTCCCTTGAATTTTGGCTTACTTCCGGTAGATATACTGATGAATTTGAGAATAAATTTGCAGACTACCTAGGGGTTAAGTATTGTTCACTGGTAAATTCAGGATCATCTGCTAATCTGATTGCATTCATGGCATTAACTTCACCACTACTTGGTGCTAGGAGAGTGGAAAGAGGGGATGAAGTAATTACTGTGGCAGCAGGGTTCCCAACGACCGTAGCTCCGATTATTCAGTATGGTGCTATTCCTGTTTTTGTAGATGTGACCATTCCTCAATATAATATTGATGTTACTATGTTGGAAGAGGCTTATTCTGATAGGACAAAAGCCGTTATGATTGCACATACGTTAGGAAACCCATTTGATTTAGGGGCGGTAAAGGCATTCTGTGACAAATATACTCTCTGGTTAATCGAAGACAATTGTGATGCACTTGGTTCAACCTATACAATAAATGGAGAAGAAAGATTTACTGGTACCATTGGTGATATTGGTACATCGAGTTTTTATCCACCACATCATATGACAATGGGAGAAGGTGGAGCAGTGTATACGGATCATGCACTTTTACACAAGGCAGTTCGCTCTTTAAGAGACTGGGGACGCGATTGTATCTGTCCTTCCGGTGTTGATAACCTTTGCAAACATCGATTTGATAAACAATATGGTGAGTTACCCTTAGGTTACGACCATAAATATGTTTATTCTCATTTTGGATATAATATGAAAGCTACTGATATGCAGGCGGCAATCGGATGTGCACAGATTGCTAAATTTCCATCTTTTGTAGAAAAAAGAATACATAATTTTGACCGACTAAAAGCGGCATTAAATGAAGTTCAAGATAAATTAATACTCCCAGAAGCCTGTGAGAATTCAAAGCCAAGTTGGTTTGGATTTTTAATTACATGCAAAGAAGGTGTAGATAGAAATGCACTTGTTCAACATATGGAATCTAAGGGAGTGCAAACGAGAATGTTATTTGCAGGTAATCTAATTAAACATCCTTGTTTTGATGAGATGAGAGCCACAGGTACAGGGTACAGAGTAGTCGGGGAACTAACGAGTACGGATCGAATCATGAACGATTCCTTCTGGGTGGGAGTATATCCTGGAATGACAGATGAAATGATTGATTATATGGCAAAGGTTATTAAGGATGTATTACGATAGGATATTATATATAAAAGAAGAGAAATAACTGTAAGGAGTCAATATGAAGAAAGTTGCTATTATGGGTGCCAGAGGCTTTGTTGGAAAGCATCTAACAGAGCACTTGAAAAATAAATATTTGGTTTTTCCTGTTACTAGAGATGATTTTAGTTTGTTGGATGAAGATAAAGTGAAGCATTTTATAGAAAGTAAACAGATTGATATTATCATTCATTGCGCAAACGAAGGTGGCTCTAGAAAAGCAAATTATGAAACCGACGTAGTAAAGAATAATTTGAAAATGTTTTTTAATTTGGAACGGTGCTTAAATAAGGAGCGAAAGCTAATAACCTTTGGAAGCGGAGCTCAATATAATAAAGCGCGCAATCTTATTAAGATAACGGAACAAAGTATGGATGAAATAGTGCCGGAGGATGCATACGGCTATAGTAAATATGTTATTTCAAAATATATCAAAGGAAAAAGTAATATTTATAATCCCATCATTTTTGGATTATTTGGAAGATACGAAGACTACTCTTTTAAGTTTATATCAAATGCAATCATTAAAAATATCTTACGCATGCCTATTATAATTAATCAGAATGTAGTGTTTGACTATCTATATATCGAAGACTTTTTAAAGATAATGGACTATTTACTTGAAAATGAATGCAAGTATAATGAATTTAATATGACTCCTTCAACATCAATTGATTTACTAACCATAGCACAATTGATCAATGAGTGCAGCATATATAAAAGTGAGATAATCCTTAATCATGAGGGCTTGAATTATCAGTATACCGGTGATAATTCACGAATGCTTGAAAATATAGGCGGATTTGAATTTACATCTTATAAAGATAGTATTGGAGAACTTTATCGGTATTACTATCAAAATATGGATAAGATTGATTCGCAAATGATAAAAGCTGATAAGTATATAAACATTTGCAAAGTCAAATAGGGATCGGTCCAAAATGTTAGAGGTATCTTCATTACAAATAGATAAAGATTAGTAGTAGGGAAATGAAGTAATCAAAACATTGACGGTTGTTTGGCATGCGTTGATGTTTACGAAAGAAAACGAGGAAAAACCAATATGGACAATATGGAAAATGTTGCATTGATTATAAGAAAGATACGTGAAGAACTTGAGATTTATTATGACATAGTATCAACTAATTTAAAGGAACTGTTATTGGACTTATTTGAGGAATGCAACTTTCTTTCCGATGATGTAAAGAAAGCAGTTGCTAATATCCTACTAAAAGAAATACAGGATGACAGGGTTAATTTAAAGTGCTATTTATACTCTTTCTTAATAAGATTGGATTTTAATGAGGGTATTTTAAATAGTTACATAAGCTTTGTTTTGAATACGAATAAACTTACGGTATACTCAAAGTATTATATTTACATGCAACTAAAAGCTTTCCTAGAGGAAGTAGTACATTTAAATAATAAAGCTATGTGGAGATTTTTCTGTCAAATAATGACTGAGTTTAAAGCTACATTTCAGCTAAAAAACTATACAACGAATCAGAATAGAAAGAAAAGTAAAGTTATCATTATTACAGATAAGTTCGTACCGGAAATGGATGATTTCATGGTTAAAGCTTTAGATTTTAGTAAATTTATTATGGAAGATATGAAAAAGGATGTTCTATTGATCAATACGGCTGAGGATCTGTCTTTTATAGGTAGGACGGATTTCTTTCTTGAAAAAAATACTGTGGTGAAGGAGGAAACCTTAGACGAACGGATAGTTGAATGGGGAGATATTAAAATTCCTTATTTACAGTGTTCTAATCTTCCTAAGAAGAGTGAAATAATTAAAATGTTAGACTTTATTTATAAGTTAAATCCAATGTGTATCATTGACATGAGCCAGTCGAGTGTATTAGCTGATTTATCCAGGCAGATATGCCCGGTGATCGAAATTGATTCCCTAACGGAAATAGAACAAAAATTAACTCTATTGGAAAAGGGAGAAAAAAGTGATATTGTGCTGAGTATTGCTATTCCTTCCTATAACAGAGGGCATAGAGCGCTAGCCTCAATCGAAAAGCTTATGAGTGCTTCAAAAGATTTAGAAGTTGAGTTTATTGTTTCAAATAACGGAAGCACAGAAAATAAAGAAGGATACAATAAAATTAAAGAGTATGCTATTCAAGATAGTAGAATTCTCTATAACGAATTTACTGAAAATCAATACTTTATCGGGAACTTTTGGAAAGTAATACTTATGGCAAGAGGTAAGTATGTTATGCTTTGCAGTGATGAAGATGAAGTAATAATTGAAAACTTAGAAGAGTACATTATGCTGCTGAAGTCCAATCCGATGTTAGGGGTAGTAAGATCATCGGAAGCTGGAGGATATTATTGTAGTGAAGTAAATGAGTACAAAATTTCGGGAGATGAAGCATGTAGTAGCTTCTTTTTAAGAAATAACTATATGTCCGGAATTATATATCGAACGGATTGTATAACAGAGGAATTTATTCGGATGATAAGTGAGAAAAATAAAGATAATAAGGCATTTTACTATTATCCTCATGAATTTTTAGATATGTACATATGCGCTGAATATGATTTTTGTGCATATAAAAGACCATTATTTAAAAAGGGTACTGCGGAACCGGAAGATTCTGAATTACTAGAATATAATGTTTGTACAAGTAGATTATTGCAACATAGTGGATTTACGGAATTATTAAATCAAATAGAGTTCCAGAATATTGATATAACAATGGGACAATACATTAAACTATGTAATAAAACATTTTTCCTATTAAGCTTATCAAAAGAATATTTTGTTAATTGGGAAGAAGTTTGTGGCTTGTGTAGAAAACAATGTATTGAAAGTATAAAGCAATTAGAATTAGGAGTAACTACACAACAATATAAAGAACAGATGGTTGAAATTATTGAATCATTGTATAATCACTTTGTTAAATTATAAGGGTAAGCTTAGTGTGAATGCTATCATTTGTGATTATTGAGCAGAATGCTGCTGTACAGACAGAGAGAGGAACGTAATTATTTGAGATTGGCTAATCATTATGGTCAATCTCTTTTCCTTTAATTAATGTTGTAGATTGCCTACTTTATATAAATTCATCTCTTTATAAAATAATTCGTTTAAAGCTTGACTTTATTATAGACAGGTGATAGTATTTATTTCCGTCGTTAAGTATGGATAATAGTAAGAGGATATATTGTTTTTATAAATTGTCTAAGAATTATCTTTAATATTGTAATTATAAGACAGTTTTTATAAAAAGGGATAAAATGTATTTCGTGACTTGAAATTGAATAAAAAATAAATACAATTTATGCTTGACTTTGCATTATTCATATGTTATGATGATTTTCCGCCGCTGATAAGGGGCTGGACACACAATAAGGATAAGAGATTCGAAGTACTATTTTCAGAGTTTTATCGGATTTACAAATTACTATTGTGAAAATAAGTAAATTGTATGAATTGATAAAAAAATATAAAAAATAAATACAATTTATGCTTGACTTGAAGAAATGAATGTGTTAAGATGAAATACGTTGCTGATGAAGCACCACGAAGTAAGAAAAAAGAAATAAAAAAAGTGGTTGACATAATGCAAAAGACATGATATAATAAATTCTTGTCGGCAGCGAAACAACATTAACATAAAGTTTCAAAACGATCAAATGAACCTTGATAATTGAACAGTGAAACAACCCTGAAAATTCTAATAAATTCGAATGTACCAAGTGAACTTCGTTCACCA